>JBFHFJ010000037.1:0-18310 GCA_041583655.1 Haliea sp. | reverse complement strand
TAGCCCGCTGGCCACCTCTGGGCTCTAGCCAACAGCCACAACCGTGAGATAATGTCGGCGCAAATCTGGGCTGCGATCTGCGAGGCCCTCTCCACCATCTGGTCTACCTGGAAGGCGCCAATGGCATTCCGCACATTTAGTCGGTGTACTGTATCTGTTGTGATCTTCGCTGCCCTGCTGTCGGGGTGTGAAGGGGCGGGGGAGGATTCGCTTCCCGACGAGACGGTGAGCGATCGTCTCAATGTTCTCCTGATCACCGCCGATGATCTGGGGCGGACCCTGGGGAGTTACGGCGACAACTTCGCCAGGACCCCGAATATTGACGAGTTGGCTGAGCGAGGGGTGCTGTTCGAGCGCGCCTTTGTCACACAGGCGTCCTGCAGTTCCTCTCGCAGTTCCATCCTCACTGGTCTCTACCCATCACAGAATGGCCAGCTTGGACTGGCCGCCAGCCTGCCCGAGTATCACCTCAAACCCGGTATTGCCACGCTGCCGGGCCTGCTCCGCTCAGCCGGCTATTTCACCGGTATTCTCGGTAAACTGCACATCGCGCCCAGCGAGGCGTTTCCATTCGACTACCGCTGGGCCGACGGTGACAATGGGGCGGCTACCCGGGATATTCTGCAGGTCCGGGACAGGGCCGAGCAATTCCTGGCGCAGGCGCGGGGCAAACCGTTCTTTCTTTACGTCAATCTCTTCGACCCCCACCGTGAATTCGACGCGCAGACCAACCAGTTCATGGGCTTCCCGGCCGATCCCCAGACGGCGGACGATATCGCGCCATTTCCCTACCTCGGTCTGGATGGGCCCGAAATCCGGGAGGAAATCGCCATTTACTACAACGCGGTAAGTCGCCTGGACACGGGGGTTGGGTTTCTCCTGCAGCTGTTGCAGCGCAACCAGTTGCTGGAGAACACGCTGGTGATAATCGTGGGCGATCACGGCGTACCGTTCATTCGGGCGAAGACGACCTCCTATGAAGCAGGGGTGGCAGTGCCGCTGATTGTGGTCTGGCCGGGTATTGGCGTTAAAGGCCTGCGCAGCGAGGCGCTGGTTTCTACTGTGGACCTGTTGCCGACTATTCTCGATGCCGTAGGCGAAGACTCTGTACCAGGTTCGGGTCGCTCTCTTCGGGACGTCATGTGGAACGCGCCGCCGGCGGACTGGCGCAAGCTACTTTTTACGGAATACACCAGTCACGCCAGGGAGCACTATTATCCACGCCGGTCCGTGCGCAATGCTCGTTTCAAGCTGATTCACAATCTGGAGTCCCAGCGGCCGAACCCGATCATCTTTCAGGGCAAGGCGCGACCTGCGGCGAGCAACGAGCTGGACCCGGTGGTCGTCAGGGCCTACGAGACTCTTGCCGCTCCTCCGGCCTGGGAGCTGTATGACCTGAATAACGATCCCTACGAGAGAGTCAATCTAGCGACCTCGACGCGCCACCAGCAAACGTTGGGAGAACTCCAGAACGCGCTTTTGCATTGGCGCCACGCCCAGGGCGACCCGCTGCTGGACCAGGCCGAGATTGACCGTCTCCGGCGTGCCCACGGGGTACCTGAGTAGCGGGGATTCAACGCTTCCCCCAGCTTGTCAACGCTGTACCTTGAACCCGGCCTTGTTTGCGTCCCAGGTGTTAGGGCCCAGGCCGGCTTCCCGCAACTTGAACTTCTGTACTTTGTTGGTTGGCGTATACGGCAGGCTGTCGACCAGCTCAATGTAGCGCGGCACGAAGAAATAGGGCGCGTTGGCATTGATGAACTGTGCCAGCTCCTCCGGCGCCAGGCGGGCATCCGGCTTCAGGATGACGTTCAGCTTGAGCTCGGTCTCTGAATCCAGGATGTCGCTGGGCACGCCAAAAGCCGCGCAGTCGGCAATCGCAGGGTGGCGCCTGGCTGCCATTTCCACTTCGAACGTCGAGATATTACGGCCTTTGAGGCGGACGGCATCCTTCTTGCGGTCAGAAAAAAAGTAATAGCCGTCGGCATTTCGTTTGAGCATGTCGCCGGTCTTGTACCATTCGCCTTCATAGGCAGCGGCGGTCGCTGCCGGGTCGTCGAAGTAACCGTTGAAAATCACGAAGGGCCTCTTCGGGCGCACCCACAGTTCGCCGGGTTCACCCACTGCCACATCGTCGCCCTGGTCGTTGACCAGTCTGGCGTCCAGCACAGCGGAGGGCTTGCCGCAGCTACCGGGAGGCAGGGAGGCCTCGTCGGGGCGCACGATGACCAGCTGCATCGCCTCGCTCTGTCCCAGGCCCTGGGGCAGGAGTTCCAGGTCGAAGCGCTCGCTGAACGGTGCGGCGACGTCGGCTGGCATCGGCACGGCCATCAGCTTGCGCAGGCTGTGCGCTGCATCATCGGGCTTTTCCGGGGCATTCCACAGGAACATATGCATGGCGCCGAGGGTGAAGCTCTGGGTGGCGCCGTAGTAGTCGACCCGATCCCAGAAGTTCTTTACCGAGAAAGCGCTGTCGATGGCCAGGGGAATTCCCACAATCAGCGAACGGAGGATGGAGGTCACCCAGGCGGCGGAGTTGTACATGGGCAGAACAGTGTAGATTACGTCGCCGGGGCGAGTGCCGAAGAGGGCGTCCCCGGAGGCGACCGCGTTGAACCAGACGTTGTGACTCTGCATTACACCCTTGGAGCGGCCGGTAGTGCCCGAGGTCCACAAAATGGCACTGGTGTCGCCGTAGCTCTGGCCGCTCATATCCGGCTCCGGGGCACCGACGCGGTACAGGCTGTCGAAGTCCGTCGCGCCGGGCAAAGCTGCAACATCACCAAGGACAACGAACTCGACAGCATCCAGGTCGTCCCTGACGTCTGCCAGGCGGGCAGCGTGGTCGGCGTCTGTCACCACGACTTTTGGCCGGCTGCGGTTGATCGTCTCGGATAGCCAGGTCCCCTTGTAGTCGGAGTTGATCGGCGTCCAGACCGCGCCAAGCTTGTTGCTGGCAAGGGCCAGGAAAATGACCTCGGGTGCGCTGGTCATGTAGAAGGCGACGCGGTCGCCGCGCCCCAGCCCCAGGGCGGAGAGGCCGGCGGCCAGTTCGTTTACCTTGCGGTTGGCGTCCGCGAAACTGTAGTGCGTGGCTCCGAACATGATGTAGGTCGCATCGGGCTGTTGGGCGGCTTGCATGGCCAGCGCCCGACCCAGGTGGCGGTCTTCAATGTTCTCGAACTGCAATGCGTTCATTGTTGGCTCCATATTATTTGTCATGCGCGGTTATAGCGTTGCCTACAGGGTGATACCGGACTGGTTGTCGCTGGCCAGGTGACGTCCCATCGCCGCCAGCTGATGGGCCGCACCACCGAGATCAAACTCCAGTTGCTTTGCCCAGAGAAAATAGCGGTGAATGGGGTACTGGAGGTCCGCGCCAATCCCGCCGTGCAGGTGCTGGGCGGTGTGACTGACCCGGTGGCAGGTTTCAGCAGCCCACCAGCGAGCGGCACCTGCCTGCAGGGTGGCATCCAGTCCCTCGGCCAGCCGCCACATGGCGCTGTCGACCACCCCGCGCAGGGCCTCGATGTCCATGTAGCCGTCAGCGGCGCGATGCGCCACTGCCTGGAAGGCCGCCAGGGGCTTGCCAAACTGTTTGCGCTCGCAGGTGTAGGCGGCAGTGCGCTGCAGTGCCTCCTGGGTTACGCCCAGTTGCAGGGCCGCGACCATTACCTGCTGGCGCTGCTGCAGACGGGTGATAGCCTCGGCTCCACCGAGATCCAGAGCCTGTGCACGTTGCAACAGCACCCGGCAGGTGGGGCGGCCATTGCTGACCCGTTGTGGCTCAAGCTCCATGTCTGCTTCCGCAGGGGCGAACGCGACCAGGCGCCCGTCGGCCCGTGCCACCACATACAGCGCACCTTCCGCCCAGGGCACCATGTCCAGTTCGCCTCGCACGGTGCCGGCATCCAGGTGCAGCCCCTCGGCGAGCGACAGGCTCAACCAGGCGCTGCCTGCGGCAACCCTCGCCAGCCCTTCGCTGACACCGCCTGCTTCCAGAGCCTGGGCTGCAAGCAAGGTTTCCGCCAGCGGTATCTGTGCAAGTACCGCCCCCTGGGCCTGCACCACGAGGCACTGGGCAATAAAGTCCATTCCCGAGCCCCCGTGCTGTTCCGCCAGGCCCAGTCCGGTCAGCCCGGCGTCGGCAAGGGTTTGCCAGAGGCCGGTGTTGAACCTGTCCTGGTAGTTAGCCTGGGCGGCGTCGTCCACCTGCTCGCGAAAGATTTTTTCCGCCAGATCGGCAATCGCGGTCTGGTCTTCAGTCAGGGAAAAGTCCATCGATGTCTCTCCAAATTGATAGCCGGCGCGCGGCCTGCGCCCGGGTATTGTCCTATCGTGTCAGCGACAGGATCTTGCGGGTATGATTCAGCTGGGTCCGGGGTGGATTGCGGGCGAACAGCCCCCTGTAGAACAGCGCCGCCAGCCACTCCGCCATTTCCGCCTCGGACAGTTCCGGGGACAGTAAATCGGTGTTGCGCTCGATATACCGCTCCCGCAGGACATCCTGGCCGATCCCACTCAGGGCGTGGACCATAAGCCGTACCTCGTGAGCCGCGAGCTCGCTGTCCGGGAACACGTAGGGGAACACATCCGCCAGCAACTGCAGGCGCCGATTGTAGGAGGCCTGCCAGCGCGCCCGGAAGGCCGGGTCATCCGCGCAGAACTGGCTGATGCAGTTCATGATGCCGGGGTGCTCGCTGTGCTTGCGCACCGCGACTTCGTAGTGCGAGCGCAGGCGATTGAACCAGTCGCCTTTGCTGACCTCCCGCTCTATGTGCCCGGTTGCCTCAAATTCCGCGATGTACTCATCCAGGATTTCTTCGACCAGGGATTTCAGGTCGCTGTAGTAGTGATGGAACAGCCCGGCCGCGACGCCGGCTTCAGCGGTGACGTCCTTGATCCGCAGCTGGTGGTAGCCCACTCGTTCCAGTACCGCCACAGCCGCCGCTTTCAGCCGCTCGCGCGCCAGCTCGCCCTTGGGGCGGCGGGCGCTGGTTTTGTCAGTGGCTGCTGGCATGGCGCGGACTCCTCATCGTGGTTCAGGATTATTATTGAATTTGGATTCAAGATCAATAATAATCCGGGTCTCATCAACGTCCCCCGGAGATCAGCCCAGGTGTATATCGAACACACAGCGGAACAGAAGGCCCTGAGGGCGGAGCTGCGCGACTATTTTCAGTCCCTGATGACGCCTGAACTGAAAGAGGCCACGCGCGGCAACGAGGGCGGCGATGCCTACAAATCGGTTATCCGCCAGATAGGCAAAGACGGCTGGCTGGCTTTGGGCTGGCCCCGGGAGTACGGCGGTCATGGCCGTGGCCCCATGGACCAGATGATATTTTTCGAAGAGGCCCAGCTGGCCAATGCGCCGCTGCCTTTCGTGACGATCTCCACGGTCGCGCCGGCGATAATGGCCCACGGCTCTGAGGCTCACAAGACCTTCTTCCTGCCGAAAATAGCCGCGGGAGAGCTGCACTTTGCCATTGGCTACACGGAACCGGACGCGGGCTCCGACCTGGCGGCGCTGAAGACCACTGCTGTTCGGGAAGGCGACGACTGGGTGATCAACGGCACCAAGGTTTATACCTCCAGTGCTGAGGCAGCTGACTATATCTGGCTGGCTGCACGCAGCGATCCCGCCGCCACCCGGCCCCACGCGGGTATCAGTATCTTTATGGTCGACGCCCACCAGCCGGGTTTCAGCTTTGCGCCCATCCACACAGTGGGGGGCGTGCGCACCAACATGAGCTACTACAATGACGTCCGTTGCCCCCACGACATGATTTGTGGGGAAGTTAACGGTGGCTGGAAGCTGATTACCTCCCAGCTCAACCATGAGCGGGTGGGGCTCGCCGCGATCGGCATCTACGCCTATGGCCTGTATGAAGACGTTTTGGCCTGGGCGCGGGAGCCGGTTGCGGGCCGGCGCCCCGTTGACGACCCCACCGTGCAGCGCCTGCTGGCTGAATCCTACGCCCGCCTGGAGGCCATGCGGCTGATGACCTGGCGCATGGCATGGAGCATGGAGCAGGGTGAACCCGAGGTGGCCTATGCCTCTGCCATGAAGGCATTCAGCACCGAGGGGCTGATCGCGGTCTACCGACTGTTGATGGACGCCATGGGGCCCGCCAGTACCCTGCATCGCAGCAGCCCGGGCGCGGTCCTGCACGGTGAGCTGGAGGAGGAATACCGCAAATGCCAGATCAATACCTTCGGTGGTGGTGTTGTGGAGCTGATGCGCGATCTGGTGGCCGCCTTTGGACTGAACATGCGCGCCTATCGGCGCTAACGCGTAAATCTCTGCAAGACAGTGGAAATGGATAAGGTTTCGCGCTAGATTGGCTTTGTCAGTAAAATAATAGACGTCGGTTAAAGCCATGAATGCAGCGCCACAGCTCGAGGGGCGGCGGGAGCGCAAGAAACGCGAGACCCGTGAGCGGATATTGCAGGGCGCCCTGCGCCAGTTTACCCGGCAGGGTTATGATGCAGTGACGGTCGAGGCTCTCGCCGAGGCTGCGGATATTTCCAAGCCCACCCTGTTCAATTATTTTCCCAGCAAGATGGCCATTCTGCAGGCGCTGGTGCCCGGTGTGGATCAACGTTTCGCGGCGGCCATAGAACGTTTCCGCAGTGAGGGAGGAACCGCGCAGGAGCAGTTGGCGCGATTCTTTGCCTACGGCGCGGAGATGACCCGCAAGACCCCGATGCTCACCCGCGCCCTGCTGATTCTCGCCCTGCGTGCCTATGAAGACCCTATCCACAGCACCAACCAGCATCGTTGGCCATCGCTGCACGACAGCTTCTGCGGCATGCTCCGCGATGGTGTCGCCCGGGGCGAGGTGCGCACCGACATCAGCGTGGAGCGCATCACCCACTACATCACCGGCATTTATGTCTACGGCCTGCTGAGCTGGCTTGCGGACCCCAAGTTCAGCGTGGACGTGGAGCTTGCCGTGGCGGCATCTTTCCTGGGATCGGGCTTTTCCGTTACTGCGCAGGACCCGCGGTAGGCTTCCTCGCGCCCCGTCCGCGGGCAATCTGAAAGCAGTATTCCTATTTGCACCAACGCAGCCTATTTTTCCCCGTCCGCACTGGCCGCGCGCTGAGCCCACGTGTAAAGTTGGCCCGCCGTATAAAACCTGACCGCAGGCCAAGTTTTTTGCGGTGCGTCACCACGGCCTAATCCATAAGACACCTGCACTGCCATTGGGCGGCGCGGCTATAAATGCATCAACCGTTTATGAGGACCCCCATGAGCAAATATCCCCGGTTTAGCCCACGCCCGCTGGCGCTGGCCCTGTCGTCCCTCGTTATGACCATGGCTATGGCGGCCCAGGCACAGGTCGGTGCCCTGGAAGAGGTGATTGTCACCGCCCAGAAACGTGCGGAGACAACACAGGAAACCCCGATTTCCATATCTGCGCTGTCCGAGACAGTGCTGGAACAGCGCGGCCTCAACAGCACCAGCAGCCTCATCGGGGAAGTTCCCGGTGTTTCCGGCTTCGACGCCCCCGGTTCCCGCGGGGCGACCAGTCTCGCGATTCGCGGATTTGGCGGCGGTAGCGGTGCCAATCTCTCTACCGACCCCGCTGTGGGCATCTACATGGACGGTGTCTACATCGGCAAGATGAATGGCTCGGGCATGGAAGTTGCGGAGCTGGAGCGGATCGAAGTATTGCGTGGCCCCCAGGGTACGCTCTACGGCCGTAACTCCACGGCCGGCGCCGTCAACTTCATCTCCCGCCAGCCCTCGGGTGAGCTCGGCTTCCGGGTCAAGGGTACGGTCGGCCGGTATGATGAGCGCGCCCTGCGCCTGAACGCTGACATGCCTGCGATCGGTGAGATCGGCGAGGGTCCTGGCCGTCTGTCGGCGAGTTTCGGTTACCAGACCCGCGAGCGCGATCCGCTGTATGACAATACCAGTGGTGGTGAAGGCTTTGACAGCATCGATCGCCAGGCCTGGCGGCTGGCCCTGAAGTGGGAGCTTACCGACGCCCTTGTCCTGGATTACTCCTATGATGAAAGCCGACTGGACGAAAACGGCGCTTTGCAGCAGGTCATAGGGTTCACCCCTGTCACCCTCAACGGCAGCACCCGGGTTGAAACCCTGGCCCAGCTGCGCAGCTTCCTGCCCCTGCTGCTGCAGAACCCCGCGGCGGATCCACGTATCGCCAACCGCCTGATTCCCTCGATGGACCAGACCCTGGCGGTGTATCGTGACCGGGAGACAGCTGGCCAGGGGCGCCGCAGCAGCGGCGCGGCCGACAATACCCCCGTATCCGACAACGAAGTCAGTGGCCACGCGCTTACCCTGACCTGGGACGCGGGTAATTTTGGTGCGCTGGGCGATATTACATTCAAATCCATCACGGCCTATCGCGAGATGGAGACCTATGTTTTCGGAGACCTCGAGGACATCGACAACAGCCTGGATGGCAACGGCGTGGGCGCCATGAATGACCTGATCCTGTTGCAGCTGGGTTCGGCCTACTTCGCCGCGGGCGGCATGCGCAATCCCACCGCCGATTTTTTCTGGAGCGGTGTGGACTCCGTGGGCGGTTTCCACAGCCGACAGGACACCGACTCTGAGTACGAGCAATTCTCCCAGGAATTCAACATTATCGGAGCGACCGATCGCGTCGATTATGTTCTCGGCCTGTATTACTTCGACGACGAGGCCGTATACGACCGTCGCGCTGTTTTCCTGGCGCCACTGGGTGGTACCAGCCTGCAAAACTACGACTACACGACCGAGTCGTTCGCCGCGTTTGGTCAGGCGACGTGGCGCCCGCAGGTGCTGGATGACCGCCTGTCGCTTACCGCTGGCCTGCGCTACACCGAGGAGGACAAGGAAATCTTCTACGATTACCTGAACCGTCCCTTCGGCGCGCCGCCCTCTGGCATCCCCGCACAGGCCGAATTGCAGGAAAACTTCTATAACGTCAGCGGCAACCTCACCGCTGCCTACCAGCTGACTGACGATATCAACACCTTTGTCCGCTTCTCCACCGGCTATCGCAGTGGCGGGTTCAACGGTGAGGTGTTTGCCAACCCCTTCGAGGAAGAAACCATCGAACAGTGGGAAATTGGCATGAAGAGCGACTGGTGGGATAACCGCCTGCGCATCAATGGCTCACTGTATACCTATGTTTATGACGACCTCCAGGTTTCACAGATCGAAACCCGGGGCGGCACCGCGACCAGCCTGATTGCCAATGCCGGCAAGGCCGATCGCTGGGGTGGTGAGCTGGAGATCCTCGCGGCACCCGCAGAAGACCTCATTCTCAGCCTGAGCTATGCCTACGTCCATGGTGAATTCGAGGAGTTCCCGGAACTGTGCGGGACCAATGTCCCGCAGACCTGCCTTGACACCACAGATGCCGCCAAGCGTGGTTCTGCACCCGGAAACCAGCTGTCTGCGTCTGCGGACTACGTGTTCGCCCGCACCAGCATTGGCGACGTTCGTGGCTATGTGCAAACCAGCTGGCAGGATGCCTGGAACGAAACCGCGCTATGGACGGGCAACTATGCCGGGGAACCCTTCATCTATGACCACCTGGTCATGGACGAGCGGACCCTGGTAAATGCCCGCTTCAGCCTGGAAAATGTACCGGTTGGCGACGGCATGCTGTCCGTCGCGCTGTGGGTCAAGAATCTGACCAACGACGACTACCCAACCTTCGGCATCAATTTCGGCGGTCTCGGCATCATCACAGAGCAGTATGGACCTCCGCGCACCTACGGCCTGGATGTCTCTTACGAATATTGATTGGCCGACAACGAAAAAGGCGCCCTTTGCGGCGCCTTTTTTTTTGACTAAAAATGGCGCCGTTAAGGGCGCCGAGGGGGTAAGTGGGCAGTGATCAGCCGATGAAGGCCTTGCTGGGCTCTGCGACGCCCTTGGACTCTGTACCCTTGAGGTAAGCCAGCATGGTGTCGGCGTCAGAGACCTCGAAGGGGTCGGTGGGGCAGACATCGCCGAAATCGGGCTCGGAGAAGAGCTTTTCGATCTTGCCGTCGTTGACCAGCATGGAGTAGCGCCAGGAGCGCATGCCAAAACCCAGGTTGGACTTGTCGACCAGCATACCCATCTTGCGGGTGAACTCGCCGTTGCCGTCAGGCAGCATCTTTACGTTCTTGGCACCGACGTGCTTGCCCCACTGGAACATGACGAAAGCATCGTTCACGGACAGGCAGTAGATAGCGTCAACGCCGGCAGCCTTGAACTCCTCGTAAAGCTCCTCATAGCGGGGCAGGTGGTTTGAAGAGCAGGTCGGGGTGAAGGCTCCGGGCAGGGAGAATACGATGACCTTCTTGCCGGCGAAGATGTCGTCGGTGGTGGTGTCCTGCCAACGGTAGGGATTGTCGCCGCCGACTGACTCATCGCGCACGCGGGTCTTGAACACTGTGTGGGGTACTCGGCCGTCAGAAATCATGGTAACTCCTTGTGTAGGTTGGCAGTTGGCGCAGGGGCACGTGGATTGCCCCTGTAACTGTCCACGATTCTAGCGGCACCGATTTGATCAGTATATTGGAATATTTCGAATCCTATCTTCCATTTAAGCGAACCTTGGCTCAGAAGCCGGGTGTTGCCCTCAGCCCATGGACGGCGGATACATCCTGCGAGCGGCCCTCCCCGTGGCAGACTGCACACTGTTCAACCACCTCGCCACTGTCGATAGCCCGCTGGCTGGTGGCGAAGTTGGCGCCATTCGTGGTCATGTGGCCCCGGGCAACGGCATTGTCGTGGCAGCCGGCACAGGCCGTGGCCATGGGTGTCGCGACCGTATCGTCCCGCGGGTCCTCGCGGTTGTCACCCGTATTGACAGTAGTGCCCAGCACACCGTCGGCCAGTGGTAGCTGGTAGCCGTCGCTGGTATGGCAGGCGAGGCAGTTATCCAGCCGTCCAGGGTAGTGCACGGAATCCTCATCGTAGACATAGGTGGTAAAACCGCGAAACCCGACAACCTGCAGCGGATTGTCACGGATTGAGGGGGCGTGGATGGCATGAATCATGGACTTGAAGTCGATGGATTCCTCCTGCTTGCCGTCAGTGGGCGGCGTCACGGCGATCGCACGCACATCCCGGTCCGTATTGCGCGGGTTGTGACAGCTCACACAGCTGTCGATATTGTCGGCGCGATTGCTGCCATGGAGGACCAGGGAGCCGTGGCAAGCCAGGCATTTATCCAGGTCCACCGACTGTCGGCGCGCGGTGGCCACGCCGTTTGCTTCGTCGATGGTGAAGAATGTGTGGGCATCGCCGACCGGCACGTTGGTGAATGTACCTTCACCCTCCAGGTCCACGGCGGCACGCCCCTCTACAATCGCCACCCCGCTCCCGGTCGCGGCGATACCTGGCGCAACATTGGCATCAGGTACCGGCAGGTCCATGGTTACGCTGTAGCTGCCATCGCCATTGGGTACACCTGCGGACAACGCGCTGGTAACTATGGAGCTGGCGGTCGAGCTGTTGTTCCCGGTGTTGTGGTAATCGCGCGTATCCCAGGCCAGGCGAATGTTGAGCGCGCTGCCTGGCCGCTTCCAGAGCGGATCGTTGGTGAGGTCGTAGTCATCCCCGGTAAGGGGATTGCGGAGGCGGAAGCTGACCCGGGCCCTCTGCCCTGGCGCGCTGTTCTCCACGGCCAGTACCTCGGCATTGAACGCCTCCCTGGCCTCGTTGAACAGGATACGGTGGCTGTCGGCAATGCTGCCGGCGCGACCGCCGGGAGCGTGGCAACTGGCGCAGCGGGAGTCGTCCTCCTGGCCTCCCGCGTGACGGCTGAAGTCAAACGTGTCGTGGCAGCTGCCGCAGGCGGCGATGGATGAATACTCCGCCCAGTTGTCACCCTGGCTGGTGAGGAAGATCTCCTTGCGCTCGCCGCCGGTGGCGGTGCCGGCGTGGCAGTTCACACAGAGGCGGATGTCCTGTGGATAGTGCAGCCCCGAGTAGTCGTGTTTGGTGTCCCGGAAGCCGTAAATAGAGTACTCGCCGCCTTCCTGCACGCTGGGCAGGTCGGCGCCCATGTGAATCTTGTGGATCATCACCTTCATATCCACGGTGTTGCCGCTGTTGGCGTCGGTGGAACCCGGGTTATGGCAGGTGACACAGTAGTTCATTTCGACCCGGCCACCGCCGTGCAGGGCCAGCTGGTCGTGGCAACTGTTGCAACTCGCCGTTGCGGCTATCTGGCGCCGGAACAGGCCATCGGTGGCGCCGGTCGCGGGTATGAAATCGTAATCGGGGTTGGCGGGCACCAGTCCGCCGGAGAACTGGATGGCAACGCGATGGGTGAGGGCGGGGTCGTAGCTGAGGTCCAGGCCCTCGAGCTCGGCCTGGGAGAGTATCGAACCGGGCAGGGCGTTGAGGGCGGTGGCAAAGCGGTAGCGGTAGCTGCCATCACCGTTGTTGCTGAACTCCCCATTGGCTTCGGTCGTGGCGCGCAGGCGGGCCTGTGTGCCAGGCCCGACACCGGGCTGCTCAATGCTGTTGATGTAGGACTGCCAGTCGCCGCTGAGGTTGCCCTGGGCCGAGGGGGTGAGCTTGGCGATGATAAAGCGCACATTGGCCGGGCTGAGGTCGGTGATGGCGTTGTTGCGTTCATCACTCAACTGGAAGTCCACCACGGGGCGACCGTCTTCGGGAATGGTCACGTCGGTGATAAAGGGAAACAGGGCCCTCGCCTCGGCGAAGGGAGCGGGGTTCGCCTCCGGAATCACCGGGGGGGGTGGCGTAACGCTCCCTCCGGGCGGGGCGGGGCCGGGCTCGACTCCGGGCGCGCGGTCACCGCCGCCTCCGCCGCCGCAGGCAACCAGCAACGCCAGCAGGCTCGCCAGTACTGTCCTTGCACCAAAAATTTTCATGTCGGACCTCTCCCGGAGCCTCATTGCCAGCGGTACAGCACTGACAGGCCCATGTAATGCACGGTTTCATTGGGGTTGCGCTGGCCGAAGGTCAGCACTTTGTCGATTGTGTCCGCCGCCACCTGGTCCCAGGCCCAGTCGTTGGTCTGGTAGCGGTAATAGCGGTAGTGAAGACGAATGGACAGCGCCTCCTGCCAGTGCCAGAGCCCGCTGGCATCGATCTGGTGTAGACGGGTATCCACGGTAGGCAAGCTGGCCGGGTCGAGGTCCGCCGCCGCCACCGGGCTGAAGTCCTGCGCGGCCTCGGTGTCCACGAAGCGATAGTCCAGTTCGAATTCCAGTTGCTCCCGCGGCTGCCACTTGAGCAGTGCACCCAGCACCAGGCTGTCATCGCGGCTGGCAAGGAACCAGTTACGTGCGGGGTCACTGGCCTGAGGCAGCGGGGGCAGAGTGGCGAAGGCGTTCTTTTCCTGGCCGCCGCGAAAGGCGCGGCTGCCCTGGTCGGCCTCATAGCGGTCCAGCCCAGCGTGCAAGTTGAGCTGCATGGTGGAGGAGGGCAGATAGCTGGCCGAGATTTGCAGGCTTTGCAGCTGGGTCTCCGTGACGCCAAGGATGGATTTGTCGAAGTCGTCCTCGCGCCACAGCAGGTTCAGGTTGACGCTCCAGCGCGGGTCCGGGAGATAATTCAGGTCCAGCTTCACCTGCTGCTGTTCGCGGTTGGCGAGGTAATACTGGCTCAGTAGCGGGTGGTTGCTGAAGCGCTGGTTGTCGGGCGTGGCGTTGATCAGCGCGCTGTCGAGCAGCGCAAACCAGGACTGGTCCCACTGGTAGGTGTCCGCAGCCCGGTCTGCCCAGCTGAGGCCGAACTTTGCGTTCAGTGACTGCCAGGGCTGGACGCGGTATTCGATGCTGTAGCGGTCCTCGACGGTTTCCTCGCTCGCCGCGTTGCGGCGCCGTATTTCCTCCCAGGCGTAGCCCGCGGTCAGCTTGCCGCGCAGGGGCAGGCGGTAACCCGCCTCCAGTTCCAGGGTCTCGCTGCGCAGATCATGGCTGCGGCTGTAAACGGTGAGCTCAGGCCGTGACTGGTCGCCACCATCCCCCGGGATGTAGCGGTAGCCGTCGCGGGGCGTGCTGTAATCACGGTCACGCAGGCGGTAGGCCAGTTCCAGGTTGAGCTTTGGACGCGGCTGCCACAGCAGCCGGGTGCGGGCGTGGGTGGTCGCGACCTCGCCATCGAGGCTTTCCCGCGGCAGTGCTTCGAACACCTCCAGCGCGGGGTTGGTGGAGTAGGGGAGCAGGGCCTGGTCCTGCTCTGCGACGGCGTGACTGGCGTCGACCTGCAGGCGCAGGCGCGGAGCGAACAGGTAGTGGCCGCTGAGCCTGGCGCTGGTCTGGCTGTTGTCGGGTGCCAACGCCAGGGCACCCTCACCGGCGGGGTAGCGTACCCGCGGGCCAAAGCTGCTGTAGGGGTTCTGCCAGCGCAGGGCATCATCCCGGTTGTCGAAGTCAGACCAGGCCAGGCTGCCCTGCAGGTGCAGGCGTTCCCCGGTAAAGCTCAGGCGTGCATCCGCCTCAAGGGTGCGGTGGTCGACGGGCGCGGGCAGCAACACGGCATCGCCCGAGGCAGCATCGATATATATGGCGGCGCCGGTGTCTGCCGTGCCCTTGCGGGTACCGTAGCGCAGGCTGGAGCCCAGCTGCCAGTGGTCGCTGAGCCGGCTGTCCACCGCGAGTTTGTAGGTGTTGCGCTCCAGCTCCCGGTCAAAGCGCTGCAGCGAACCGGGCAGCGAGGTCCAGCTCGCCGTGGTCAGGCCGCTCACCCAGTCCCCGGGAAGGATCAGGTCGGCATCGCCCCGAAATGGCGTTGCGCCGCTGTCGTTGCGTACCTGCTGCTGGTGGTCGAATCCGGCGCTTACCAGCAGCTTGCCGGGAACGCCCCAGCGCAGCTCCCCCTCCCGGGTATCCAGTCCCAGGTCCGAAAGCGATACCTGCCAGAACGCCTCGGCGCCGCTGAAGCGTCGCCAGTCCAGGTTGCCCAGCAGCGTTCCCCCCTCGTCCTGCAGCCCGTTGTATTGTCCCGCCATGAAATTCTGCGCGCTAACGTAGCCCAGCCCGAGCTCGAGGGTGCCGCGATAGTCAGTCTGCCAGCGGGTATCCAGGGGCCGGGTCTCTGCCAGCAGTCCCGCGAAGCGGTCCCCGGCGCTGGCCGCAGTCGCAGTCAGGCAGACGGATGCCAGCAAGGCGGGGCACCAGGCAGGTCGTCGGTATCGCCTGTGGAGTGGCAGCGGTGTCATCGTGTCAGCCTGGCACCCGATGGGTGGTTGGAGCCGTGAACCTGGCTGTGGCAGTTGAGGCAGTTCTTGCCCAGCACATTCTGGTTGCCGCTGCCGCCGGCCAGCCCCTCAGCCCCATAGGGCAGGCTGGGATGGAACGCGGCAACATGGCATTGCTGGCACAGGGCGGGGCCTCGGGCGGTGAGCAAACGGTCGTGTACCGCTCCGTGGGGCCGGTGGCAAAGAGCACAATCCTCAGCGGCCGGCGGGTGCTCCCAGAGGAAGGGCCCGCGCTTGTCCTGGTGGCACTGCAGGCAGTTGTCGCTTACCGACGCCTGGTGCAGGCTGGCGTCGCCGAGGCTGCCGTGGGGGTTATGACAGTCGCCGCAGGCGGTCTTGCCTTCGGCGATGGGGTGGCGCGAGGGCAGCAGCAGCTCGGCCTGAACCCGGGTGTGGCAGCTCAGGCAGGCCTGCTGGGACCCGGTATCAGTCAGCGCCGGGTCCTGCTGTCGGTGACTGTCGTGGCAGCTGTCGCAGGCCATGCCCTCGCGCTGGTGATCGCTGCCGGCCCAGTGCAGGGCGCTGCCGCCGCTGTGGCAGCCGAGGCAGGCATCCGAGCGCGTCTCCGCCGGTGACAGCCAGCGCGGGCCGAAGCTGACACCGGGCATGTGGCCCGCCGGGTTGCGCGCGTGTTCCTCACTGGTTCCATGGCAGCCCACGCAGCTGCCGTTGCCGCCTCCGCCGAGGCCGCCGTGCACGGTCTGGAACACCGCGTGCACTGCCACATCGGCCGTCAGCGTATGGCAGTCGAGGCAGTTGGGAGCGCCCCCCTGCTCAGCCAGACCGGTCTGGGGTGGCAACCACAGGAGCAGCATCAGCCATGGCCAGCGCAGCTGCATCAGTTCACCCTGAAGTCGGTGTTGATGCCGTCGGTGGCAAAGGTCAGGGGCAGGGATATCCAGTGCTTGCCCCCGGGATTGTCGACGCCGTGCAGGGCGATACCCAGAGTCAGCTCGCGCCCCAGGGCAAAGGACAGCCCCCCCGCCTCAGGCTTTAGGGGCCGGCGCAGGGTCACACGCCACCGCCCGTCCTGGTGGCGCGCAGTACCCTGCACCAGGGCGGTCGGGTGCCAGTCGATTCCGGCCAGCAGGACACCGGTTTGGACCTCGGCAGGTTGTTGCAACTTTATCTGCCACAATTCGCCGAAGTTGCCCTGCTCGCGCAGGGCAGCAAGTCCTGCCGCGTCCCGGACAATCGCCGGGCGACCGATCTGGCGTTCCTGCAGGCGCGAGGCCAGCAGATATTTGTCCAGTTGCTGGCCGCGGTCCCTGGTCATGCCAGGCATGTCGCTGTGGCAGGCGGCAAAGCAGCCCGCACGGGCCAGCTCCTCATTGCCGTCGTCACCCCACAGCAGCGCGAGACCCTGTTCTTCGGCCGTGCCGCTCCACTGGATGTCCACGACCAGGCTGCCGGCGCTGGTCCCGAAGCTTACCTGGAGATCCCGGATGGCGGGTGCAAACGCGCCATCGGCAAGAGCCGTGCCCATGGCGGTTTCCTCGCCGCGGTGACACTGTTGGCAGCTGCTGCCCTGGCGCAGGGGCTGGGAGCCGGGATGTTCGCTCAGCAACCACTCGCTGTCGGACTGGCCTGGGTAGAACAGGGTCACCTTACGACTGCTGCTGGCCTCGGAGATCAATGGCGCGACACCTTTCGCAGTAACGTGGGCGATGCCGACATGACAGTCCAGGCAGCTTCTGTCAGTGTTTGCCATTACCTTGTGGTAGCTGGTGGCCTTGGCGGAAACCGCGGGATCCGCTGCCATGCTGACCAGGTTGTGGCAGCTGGCACAGCCCTCCGAACGATTGGCAAGCATTACACCGTGGGGCCCCTGGCCGTCGTGGGGGCTGTGGCAGCTGCTGCAGGCAGGGTTGAAGTGGGCCCGCTCGCTGAGGCCATGGATCCCGGATTTCTGTTCCTTGTGGCACAGGGTGCAGACTTCACTCTGGCCCGGCGGCTTGAGTACTTTATCCCTGGTGCTGTGAATGTCGTGGCAGGTGACGCAGCTGAGTTCCTGTTTCTGGTGATGAGCGTCCTCCCAGTGGCGGCCTACATCGTCGCCGTGGCAGCCCAGGCACTGACCATCCTGCTCCGCCGTCGTGGCAGTCCAGCGCGGTCCGTAGCTTACGCCCGGGGCCGTCTGGGTCGGAGCCCGGGCGTGGGCCGCGCTGGGACCGTGGCATTCCTCACAGCCGCGCTCCGCCATGGGTGTGCCCTCCCGGTCGCTGGCCCCGTGGGCACTCTGCAAGAGGGGGTGTACCGGTGAAGTCTCGCCGAAATCGTGGCAGCCAATACAGGCCTGTGCCCCCTGCGCGGCATAGTCAGGCTCTGTGGCCAGTGCGGCTGGAATACCCAGCGCGCTGGCCAGAATGAGAAACAGGAATCGGGCGGGCATGGGGCAGTATCCTCGTTGAAAGGCTTTCACTCGCGGCGTGCCAGCGGCTGTCCGGAGTTGTCTGGGTGGGCGATGCCCGCATGGCAATCGATACAGGTCTTGCCGTTGCTTGCCATGGCCCGGTGATACTCCCGGGCCTTGGCCGACTGCAGCTCAAGCTGCATCCGCCCGGGCACGTGGCAGTTGCGGCATTCCTGGGAATCGTTGGCTCGCAGCCGGGCGATCTCCCGCGCTTTCATGACCGGCGTATGGGCGGCATATTTCTCCGGGGTGTCGATCAGGCCAATAATACTTCCCCATACTTCGCGGGAAGCTTCGATCTTGCGCGCCACCTTGGGAATGAACTCCCTGGGCTGGTGACAATCCGCGCAGGTGGCGTGCATACCGGCGGCATTGCTGTAATGGCTGGTCTTTTGCAGTTGGGGCCAGGGGTTGTCGCGCATCTCGTGGCAACTCAGGCAGAACTCTTCGGTGCTGGTGGCTGCCATGCCGAAATCCAGCGCAGCCCAGCTCCCCAGGCCAATGAACATACCCCCGGCAAGCAGCGTCAGCACCGAGTAGCGCGGCGATGGCTGGCGGATAACCCGGAACCAGCGTTTCCAGCGTCCTGTTGCCATATTTGTCCTTGTTATTGGTCAGTTATCCCCTCTTAACTTAGTGCAGGGTCGTCTGGCAAGCAAGGGCGGTACTTGTGCGAGATCAAGTGGATGCACAATTT
>JBFHFJ010000036.1:0-18371 GCA_041583655.1 Haliea sp. | reverse complement strand
GCTGCGTTCGAGGTGCCTTTGTTCTTTGAGCGTCCGGCGTCCGGCGAGCGCGCAGTCCTTGTTCACCTAACCATAGCCAGCGAAGACGAGCGGGAAGACCCCCGCGAGTTCGAGGAGCTGGTGCTGTCTGCGGGCGGTGACCCTGTGGCGTTTGTCATGGGCAGTCGCAGCGTGCCCGATTCCCGCACGTTTGTGGGCTCAGGCAAGCTGGAGGAGATCGCGGCGGAAGTGCTCCTGCACGAGGCCGAGATTGTCATGTTCAACCATGCCCTGAGCCCCAGCCAGGAGCGCAACCTGGAGCGGGAACTCAAGTGCCGCGTGCTGGACCGCACCGGCCTGATCCTGGATATTTTCGCCCAGCGCGCGCGCACTCACGAAGGCAAGCTGCAGGTGGAGCTGGCGCAGCTGCAGCACATGAGCACGCGGCTGGTTCGCGGCTGGACCCACCTCGAGCGGCAGAAGGGCGGTATCGGCCTGCGCGGCCCGGGGGAGACCCAGCTTGAGACAGACCGCCGCTTGCTGCGGGCGCGGATCAAGTCCATCCAGTCCAGGCTGGAGAGAGTACAGCGGCAGCGGGACCAGGGGCGACGCTCACGGCGCCGTGCCGAGGTGCCGACGATCGCGCTGGTGGGTTACACCAATGCCGGCAAGTCGACGCTGTTCAATCGTCTCACGGGTTCCGAGGTGTATGCGGCCGACCAGCTTTTCGCCACCCTCGATCCCACCCTGCGCCGCCTGGAGCTGGACGAGGCGGGCCCCGTCATCCTTGCCGACACCGTGGGTTTCATTGCGCATCTCCCGCACAAGCTGGTTGAGGCCTTCAAGGCCACCCTGGAGGAAACCGTTAGCGCGGACCTCCTGCTGCACGTGATTGACGTTGCCGCGGGGACCCGGGAGGAGAATATCCACCAGGTGGAAGCCGTGCTTGAGGAGATCGGTGCGGTTGATGTCCCGCAGTTGCAGGTCTTCAACAAACTGGACTTGTTGGAGCAGCCCCCGCGAATTGATTACGATGAGGGTGGCAAACCCGAGCGCGTGTGGCTGAGCGCGGTGACGGGGGACGGCTGCGAGCTGCTGGTCAAGGCAATTGCCGAACTGGTGGGAGAGGACATGGTGGAGGAAGAATTGCAGCTGGAGCCGGAGCAGGGCAGCCTGCGTGCGGCGCTGTACCGTCTCGGCGCTGTTGCTGCCGAGCGCTACAGTGATGACGGTGTTGCCCACCTGAACGTTCGCATGCCCCGGGCGGACTGGAACCGGCTCATGAAACAGCCGCCGGAAGCGGCGCCCTGGGAGTAAAGCCCCGGTGTCGCTGAAATTTTGATAGACTGCGTCGACTTTACTAACAGGAGTTTGGTATGGCCTGGAATGAACCGGGTGGTGGCGGCAACAAGCCCAAGGATCCCTGGGGTGGCGGTGAACAGGGCCCCCCCGACCTCGATGAGGCGCTGAAAAAACTGCAGGAAAAGCTGGGCGGTATTTTTAGCGGCCGCAGTGGCGGTGGCGGTGGCAAATCCGGCGCAGGCCGGGGCGTGCCGGGAAGCCTGTTTGTGGTCGTGGTGCTGGTCGCGGTGGTGGTCTGGGCGCTCATGGGCCTGTACCAGGTGGACGAGCAGGAGCGGGCGGTCGTGCTCCGCTTCGGCAAGTACTACGACACCGTGCAGCCGGGGCTGCAGTGGAACCCGCCGCTGATCGACGAGGTGATCAAGGTCAATACCACCAAGGTCCGCGCCGCAACGTTCCGCGAAGTCATGCTGACCAAGGACGAGAATATCGTCGAGGTGCGCATGTCCGTGCAGTACGTGATTCTGGATCCCACCAGTTTCGTGCTCAAGGTGCGGGACCCGGAGAATTCGCTGCAACACGCAGCCCAGAGTGCGCTGCGTCACGTGGTGGGCGATACCAGAATGGATGCAACCCTGACCGAGGGGCGCGCGCAGATCGGTGTCGATGTCCAGGTCCGCCTGCAGCGCTATGTAGACATGTATGAGACAGGCATTCGGGTAGTGAAGGTCAATATCGACGAGTCCAAGCCGCCGACCCAGGTGCAGGCCGCGTTCGATGACGTGATCAAGGCCCGCGAGGACGAGGAGCGGCTGAAAAACGAGGCCCAGGCCTACGCCAACGGCATAGTCCCGGAAGCGCGCGGTCGCGCCCAGCGCGTCATCGAGGAGGCGAGTGCCTACCGTGAACAGGTTGTGGCCGAGGCCGAGGGTGAGGCTGAGCGCTTCAAGGCGCTGCTGGCGGAATACGCCAAGGCGCCCGAAGTCACGCGCGAGCGCCTGTACCTGGATGCGGTGCAGCGGGTATTTCGCAACACCAGTAAGGTCATGGTTGATGTCGAGGGTGGTAACAACGTGATGTACCTGCCCCTGGACAAGCTCACTGAGGGTTCAGCCACGACGGCTCCCCGCGGTGCGGGCCGTCTGGATTCCAGTACGATCCGCGAACTCACCAATGCCGTGACGGAGCAGCTGCGCCAGGACGCGGCATCGGCCAGTAACCGCAGAGGAGGTCGCTAAGATGGGCGGAAGAAGTATGACCTGGATGTTGGTCGCGGTGCTGTCGCTGTTTGTGCTGAGCAACACGATCTATGTGGTCAAGGAAACCGAGCGCGGGGTGATGCTGCAGTTTGGCGAGGTGGTCAATCCCGATATCCAGCCCGGACTGCATGTGAAGATTCCCTTCGTCAATAACGTGCGCAAGTTCGAGGCGCGCCTGCTGACGGTGGATTCCACAGCCGAGCGGTTCTTTACCCAGGAAAAGAAGGCCCTGATTGTGGATTCCTACGCCAAGTTCCGGGTGGCGGATACCGCGAAGTTCTACACCGCTACCAACGGTGAGGAAGCCCGCGCCAGCGCCCTGCTGGGGCAGCGTATCAATGATGGCCTGCGTAACCAGGTGGCGATCAGGACCATTCAGGAAGTGGTCTCCGGCCAGCGCGACCAGCTGATGGAAGCGCTGACTGCCGAGCTTTCCGAAGTGGCGCTTGAGGAATACGGGGTCGAGGTGGTGGATGTCCGGGTCAAGCAGATCGACCTGCCGCCGGATGTTTCGGAATCCGTATACCGGCGCATGAACGCCGAGCGCGAGAAGGAGGCACGGGAGCACCGCGCCCAGGGCCAGGAGTTGGCCGAGGGCATCCGGGCGGCCGCTGACCGCGAGGTGACGGTGATTGAGGCCAACGCCTATCGGGATGCGGAGCTGATCCGCGGTGAGGGTGACGCCCTGGCCACGGCCATCTATGCCAGTGCCTTCGACACAGACCGCGAGTTCTATTCCTTTACCCGCAGCCTGCGAGCCTATCAGGACGCGTTCCAGGGCAGTGGCGATCTGCTGCTGATCCAGCCCGACAGTGAGTTCTTTCGTTACCTGAAGGACTCCTCAGGCGGCAAATAGGCCAGAAAAAACGCAGGTGCCTTCAGCGGCGCCTGTGGTAGAATTCTGCAACCGTGGGACCCCGGCGTTTTACCCACAAACGCCGGGCTCGCGGTTTTTTTATGACCAGGGCAGCAGGGGGTTGATGTGGAGTTCTGGCAGGTACTGCCGGTGGCCCTGGCGCTGGTACTGATTATTGAAGGCATCGTGCCGTTCCTGAGCCCCAGGGCCTGGCGGCAGATGATGCTCGGGGTGGCCCAGCAGCAGGACCGGGTCATCCGCAATATTGGCCTGGGCAGCATGCTGTTCGGGCTGGCGCTTTTGTATTGGGTGCATTAAGGCTGGTTATGAAGACAGTGGATCGCTGGCAATTGCCCGACGGGGTGGAAGAAGTGCTGCCCGAGCAGGCGCTGGTGGTTGAGCGCCTGCGGCGTGAGCTGCTGGATCTCTATCGCAGCTGGGGATACCAGCTGGTGATACCACCGCTCATGGAGTTCACGGAGTCGCTCCTTATCGGACTGGGTCGGGATCTGGACCTGCTTACCTTTAAGATGACCGACCAGATCAGCGGCCGCACCCTCGGTATCCGCGCCGATATTACCCCCCAGGTGGCCCGGATCGACGCCCACAGTCTCGCCCAGCCCGGCGTTACCCGCCTTTGCTACGCGGGTTCTATCCTGCACACCCGCCCCCAGTCTCTCCTCGCCTCACGCTCGCCCATCCAGCTTGGCGCCGAACTCTATGGAGACGATAGCCTCGCCGCTGATGTGGAAGTGATCGGGCTGATGCTGGCGACGCTGGGACACGCCGGTCTCGCCGGCATTACGCTGGACCTGGGGCATGTGGGGGTCTATGAAGCGGTATTGGCCCAAGCGGGGCTCTCCGATGAGCAGGAGGCGGATGTGTTTGACGCCCTGCAACGCAAGTCGCGTCCCGACCTCGCTGAGGCCCTGGTGGGGCTCGACGAGTCCGTGGCCGGGCTGATTACCGGCTTGCTTGACCTGCATGGCGATGCCGCTGTGCTGTCCCGCGCGCGGGATCAGTTTGCCCATGCCGCCCCCGCTGCCCTGGCTGCGGTGACGGCGCTGGAAGCGGTGGCTGCGGCGGTGGGGCAGCGGCATCCTGGCCTTGCGATCTATTTCGATCTGGCAGAGTTGCGTGGCTATCACTACCACACAGGGATGGTTTTCGCCGCCTATGTGCCCGGTCATGGCCAGGCGGTGGCCAACGGCGGCCGCTATAACGATGTCGGCAAGGTATTTGGCCGGGCCCGTCCCGCTACCGGCTTCGCTACGGACCTCAAGGCGTTGATGGCCCTCTATCCGGCCGCGGGTCCGGAGCGCGGAGCGATCAGCGTTCCGGTTGTCGATGCCCCCGGATTACCGGGGCGTGTTGCTGCGCTGCGCGCCGCGGGCGAGGTGGTGATCAACCGCCTGGGCGCGGAGCCGGATCCGCGCTGTGACCGGGAGTTGGTGGAAGTTGCTGGCGAGTGGGTGGTTCAGCCCCTCGCTTCCTGATCAATTACACGAGTTGGATGTTCATGAGCAAGAATGTAGTGGTTCTCGGTACCCAGTGGGGCGATGAGGGCAAGGGCAAGATCGTTGATTTGCTGACCGACCAGGCCAGCGCCGTGGTCCGCTTCCAGGGGGGCCATAACGCCGGGCACACCCTGGTTATCGATGGCCAGAAGACCGTGCTGCACCTGATTCCCTCCGGTATCCTGCGGGCCAATGTCCAGTGCCTGATCGGGAATGGCGTGGTGTTGGCACCGGATGCCCTGCTGAAGGAAATCGGCGAGCTCGAGGCCAAGGGTGTGCCGGTGCGCGAGCGGCTGAAGATCTCCCCCTCCTGCCCCCTGATCCTGCCCTACCACGTCGCACTGGACCTGGCCCGTGAGACACGTCGCGGCGAGGGCAGGATCGGGACCACCGGGCGCGGCATCGGTCCCGCCTACGAGGACAAGGCCGCCCGCCGCGGCGTCCGTCTCGGCGACCTCAAGGATCCGGAGCGCTTCGCCGCCAAGCTGCGGGAGGTCATGGACTATCACAATTTCCAGCTCGAGCATTACTACAAGGTCGAGCCACTGGATTACGACACGGTGTTGCGCGAGACCCTGGCGATGGCCAGCGAGCTGCTGCCCATGGTCGCGGATGTGACGGCAATGTTGCACGAGTGCCGCAAGACCGACGCCAACATCATGTTTGAAGGCGCCCAGGGTTCCCTGCTGGACATCGACCACGGTACCTACCCCTTCGTCACCAGCTCCAATACCACGGCGGGAGGCACTGCCACCGGCTCCGGGTTCGGGCCGCTGTTCCTGGATTACGTGCTGGGTATCACCAAGGCCTACACGACGCGGGTGGGCTCGGGCCCCTTTCCTACAGAGCTTTTTGACGCCACCGGTGCCTACCTGGCCTCCCGTGGCCACGAGTTTGGCGCCACCACCGGCCGTCCTCGCCGCTGCGGCTGGTTCGACGCGGTGGCACTGCGCAACGCCGTGAACATCAATTCCGTGTCCGGCCTGTGCCTGACCAAGCTGGATGTACTGGACGGGCTGGAGACGATACAGATCTGCGTGGGCTACGCGGACAGCGAGGGGAATCCGGTGCCGAATCCGGTGGATTCAGACGACTACGATGGACTGGTGCCGGTTTACGAAGAGGTGCCGGGCTGGAGCGAGTCCACCGTGGGCGCGAGGACGCTGGAAGATCTGCCCCAGGCCGCCCGGGATTACATCCACAAGATCGAGGAAGTTGTGGGCGCGCCCATCGACATCATTTCCACTGGCCCTGACCGGGTGGAAACCATTGTCCTGCGTCATCCCTTCGACGCCTGACCGGCCCCGCGGGTGCCCTACCAGAGGTGGGGCACCATACCCCAGATAGCGGTGCCCAGCAGCGCGATATTGGCGACAAAGCCGATGATCATCCCGGGTCCACGTTTGGCCGGGTCCCTGACATAACTGTTGCGGTAGAGTATGCGGCCGACCAGGAATGCCAGCCCTAGGCAGGCGGCCACTTCGGGATTGAAGTAGAGGCCACTCAGCCACAGGGCGGGCAGGGTAATCACCATCTGTTCCAGGGTGTTCATCTGCACCCGGTAGGCCCGCTCGAAGCCCGGATCGCCGGTCATGGCCGGCGCGGCCAGGCCGGAGCGGCCGCGCGCTGCGCCGCAGAGCATGATGAAGATCAGGTACTGCACCAGTATTAACAGGGTTACCAACGCTACCAGGGCCATGGCGGATTTTCCGGACTGTGTGAGGCTCTCTTATACCGCCCGTGCCGCCGGCTTGTCCAGCGGTGTCAGTAGTGGCGCAGCTTCCAGGCGCTGAATCCTATACCTGTCCAGCGGCGGAAAGCACGGTAGAAGCTGTTTACCTCCAGATAGCCCAGCTCATATGCCAGGCATTTCCCCGGTCTCCAGTTGCTGCGCAGGGCCTGCTCGCAGCGGTACTGCCGGGCGCGATCGAGCAGGAACTGGTAATGAGTGTGGTCATTGCGCAGGCGGCGGCGCAGGGTCGTGGCGCTCATGCCGAGTTCCGCGGCCACGGTGTCTACCCGCAGTCGTGCAAGGTCGCCCCGCAGCAGGATGTGCAGCACCCGGTCGGTGATGCGCGAATCGGAATGGTGGCGGACGCCGGTGGCAGTGCGGGAATCGCGCCAGCGGGCCGGGTTGAGTGTGCTGTGAGTCTGTTCCATCACCAGAACCTCCCTGTTCAGGTCAATGCAAGCCAAGTGGGCGCGGCACCCTGCCCGCCCTGACGCTTCATTCGTGGAGCGGCAGGTGGCAGTGTCGCGGTACCGGATCACAAAGATAGCAGAGAATAGGCGGCATCGCCGCGCAGTCGGCACGGCTGGGCGCAATTGGTGAAAAGCGGCGCTAGGGGATCGCCGTGGGCTGATTGTCGAGAACGTCAGGCAGCGGACAGTCCATGACAGCGGCGATGCTGGCCAGCAGCTCCCGCTCGACCGGGCTCAACCGGCCATCGGCGCTGGCGGCCGAGCTCATGGCCTTGAGGATTCTGGGCTTGAGCAGCGGGTAGCAGTCGGCCAGCTGCTGCACGGACCGGGCGAAGGCCTCGAGGCTGCAGTCTTGCGCTGCCAGTAGCTGCAGCGCCGGATAACCCAGCTCGTCCGCTGCCAGACGAAAGGTGGTCACCGTTTCGCCGCTGCCGTGGTGGGCCAGCATGGACAGCACCACGCGCAGCGGGTAGCGCACCTTGTCGAGGCTGCGATGGCGGGGTGTGGCGGGCTTCACCTGGATGAATTCCGGATCGAGGTAATGGCGCAGCAGCTGGTACAGGCACCATTCCAGCAGGTCGGTGCGCCGGTCGGCCCGGATCAATCCCAACAGGGTGCGCTTGAAGCGTCGGTACTGGCCTGTCGACTGGCTCTTCAGGGCTGGCAGGCACAGCTCCAGCAGGGGCAGGCGGAGGCCCGGTTCGAGTTGCGCGACGCCCTCGTGCAGGGTGTGGGCCAGGTCTTCAAGGCCCTGGATGCCGCTGTCCCGGAGCAACGCATACTGCTTCTCGCGGACAGCGGCATGCGGGCTGAGGAGCACCGCCATGACCAGCGCGGTAGCGCCCAGGGGTTCATGGCTGAAGCGCACGAAGGCCGGCGGCAGGTTGCGGCGGGAAGCCATTGCCTCTGCCAGAGGGTTCGGTTCGGGACCGAAATCGGCGTCGGGGGCAGATTCGCCCGCCGTATTTTCCCGCGCGAGTTCGGCGGCGGCCAGGGCCGCGGTCACCAGCGCCGCGCGTCCGACCCCGACCTCGGCGGCCCCGGGTCGCCGGGGATGCTCCGGGTAGTGTTCCACCCGCCGTTCGATGTATTGCCCGTCCCACTGCGGATCCAGGCGCTGGATTCGCCGCGGCAGCGGCGGGTGGGTGGCGAACAGTTGCCAGAGCTGGTGGCGGATCTGGCCGAAGAAAATATGCGACATCTCGTCGGCCCGGGCGGCATGCACCAGCGAGCCCGGGATGTAGCCGCCAATCACCTTGAGGGCGTCGGCGATACCCCTGTTGTCGCGGGTGTACTGCACCGCGCAGGCATCGGCCAGGTACTCCTTCTGGCGGCTGATGGCCGCCTTGATGAAGCCCGCCGCGATGCCGCCCAGCCAGCCGGTAATCCACAGACCCAGCCCCAGCAGCGGCAAGGCCGGCCCGCCCGTGCTGCGGTCGCGGTCGTTGCCGGTGCGGTGATGGCGGCTGGAGCGCAGCAGTATGTGGCCGACATCGCCGATGAAGGTAATGCCCTTGAGCAGCGCCGCCAGGCGTAGATTGAGGCGCATGTCGCCATTGAGGATATGGCTGAACTCGTGGGCAATGACCCCCTGCAGCTCATGACGCTTGAGATGTTCGATAGTGCCCCGGGTGACACCGATGACCGCGTCGGCGGGAGTGGTCCCGGCGGCGAAGGCATTGATGCCGCGCTCGCCGTTCATGACATAGACAGGCGGCACTGGCATGCCGGCGGCCAGGGCCATTTCATCGACGATATTCAGGCAGCGCCGCTCCGCCGGGTCCAGGGTCTGTGGCAGCACCCGGGTCCCGCCCATCGCTTCCGCCACCACCCTGCCCCCGGAGGCAAGCTGCAGCCACTTGACCAGCGCGACCAGCGCCACCGTGGCGCCGACGCCAAGACCGATGCTGCCAAAGCGCTGCCAGGTGAAGTAGGAGAGGAAGTCGCGCCAGTTGCCGCGTTGTCCGGTGTACAGGTTGTAGCCGTCGCCCCACCAGAGGAAGGCGGCCACCAGCGCATTGGTCAACAGGATCAGGCCCGCGACCGCGGCCAGGAAAAGGACGGTGAGCAGGCGCGTGTTGCGCCTGGCCAGGTCCTGCTGGGCAAAGAAATCCACAGCCAGTCCTCAGGCGGGGACTGCGCGGCTGCCGCTCAGAAACTGACCTTCGGTGCCACCTGGATCTGGGCGGAGTCGTCGAATTCAAGCAACTGTGCGTCGCCAGGGTGGCCGAAAGTCGCTGCCAGTACCACCGGCGGAAAGCTCTGGCGGTAGGTGTTGTAGGCCATGACAGCATCGTTGTAGCCCTGGCGGGCGAAAGCGACCCGGTTCTCGGTATTGGTCAGCTCCTCGGACAGCTGCTGCATGTTCTCGCTGGCCTTGAGATCCGGGTAGGCTTCCATGGTGACACTGAGTTTGCCGAGGGCACCCTGCAGGGCATTTTCCGCTCCGGCGAGTTTGGCCATTTCCGCGCCGCCGATATTGCCGGCACCCAGCGATTGGAGTATCGCCGCGGCGTCGTTGCGCGCCGTAGTCACCGCCTCAAGGGTCTCCCGTTCATGGCTCATGTAGGCCCTGGCCGTTTCCACCAGGTTGGGGATGAGGTCGTAGCGCCGCTTGAGTTGCACTTCAATCTGGGCAAACGCGTTCTGGAAGCGGTTCTTGAGCGTGACCAGCTGGTTGTAGATGCCGATGACGTAAATCACCAGGCCCAGCAAAACCAGCCAGGTTACGATGGTGGATATTTCCATGCCTGCGCCCTCCCGAGGCGGTGTACGGTCTGGGGATTCTACCTCAAAAACCCGCCAGGCCGCGGCAGCCGGAGCAGGGCGGGCCGGAACGGGTCAGTTGGTGACGGGGCTCACCTCCACGGGTACGCCGTTGACCGCCGCGTTGCCCGACAACGCATCCAGCAGCTGCTCATCGGTAACGTCGTTGCAGCTGACGCCGGCGTGGCGCACCGCGGTCTGCATACGGATTCCCGGGCGGTTGTGGCCGAAACCGTGGGGCAGGCTGACCACGCCCGGCATCATGTCCTCGCTGGCCTCCACCGTGGCGGTGACGGCTCCCGCTCTTGAACTGAGGGTCACCGTGGCGCCGTCCCGGATGTCCCTGCTGCGCATGTCCAGCGGATGCATGAGCAGGGTGCAGCGGTCCTTGCCTTTGACCAGGCGGCGGTAGTTATGCATCCAGGAATTGTTCGAGCGTACATGGCGACGCCCTATCAGCCGCAACCGGTCGTCACCATCTGCAGCGTACTGGGCGCGCAATCGCTGCAGGTCGGCCAGCGGCCGGGGCGCGGCGCAGTTGATGGTCTTGTCCGCGGTTTGCAGGCGCTCGGGTAGCTGTGGTTGCAGCGGCCCCAGGTCGATACCCGAGGGGTGCTGCCGCAGTCGGGCCAGGCTCAGGGCATGGGGGCTGCCCTGGCGCTCGCTGTAGGGGCCGATTTGCAGCCCCATGTCGATAATCTCGTGCGGTGGCAGGCTTGGCTGGGTCGCCTGGCCCAGCAGTTCCGCCACCCGGTTGCCCAGTTCGGTGAATATCTCCCAGTCGTGCAGCGCGCCTTCGGGGTTGGCGAACACCGCCTCGCTGTGCCGGGCAGTATTGCGAATGGCGTTGACGTGAAAGGCCAGGTCGTAATGGTCGTGCTCCAGCGGCGATGTGGGCGGGAGGATGATATCTGCGTGGCGGGTGGTTTCGTTCAGGTAGGGATCCAGGCAGACCATGAATTCCAGCTGCTCCAGCGCCGCATCCAGCCGGCGCCCGTTGGGCGTGGACAGGACGGGGTTGCCGGCGCCGACGAACAGCGCCCGTATCCGGCCTTCTCCCGGCGTGGTGATTTCTTCGGCCATGGCTGCCGCGGGCAGTTCCCGGTCGAACTCCGGGAGCTGGCGCACCCGGCTGTGGTCGCGGCCAAACCCGCCGGGGCTGATGCTGCTGACCTGGTCCACCGCCGGCAGGGTGAACAGGGAGCCGCCTGGCTTGTCGAGGTTGCCGGTGGCGATATTGAGCAGCTGCAACAACCACTGGCACAGGGTGCCATAGGCCTGGGTGGACACACCCATGCGCCCGTAGCAGATGCCCGCGCCCGCGGCGGCAAGCTCGCGGGCAATGCGCCGCGTGGTCGCGGCGTCTATGCCGGTGTGCGGCGCTGCGAACTCTGGCGTGAAATCCGTGATGGCCGCGGCGACTTCCTGCAGCCCGGTGACGAAACCGCCGAGTGCGCCGGGGTCGACGAGGTCTTCCGCGAACAGGGTCTGCAGCAGTGCGAGCAGGAACAGGGCGTCGGTGCCCGGTGTGATGAACAGGTGCTCGCTGGCCAGCTGTGCTGTTTCTGTGCGCCGCGGATCCACCACTACCAGCTTTGCGCCGCGGCGCTTGAGATCCTTGATCCGGCGGCGCACGTCGGGCACGGTCCAGATGCTGCCGTTGGAGGCGATCGGGTTGGCGCCGAGCATCAGGAAGTAGTCGCAGCGGTCAATATCCGGGATCGGGAACAGGGACTTGTGCCCGAACAGCCACAGGGAGACCAGGTGGTGCGGCAGCTGGTCCACCGAGGTGGCGGAGAAGCGATTGCGGGTACGGAAGTGGCGGAACAGGTTTTTCTGGTGGGTCATCATGCCGTAATTGTGCACAACCGGGTTGCCCAGGTAGACGCCGATGGCATTGACGCCGTCCCGCTGGGCGATGTCCACAAGGCGCCTGGCTGTGGTATCCAGGGCTTCCTCCCAGCCGATTTCCTCCCAGCGGTCCGCCTCGCCCCCGGCCGTCCGGATCCGGCGGAGCGGACCGCGCAGGCGGTCCGGATCCTCGTGGATGTCCTGTAGTGCCACCGCCTTGGGGCAGATGTGGCCGCGGCTCAGGGGGTCATCCGGGTCGCCCTTGATCGACAGGATCTGCTCGCCGTCGGTCTCGATGAGCAGGCCGCAGATAGCTTCGCAGAGGTGGCAGGCGCGGTGATGAATGGTGGTGGGCATGGCTGCGGACTCTGGCGTCAGGGCTGTTGGTCCAGTGTAGCGGGTTTGGCCAGAACGGTTAAGCGGCGCTGCCGCTGGCGACGGTTCCCGCTTTTGTGTAATCTCGGTCGAAGTGCCCAACTGCAGTCAGGGAAACGATGAACGAGAGCTGGAAGTCGTATCAAGCGGGCAACTTCTTCGACGAGTTGATTACCCCCAAGGGGCAGCCGCGGGCGGCTGCCCGCGGGGCTATCCGGCTGTTGCAAAAACTGCCGCTGGAGGAAATGGCGGCGCGTCGCGCCGCGGCGGAACTCGCCATCCGCGAGATGGGCATTTCCTTTACCGTCTATACCGAGGGCGGCAATATCGACCGCGCCTGGCCCTTCGACATCATTCCCCGGGTGATCTCCGCGCGGCAGTGGCAGGCGGTGAGCGATGGCCTGCGCCAGCGCAGCCTCGCCCTCAACCGCTTCATCGACGACGTCTACAACAAGCAGTCGATTCTCGCCGATGGCGTGGTACCTGCCGAGGTGGTGCTGGAGTCTGGCAACTACAAGGCACCCTGTGCGGGGATGTCGCCCCGGTTCGGTGTCTGGGCGCATATCTGCGGCTCCGACCTGGTGCGCGATGGCGACGGCAGGTTCTATGTGCTGGAGGACAACCTGCGGGTGCCTTCCGGCGTGTCCTACATGCTGGAAAACCGCGAAATCACCAAGCGCGTGCTGCCGGAGCTGTTCGAGAACTACAGTATCCTGCCGGTGGACGACTACCCGTCCAAGCTCTACCAGACCCTGGCCTCACTCTCTCCCCGGGAGCGGCGCCGCCCCTGTATCGTGGTGTTGACCCCCGGAATCTACAACTCCGCCTACTTTGAGCACGCTTACCTCGCCCAGGGCATGGGCGCGGAACTGGTCGAGGGCAGTGACCTTTTGGTGGCGGATGACGACTGTGTCTATATGCGCACCGTGGACGGGCCGGTGCGGGTGGATGTTATCTATCGCCGCATTGACGAGGAGTTCATGGACCCGGAGGCTTTCCGGCCCGACTCCATGCTCGGGGTGCCGGGCCTGATGCGGGCCTGGAAGGCGGGCAAGGTGGCGATTGCCAACGCGCCCGGTAGCGGGGTTGCGGATGACAAGGTCATCTATGCCTATGTACCGGAAATGATCCGCTACTACCTGAAGGAGAAGCCGCTGCTGGCCAGCGTCCCGACTTACCTGTGCATGCGGGAAAAGGACCGGGAGTATGTGCTGAAGAACCTGGACAAACTGGTGGTGAAGCCCGCCAATGAGTCGGGTGGATACGGGATCATGGTGGGCCCCCACAGCAGCGCCGCGGTGCGCCGCAAGTTTGCGCGCCTGATCGAGGAGAACCCGCGCAACTACGTGGCCCAGCCGACCCTGTCCCTGTCCACTGCGCCCACCTATATCGCCGACGCGGTCGAGCCCCGCCACCTGGACCTGCGCCCCTTTATTTTGCAGGGCGAGGACAGCTGGGTGACGCCGGGTGGGCTGACCCGGGTGGCACTGGTCAAGGGTTCGCTGGTGGTGAACTCCTCCCAGGGTGGCGGCAGCAAGGACACCTGGATCGTGGAGGGCAAGGCATGACCATGCTGTCCAGCGTCGCCGAACGCCTGTACTGGATGGCGCGTTACCTGGAGCGCGCGGAGGACACCGCGCGGCTGGTGGCGGCCTACAACCACCTGATCATGGATATCCCCCGGGGTTCGGAGCTGGGCTGGGATGTGCTCATCCGCATCCTCGACGCGGAACCGGCCTTCTACGCGAACTACCGGGTTGGCAATGAGCAGAATGTGCTGCGCTACCTGATGGCCGAGCAGGACAACGTATCGAGCATACCGTTCTCGGTGCGCTGGGCCCGGGAGAACGTGCGCACGACCCGCGATGTGCTGCCCGAGGAAACCTGGGAGCAGATCAACGAGCTGTATCTGTACACCAATGACACGGCGGAGAAATCCGTGGGCCGGCGCAACCGCCAGGCCTTCCTAGAGGAGATCGTCAATCGCTGCCAGCTGATCAACGGCATGCTGGCCTCGACCCTGCCGCGTGACCACGCCTACCGTTTTCTCAGGCTGGGGCACTTGCTGGAGCGCTCCGACATGACCACCCGCCTGATGGACGTCGGCGCGGGTGAGATCCTGGCCCGGGACGGCACCCACGGCGCCATTGACCCACTGATCTGGGCGTCCCTGCTGCAGGCCCTGTCGGCCTTCGGCGCCTATCGGCGCATGATCGGGCCGCTGGTGGAAGCGAGCCGGGTCGTGGACTTCGTGTTTCGGGAATCGATACTGCCGCGGTCCGTGGCGTTCTGTCTCGCCGGCGCCCGCCAGGAGCTCAAGCCGCTGAACAATCACCGGGCGGCGTTGCGCGTCCTGGACCGGGGGCGGCGCAAGCTGTCGCGGCTGGACGCCGACAACATGACCCGCGAGGAACTGCACCGCTATATCGATGAATTCCAGTCCCTGCTGAGTGAATTGCACGGGGCGATCACGGCGACCTGGTTCCACCCGGATACCCCGTGAAACGCCTGCAATGTGCCTGCGGCAGCCAGGTCTTCTTCGAGAGCAGGGAGTGCGTGCACTGCGGTGCCAGGCTCGGTTTTGACCCGGACACCCTGAGCATGCAGAGCCTGCGGTCCGGGGATGACGGGATCTTCCTCGGGGCCAGTGGAGCGCGGTATCGCCTCTGCGACAACGGCACCCACTGGGACGTCTGTAACTGGTTGTGCCCGGCTGAGGGGCGGCCGGCCGAGGTGTGCCCGGCCGAGGACCCCCACCCCCTCTGCTTTGCCTGCCAGTTCAACCGCGTCATCCCCAATCTGTCCCTGCCCGGGAACATCCAGCGCTGGTGGATTCTGGAGCAGGGCAAGAAGCGCTTGTTCTACACCCTGCTCAGTCTTGGCCTGCCGCTGGTGAACGGCTGGCGCGACCCCCGCGATGGTCTGCTGCTGGACTTCATCGAGGATGGCCGCAGCCACGAGGAGTTTGCCGAGACCTTCGCCAGCACCGGCTTCCTGGGCGGCGTGATTACCATCAACACCCTGGAGGCCGATGAGGTGGCCAGGGTGGTGGCCCGGGAGCAGATGAACGAGCATTACCGCACGGTGCTGGGACACCTGCGGCATGAGTCCGGGCACTACTACTGGTCCCGGCTGTGGCGCGATGACGACCTGCGCGCGGGTTTCGCCGAGCTGTTTGGTGACGAGACCATGGATTACGCGGGCGCCCTGGCCCGGCACTACAGGGAGGGGCCGTCACCGGAGTGGCGCAACTACTACATCAGTGCCTATGCCAGCGCCCATCCGGCGGAGGACTGGGCCGAGACCTGGGGCCATTACCTGCATATCGAGGATGCACTGGAAACCGCGGCGGCCTACGGCGTAACCCGCGAGGACCTCGGCAGCCTGGATATCAACGCCCGTATTGCTCTCTGGCGCGACCTCAGCATCACGCTCAATGAACTCAATCGCAGTGTGGGCCGTGGCGATGCCTATCCCTTCGTCATCAACAGTTTTGTAGAGTCGAAGCTCTGTTTCGTGGAGACGGCGATACAGCGGCTGCAGACGATGACGTGAAGGAACTGGCCCCGGGCGGGAGGTCGCTCCCGCTAGAGCAGGGGCAGCAGTGCCTCTGCCAGGATGGGAGCCATTGACACGGCATTGCTGGGGTGGGCGATGCAGTCGGTGCTCCAGACCTCGCCGATGCCTGCCTCGGCCATGACCTGCAGCGCATCCCCGGCAAAGAGGGCATGGGAGACGGCCACGTCTACGGAGCGCGCCCCCGCGGTCCGCAACAGGCCGGCAGCGGCGGCAAGGGTGCGCCCGGAGCTGGCGACATCGTCCAGCAACACGACCTCGCGGCCCGCAACGTCGATGTCCGGCAGTGCGATGTCCACCTGGGTATCGCCGTGGCGGACCTTGTTGCACACGGCGTGTTCCAGGCCTTGCGCCCGCGCCGCGCTTTCGACCCACTGCGCAGACTCCGCGTCCGGGCCGATCAGCAGGGGCTGCTGCCGGCGCCGGGCCACCAGCTCCGCCAGGCTGGGTGCGGCGGAAAGTGCGATGGCATTTTTCAGCGGCACGGCTTCCTGCAGGCGACTGATACGGTGGAGGTGGGGGTCCACCGTAATCAGGCCGTCAAACAACTCTGCCAGGAATGCGCCGATAATCTTCTGGCTGACAATTTCCCCAGGGCGGAACGCAATATCCTGACGCATGTAGCCCAGGTAAGGCGCCACCAGGATCAGGCGCTGCACACCCAGCTGGCGCGCATGCCTGGCCACCAGCAGCAGTTCAACCAGTTTGTCATTGGGCCGGTCCAGGCTGCGGTAGAGCACCAGGGTGTCCGGGGGGGCGTCAGCGGCTGCATCGGGCAGCGTCAGTTTGAGTTCCTCGTCCGGGAAGCGGTGACTGGCAATTTCCGCTACCGACAGGGCGCTGGCAGCGGCCAGCCGCTCGGCCGCGGCCCGCTCGTCAGCAAAATGCAGCAGCAGGCTGGGCATCAGAACTCCACGAACAGGGAGGGCATGGCTTCGGCCTTGCCGATGCTGAAGCCGGTGGCGCGTTCGCAGAGCTGGCGGGCAAAGCCCAGTTCCGTGGGGTAGGCGGCATGGACCCGGTACAGTGGGTCGCCAGCCGCAACGGTGTCCCCCAGCTTGGCCAGCAGGTCGACGCCGGCACCCGCCGCCCTGGGCGCTCCTGCCTGACGGGCGATGCGTGCCAGTTGCAGGTTGTCGATACCGATGACCACGCCGGCATCAGCTGCCGCAATCTCGAAGCAGAGAGGCGCCAGTGGCGGGTTTTCCGGGTCAAAGGACCTGGCGCCCTGGGCGGCGATGATGTCCTCCATCTTCTGCAGGGCCCTGCCGGAGTCGAGGATATCCCTGGCGATGGCGAAGCCATCGCCGCCGCGCACATCCGGGTCGAATTCCAGCATGCGGCCGGCGAGGCGGAGGGATTTCTGGCGCAGGTCGTTGGGTGCCTGCGGGTGATTCTGCAGTACCCGCATCACATCGCGGGCCTCCAGCACCGGGCCGATTCCGTTGCCCACCGGCTGCCGGCCGTCGGTAATCACCACGTCCAGGGACAGGCCCATGCGCTTGGCAACGAACTCGAACAGCCGGCGCAGGCGCTGGGCCTCGGGCATGGAGCGGACCTTCGCCGTGGGGCCGATGGGAATATCCAGGACCAGGTGGGTAGAGCCGGCGGCGGCTTTCTTCGACAGGATGGAGGCGACCATCTGCCCCGGTGAGTCAATGGACAGTGGCCGCTCCACCGCGATCAGGACATCGTCCGCCGGCGACAGGTCGCTGGTGCCGCCCCAGGCCAGGCAGCCGCGGTGGGTATGGACGATTTCCGTGAGCTGGTCGAAGGGCAGTTCTACCTTGGCCAGGACTTCCATGGTGTCCGCGGTGCCGGCCGGGGAGGTGATGGCACGGGATGAGGTTTTCGGGCACAGCATGCCGTGGGCGGCGACAATGGGGACGACCAGCATGGAGGTCCGGTTGCCAGGTATGCCGCCGATGCAGTGCTTGTCCACCACCGGGTGTTCGCCCCAGTTCAGGCGGCGTCCGGCATGGCTCATGGCGTCGCTGAGGAAAAACACTTCCTCCCGGTCCAGTTCCGACTGGTTGCAGGCGACCACAAACGCGGTCAGCTCGATTTTGGAGTAGCGGTGCTGCGAGATGTCATTGACGATTGCCCGGAAGTCATCCGCGCTGAGGCGCTCCCCGGCGATCTTGCGGTGCAGGGCAGGAATGGAGCTGGCTGGTTCGGCCTGGGATACCCGGACCTGCCGCCCCTCCTCCAGCCCGAGCTGGGCGAAGGCGTCCTCGGACAGGCCCAGTTCGCTGCAGCCGACGATCGTATCGTCGTCCACCACGTTGACGCTGGCGAGAATGCGCTTGCCGTTGCTGCTCACCTCCACCTTCGCCAGCGCCTGGAAGCCTTCGGCCCGATACAGCTCGCATTCCCGGTGCAGGTAGGCGACGTTTTCCCGGTAGGTGTCGATGCCCACCCGGCGCAGCGCGAGTGTGGCGTCGGCCTGGGCCGCCTTCAGCTCGTCGGTTGCGGGCGCGGCTTTCTTCATTGCCTAGTCGTCTTCCTTCAGTACTTCGCTCAGCGAGGGCAGCTTCTCGAAGGCTTCGCGGATATTGTCATCCCAGCTCTGGCGCAGCTTGGCCAGGTAGGGGTGGTGCTCCTCCAGCGTGAAATAGCGGGCGTAGGGCTTGAGGCTGTCATTGCGGTAGTACAGGCATTCCAGCGGCGGACCCACGGTCGCGTTGG
>JBFHFJ010000035.1:0-18612 GCA_041583655.1 Haliea sp. | reverse complement strand
TTCTCCTGAGCCGGTTTTCGAGGCGCACAGTGTAGCCGCTGCCGGGGGCGGACGGAAATCGTGATTGTCTGTTGTGCAGCCGGATGGCCCGGCCCGGCAAGAGTAGAGTTGACAGCCCCAAGTGCCACTCAGTAGTGTGGAACCTGGCTTTGGGAGCGTTAGATGAGTGATGACATCACTGCGTTGAGTGCGTCAGCGCTGTTGCAGGAGTTTCGCCGGGGTGGGCTATCGCCAGTCGACGCCAGCCGCGCGGCCCTTGACCGTATCGGGAAGCTGGACGGTGAGTTGAATGCCTTCTGCCTGGTGGACCCGGACACTACCCTGCGCTACGCGCAGGAGTCCGAGCAGCGCTACCGCAAGGGCGAAGTCAGGGGCGCCGTGGATGGCGTGCCGGTCGCGATCAAGGACCTGTTCCTGACCCCCATGTGGCCCACCACCCGCGGCTCGAAAACTGTCGATCCCGCGGCGCAGATGGGCAAGGCGGCACCGGCAGTAGCGGCCCTGGAGCGCCACGGCTATGTTCCTCTGGGCAAAACCACGACACCGGAGTTCGGCTGGAAAGCCGTGACCGACAGCCCCTTGCACAGCGCTACCCGCAACCCCTGGAATACACAGCGTACTGCGGGCGGTTCCAGTGGCGGTTCGGCCACCGCGCTGGCGGCAAAGATGACACCGGTTGCCCTGGGCACCGACGCCGGCGGTTCCATCCGCATTCCGGCAGCCTTTTGCGGGGTTGTCGGCTTCAAGCCCTCCTTTGGCGAGGTTCCGCACTGGCCCCCAAGTCCCTTTGGCACGCTGGCCCATGCCGGCCCCATGGCGCGAACGGTTGAGGATTGCGCGCTGCTGATGAACGTTCTGTCAGAACCGGATATCCGCGATACGCATGCCGTTCCGCGGCGAGATATCGATTACCTGGCGCGTCTCGGCGACGGTGTCGCGGGCCTGAAGATTGCGTTCAGTGCCAACCTCGGTCACGTCGATGTCAACCCCGAGATAGAGCGTGCCGTCGCGGTGGCGGCCGCAGTGCTTCGCGATCTCGGGGCCACGGTGACCGAGGTGGACCCAAGCTTCGGCGATCCACTCGGTGCCTTCGGGCACCTGTTTTACAGCGGAGCCGCCAACGCCCTGCGCGACCTCGGTACCCGCAAGCGCGAGCTGATGGATCCACAGCTGGTGAATGTCGCGGAGAAAGCGGCCAGGCTCGGCGTGCTGGATTACCTTGCGGCCAACAACGAACGCGGGCAGCTTTGCGAGCGCATGGCCCAGTTCCACCAGAAGTACGACCTGCTGCTGACCCCGACCCTGCCGATCACGGCCTTCGGCCTGAACCGGGAGGTGCCGGAGGATTGGCCCAGTACCCGCTGGCCCACCTGGACGCCCTTTACCTATCCGTTCAACATGACCGGCCAGCCGGCTCTCAGCGTGCCCTGCGGGTTCTGCAGCGAGGGCCTGCCCATCGGGCTGCAACTGGTCGGTGCCCGCTACAACGATGCGCTGGTACTGCGCGCCGGCCACGCCTACCAGCAGGCCGCTCCCCAGACGAGGACGCTGCCATGAGCGATATCGATATCGATTTCTACGAGTCAGAGGACCCGATCTGGAACCCGGCCCTGCTGGCCATTCCGATGCCGGGAATCCGCAAGATGGTCAACCTGGCGGCGACCATGGACGATGTCATCCACCTGTCCATCGGCCAGCCGGACCTGCTCGCCCCGCGCCATGTCGTCGACGCTACCGTGGACGCCCTGCAGGCCGGGCAGACTGGCTACACCATGGACGCCGGACTCCCCGAGCTGCTGGACGCGCTGGCGGAATACTACGGTGAGCGCTACCAGCGCACCCTGTTGCCGGAGAATATCCTGGTCACCACGGGCGCCACCGAGGCCATATACCTGGCGCTGACGTCCACCTCGGCGCCCGGGCGGGAATTCATTGTCCCCGATCCCGCCTTCATGCTCTACGCGCCACTGATCCGCATGAACGGCGGCAGCGTCAAGAGCATCGCCACCCGCGCAGAAAACAATCACCAGCTCGATCCCCAGGAAGTGATCGACGCCATGGACCAGAATACCTGCGCGGTGGTGCTGAATTCGCCCAGCAATCCCACCGGCACGGTGTACCCGCGGGAGACGATCGAAGCGATTGTGGAAGAGGCCGCGTATCGCGGTATCTACGTGATCAGCGACGAGGTCTACGATCACCTGGTGTACGACGGCAAGTCCTTTCCCAGTGTTCTGTCCTGCTGTTCCGATCTCGATCACGTCATGGTGGTCAGCAGTTTCTCCAAGACCTTCAGCATGGCCGGCATGCGGGTCGGCTGGCTGATTGCTAGCCAGGGCGCGATCCGGAAACTGCGCCGCTACCACATGTTCACCACCACCGTGGCCAACACACCCTGCCAGTGGGCCGGGGTGGCGGCACTGAAAGGGGAGCGCACCTTCGTCAACGACATGCTGGCGGAGTACAGCCGCCGCCGGGACCGGCTGATCGAGCTGGTCGACCAGACACCCTACCTGACCGGCTACAAGCCGGAGGGCGCGTTCTACATGTTTCCATCGCTGCCAGAGGGTATCAACGGCAACAACGTGGCCCTGCGGATGCTCAAGGAGACCGGCGTCTGCACTATTCCCGGGCAGACCTTTGGCGATTCCTGTGGTAACGCGTTGCGGATCAGCTACTCTACGTCCATCGACCGGATAGAGGCCGCCTTTGAACGGATGATCCCGTGGATGGAAAAGCAGGATTTCGCCTGACTCGGGTATACTCCGCCGGGATGGGGACTTGGGTGGACGGTGTGGGAAAGCCTCTGGCAGTGATTCTTGGGTGGGTGGTTTTGCTTCTGGGCTCCCTGTCATCCTCCGTGGCGGGAACGCTTTCGGTGCAGCTCACCGGTAGCGATGGCCGGCCGGTGCCTTTTGCCGTGCTCACGCTGCCCGGCACCGACCCCGTTCCCGCGGCACCGCTGGAGGGGGTGGCGGTGGACCAGCGCGAGCGGCGGTTCCAGCCTCATGTCACTGCCATCAGCCCAGGCACGAAAGTCAGTTTCCCCAACAGCGATGACACCCGGCACCATGTCTACTCGTTTTCCGAGGGCAACAGTTTCGAGCTCAAGCTGTTCCGCGCCAACGATGCGCCGCCGGTGGCATTCAACACCCCCGGGATCGTCACCCTTGGCTGCAACATCCATGACAGCATGAAGGCCTATCTCTACGTCGGCACCGATTCCTCGGCGGTTGTCAGCGATGCCGAGGGGCGTGCGACCCTGCACTGGGACGACGAGCAGACCGCGGGCGTGCTGCGCATCTGGCACCCCCAGATGGAGGCCGACTTGGAAGTGCCTCTTGGCGCCACAACCGGGGGCACCCTGGCCCTGAAGCTGCCCCTGGCCTGGGAGGATCCGCAGGTGGGCAAGAGCAACGCTGAACTGGAAAGCCTGCTGAAGCGCTTTGCCCGCGATGCGAACCAGCTTCCGCAATAGCCTACTGCTGCTTATCGTCGGCCTGCTGGCGGTGACCCTGGCGAGCAGCCTGCTGGCGGTCATGCGCGCGTCCACCAATGCCGTCGAGGATCTTGTACGCGCCGAGCTGGGTGTCGTGGAGCGGGTGTTTCGTTCCCTGCTGCAGGATGACCGGGAGCAGCTGCGCAACCGTGCCGAGCTGCTGGCGGGCGATTTCGCCTTCAAGAGAGCGATTGCCACGAGGGAAGAGGCCACGATGCTCAGCGCGCTGGCCAATCACGGTGAGCGGATCAATGCGGATTTCGTCATCATGCTTTCGCGACGTGGTGATGTGCTGCTCAGCACCCACCCGGTGGAGCGCATGCCCGACAGTGCGCGCGAGGTGGTCGAGGGCGGCAGGGCCCAGGCAGCCGCCATCCTTACCCTGCTTGGCGGGCAGCCGTTTCAGCTGGTTCTGGTGCCGGTACTGGCGCCGGACCTGCTGGGCTGGGTTGGACTGGCGACAGCGGTCGACGGCTCCATGCTGGAAGAGCTTCGCGCCATTACCAACGCTGACATTACCCTGGTGGCCCACGGCGCTGGGCAGGGTGCGCGGCTGCTTGAATCCACCCTCCCGGCCGCGCTTACCGCACACCTGGAGACAGGGGATTCTCCCGCGGGCGTGGCATCCCTGCTCGCCGAGAGCCTCGCACAGCAAGGCTGGGTGAGCCGGGATGTGAATTTGCTGCAGGAGGATGGGCAGGAGGTGGTGGCGGTACTGTCACAGTCCCTGGATCAGGCACTGAACAACTATCAACCCCTGCGCCAGCAGATGGCGATTATCGGTTTCGTTGCCCTTGGTCTGGCCGGTTTGACTGCGCTGGTCATCGCCCGCAGCGTCACCCAGCCGATCTACACACTGGTCGATGCCGCCCGCCGAATCACCGACGGCAACTACTCGCGACACATAGAGCTGGCGGCGGGCGAGGAGTTCGGCATGCTCGCCGATACCCTTAACCTGATGCAGGACACGGTGTCCGAAAGGGAAGCGCGGATTCGTCACCAGGCGCAGCATGACATGCTGACCCAGTTGCCAAACCGGCACTACATCAATTCGGTATTCAACAGCCGGATGCATGAAAGCCCGCAGCGCAACCAGTTCGGGATGGGCCTGCTGGAGCTGGAAAACCTGCAGCAGCTTACGGACCTCTACGGCAGCGAATTCAGCGACGCGGTGTTACAGCAGATTGCCGAGCGGATCACCGCCAGCCTGCGCCGTGGTGATATTGCCGCGCGGGTGGCGGATTCACAGATTCTGCTGTTCTTCGAGGATCTCGTTCCCGGGGGCGTGGAAGCCGTGGTGCAGAAACTGCGTGCCGATTTCGCTGAGCCGCTACTGATTGACGGCGTGCCGGTGCGCCTGGAACCGCTGCTGGGTTTTGTTTTTTCCCCCCAGCACGGGCAGCGCTTTGACGAGCTGGTACGGCGGGCACAGATTGCCCTGGGCACCGCCCGCAGCGCCAGGGGCGGCTGGTCGGTTTACCGCATCGGCCAGGATGAGGTTCACCTGCGCCAGATCACGCTGGCCCACCGGCTGCAGGCCGCGGTGGATGCGGAGGACTTCACTGTCTTCTACCAGCCAAAGTATGACCTGCATGCGCATCGTGTTACGCAGGTCGAGGCCCTGATGCGCTGGACCGATGCCGAGCTGGGTGAAGTCTATCCCGACGAGTTTATCCCGGTGGCCGAACAGACCGGGATGATCACCGCTATCAGCGTCATCGTACTGAAACAGGTACTGCGGCAGCTGCAGGACTGGGAGCGGTCCGGCGTCGAGCTCGCGGTGTGCGTCAATCTTTCCGGGGCCGATATCCTGCAGGCCGATTTTGTGCGTCACGTTGTCGACTCCCTGCAGGCATCGGGGCTCACCAGTTCGGCGATTGTCATCGAGGTCACGGAGACCATGATGATGGCGGACATGGCGGTCGCCCTGGCGAATATCCGCGAGTTCGAGGCGGCCGGGATCCGCCTGGCGATTGACGATTTCGGCACCGGCTTTTCATCCCTGGCCCAGCTGAAAATGCTGCCCGTGCAGGAATTGAAGATTGACAAGAGCCTGATCCTGAATCTGGACCGGGACGGCGATGACCAGAAGATTGTCCGTTCCACGATTGAAATGGCCCACTACCTGGGGCTGAAGGTGGTGGCGGAAGGGGTGGAGAATCTCGACTCCCTGCGCATGCTGCAGGGCATGGGATGTGATTCAGTGCAGGGCTACTACCTGGCTCGGCCGATGACCGCTGCGGCGCTACAGGACTGGCTGGCCAGGCCCCCAACCGAGGTAAGGAGCATTGCAGAGGAGCGGTATGCCTGAATGGATTCGAGACGGCCTTGCGGTCCTGTTGAGCCTGGCCCTGGCGGCTGCCACCCAGGCAGACAGCAAGCTGCTGGCAACCGGCGGCGCAACCAGCATCGAGGGCGCGGCAGGCGGAGGCCTGGTTCCCTGGGCAGTGATCAGCGGCTATGGGGACAGCGGCGAGTGGGGCGGCGCCGCGTCGCTGACCCGGGTGGGAGTCGACGATTTCCAGCTCGACGTGCGTTCGCTCAGTATCGGTATCGAGAACAGGCTGGAATTCAGCGTCAGTCGCCAGCACCTGGATGTGTTGCCCCTGGACCTGGTGATCAGCCAGGACATCCTCGGCGCCAAGCTGCGCCTGTCAGGGGACCTGGTCTACACCCGGGTTCCCCAGCTGAGCCTCGGCCTGCAGTACAAGCGCAATCGCGACATGGCGGTGCCCACCGCCCTGGGCGCTGCCTCGGGCAGTGGCGTGGACCTGTACCTGGCGGCCAGCAAACTCTGGCTGAACGGCCTGCTCGGGCGCAATCTGTTCGCCAATGTCACCCTGCGCTCCACCGCTGCCCACCAGACCGGCCTGCTCGGGTTTGGTGATGAACGGGAACTGCAGCTGGAAGCCTCCGCGGGGATATTCCTCAATCGGCAGTGGATCCTGGGGGCGGAATACCGACAGAAGCCCGACAAGCTCGCCGCGGTTGCCGAAGACGACTGGGCGGACGTATTCGTGGGCTGGTTCCCGGGCAAGCGGTTTGCCGCGGTACTTGCCTGGACTGACCTCGGTGCAATCGCCGGCCTGCCCGGGCAGGGTGGCTGGTATCTGTCGCTGCAGCTGAATCAGTAGGGGGTAGCGGATGTCTGCACTGCGCAAACTGCTGTTGCTGGCGGCCCTGGGGCTCGTCGCCTGCGGCACTGCGACCCATGGTGAGCGTACCCTGTTTGAGCGCCTGGGTGGCATGCCGGGTATCGAACGAATCGTCGCCGGTCTGCTCTGGGAAATTGCGGAGGATCCGCTGGTACTCCCGCTGTTTGCGGATACCGACATTGAGCGCTTCCGCGCCAAGCTCGCGGAGCAGTTGTGCGAAGTCGCCGATGGTCCCTGCCGCTACAGCGGCGACTCGATGGCGGAAACCCATCGCCACCTGGCGATCACTCCGGCCCAGTTCAACAGCCTGGTCGATGACCTGATTCGCGCGATGGAGCGGGAGGGGGTATCAGTCGGCGCCCAGAATGCCCTGCTGCAACGTCTTGCCAGGATGTACCCGGACATTGTTGCGGGTTGAACCCTTGATCTGTGACATGGCTGCCGCTTTACTCTATCCGCATTGCTGTGTAGTCTCAAAGAGTCCTGTCGGGACAAAACGACACAACTACGAAGGGGTGATTGTATGAATACAAGACAGTTGACTGGCGCGGCACTGGCAGCGCTGATGACTTTTGGCCTGGCGGCTTGCAGCAAGGAAGAAGCCCAGGAGGCGAAGCAGTCTGCCTCTGACGCCATGAGCGCCGTGGCGGAGAAGGCAGAGGAAGCGGGCAGCACGGTATCCGCGGCCGCTGGTGATGCCATGGATTCAGCCTCCAATGCCTGGGACGACACTGCCGAAGCGGCAGGTGATGCCATGCAGGACGGTGAGGCGATGGGCGAGGACATGATGCATGACGCCAAGCAAAAGGGCGAGGACATGATGCATGATGCCAAGCAGAAGGGCGAAGACATGATGCACGAGGCCGAGCAGGCCGTGGATGCAGCTGCCGCCAAGGCAGGTGAGATGGCCGAAGATGCAGACGATGCCATCAAGGGTGCGATGAACAACTGACGGCACCCCGGGTGACGCCCGCCAAACCGCCTGGTCCTGCCGCACACTGCGCATAAATCCAGGAGTGTTTGGCGTGCGGTCACCGCCCCCGCTTTTTACGCGCTATTATTCCCCGCGACGTCAGCCCGATCTTCCGTCTTTTCCGGTGCAGGCTCGTCGACGCTGGCCGGTTCGACTCCCAGCTGGCGGGTTCTGTGTTCTCCGAGGCGCCGCGCCAGTTTCTGCAAATCCGCAGTGCGATCCGATTCGTCGATGATTTCCCGCCCCACCAGGCTCTCGAAAATATCTTCCAGGGTGATGACGCCGTCGACACCGCCGTATTCATCCACCACCAGCATCATGTGCACATCCCTGGCCAGCAGCGCCTCGAAGGCCCGCAGCAGGTCGATTGCGCCGACCAGCGCCGGCAGCTTGCGGCGGAACTCGCGCAGGGTCCTGTCGACCTCGCCCTTGGCCTGGGCCTGCATCAGCTCGCCGCGCAGTACAAAGCCCGTCACATCGTCCTGGTTTTCGCCGTACACTGGAATGCGTGAGTAGGGCTGGTCGCCGTGGCGGAGGAAGAACTCCTCCACCCGCAGGTCCTGCGGCAGGCTGAAGACCACCGGGCGAGGTGTCATCACTTCGCTTACGGTCTGGTCCCGCAGGGACAGCAGATTGAGCAGGATCCGTGATTCATTGTTCGCCAGTTCGCCCTCGATTTCTCCCAGCTCCGCCATTACCACGAACTCCTCCCGGCTCAGGCCGCGAATGGTCTTGCCCCGGGCAATGAGGCTGGTGAGCCAGTTCGACATCAGGACAAAGGGGTAGAGCAGAACGATCATGCCCTGCAGCAGTGCGGCAACCAGTGGCGCGAGCTGGCGCCAGTAATAGGCGCCCAGGGTTTTCGGGATAATCTCCGAGAACACCAGGATCAGGAAGGTCAGGATCGCGGAAAAGACCCCCAGCATATTGCTCCCCAGTACCGCCGCCGCCTGGGCGCCCGCAACGGTGGCGCCCGCGGTGTGGGCGATGGTGTTCAGGGTGAGGATCGCGGACAGCGGACGGTCCACGTCCTGCTTTAATTTGCGCAGGCGGCGCCCGGAGGCGTTTCCCTCCTGTTCCAGAACCCGGGTATAGGCCGTGGTGACGCTGAGAAGCACCGCCTCGGCGATGGAACAGATAAACGAGATTCCCAGGGCCAGGGTGACAGCCAGTAACAGTAATGCCATGAGGGGTATTTGCTCTCCGGTTCAAGTGCCGGCAGTTTCCAGCCAGCGCGATCTGCAGCAGGCGGAAAACTGCGCTATCATCGCTGGACCGCGGCACTGCAGCCATTGCCGCTCGATACTGGAGAATACCATGTCACACTTCGCCCGTAGCCTTTGTTTTTGTGCAGCGCTGGTGGCTGCCCCTATCGCGGTGGCCGAGCCGCTCAGTTCCGAGACCGGCTGGCTGCAGCTGGTCAGGGGGCACGTAGATGCGGAATCCGGCGCGGATGTGCGCGAAGTGGAACCCGGCGAGGTCGAGGGCGAACGCAAGATTACCCTCGCGATCCCGAAGGAGCGCCTGAAGGTGTCCCCCGAGGAGCTGGAAGAGGTCCGCGTTATCGGCCGTCGGCCGGAGCAGATCGACCTGCTGCCCGATTTTCGCTACGAGTGGGTGGCCGATTACGAGCATGACAACTACGGTCTGATTATCCACCTGCGCGATGACGGCAAACTGCCCCTGCGCCTGTACATGGAATCGAGAACCGGCTTTATCCGCTAGCGGCCGCGCCAGTGCCCGAGTCGCTTGGCCACCGCCGCGAGCTGCTGTTCTGGGGCTGGGGCCATGCGGATGAAGCGCTGGCGCCGGCGGAAGAAGCGCTCCTGGCGGAGCTGGTGCGGATGACCGGCGCTGGCGGTGCCCCGGTGACGGCACCGCAGCTGGACGACTTCGATTTGCCGCCGCCAAAGCAGCGGCCGCCGGCTGCGCTGGCGTCAATCTGCTCGGCCACCCCCTACGACCGCCTGACCCATGCCTATGGCAAGTCCTTTGCCGACGGCGTGCGCATGCTGCAGCGCTCCGTGCCGCGGCCGCCGGACTGGGTGGCTTTTCCCCGGAACGAGTCCCAGCTCGAGGGCCTGCTGGACTGGGCCCATGCCGCAGATGCCGCAGTCATTCCCTTTGGGGGAGGCACCAGCGTCTGTGGGGGTGTGGAAAGCGCAGTCGAAGGCGATTACGCCCTGGTGCTCTCCATCGACCTGCAGTACCTGAACCGGGTGCTGCAGGTCGATCGCAGCAGTCGCGCCGCGCTGATCGAGGCTGGCGCCCTGGGTCCCGAGCTGGAGGCGGCGCTCAAGCCCCACGGCCTGACCCTGCGCCACTTCCCCCAGAGTTTCCAGTTTTCTACCCTCGGCGGCTGGATCGCCACCCGCGCCGGCGGACACTACGCGACCCAGTACACCCATATCGACGATTTTGTCGAGAGTATTCGCATGCTCACGCCCAGCGGGTTGCTGGAGAGCCGCCGACTGCCGGGTTCAGGGGCCGGTCCCTCCCCGGACCGTCTGCTGCTCGGTTCCGAGGGTACCCTGGGGCTGATCACCCGGGCCTGGATGCGCGTGCAGGACCGGCCCCGGTTCCGCGCCGCCGCCAGTATCCGTTTTGCCAGCATGGCTGCAGCCTGCGCCGCGGTGCGGGCGATCAGCCAGGCCGCGCTGTTCCCCGGCAACTGCCGTTTGCTGGACCCGCTGGAGGCACTGCTCAACGGTGTTGGCGACGGCAACAGTGCAGTGCTGGTGCTGGCGTTTGAGTCCGCCGATCATCCGCTGGACGCCTGGTTGGCCCGGGCCCTGGAACTGGTGGCAGACCACGGCGGCGACTGGGACCGGGAGGCGGCGCAGCGCTCCCTGCGCAGTGCCGGTGCGGAGGAGGGCGAACACCGCCAGGGCGAAGCGGGCACCTGGCGCAATCAGTTCCTGCGCGCACCCTACTACCGCAACTACCTGACGCCCCGGGGCGTGATAGCGGACACCTTCGAGACCGCGATCACCTGGGACCGGTTTGATGCGCTGTACCAGGGTGTGCAGGAAGCCGTCGGCCGCGCGATCCGGCGGGAAACCGGCGCCGATGGCATGCTCAGCTGCCGCTTTACCCACGTGTACCCGGATGGCCCGGCACCCTATTTCACCTTCTATGCCCGCGGAACCGACTGCGGCGACATGGCCGCCGTACTCGGGCGCTGGCGCCAGATCAAGCCGGCGGCCAATGCCGCGGTTACCGCCCTGGGCGGCACCGTGACCCACCACCATGCGGTAGGGCGTGACCACCGCCCGGAGGGCTACGACCGGCAGTCGCCGGCACTGTTCCGCGCCGCATTTGCCGGTGCCAGGGCCGCGCTGGACCCCCGCGGCATGATGAACCCCGGGGTGCTGCTGGACACCCCGGCACGGGGCGCCGTTGGCGGCGGCGTACTGGGCGCCTGACCAGATTTTTGCGCTGCAAGCCCTTGACGAACAAGGAATCGATACCTATAGTACGGCCCCTCAACGCGCCTGTAGCTCAGCTGGATAGAGTACCTGGCTACGAACCAGGCGGTCGCACGTTCGAATCGTGCCAGGCGCGCCAAAAACTCGTTAAATATCAAACGGTTGACCGGCTCTACCCACTTAAAGGGGGATGCACCGGTTTTCACTAAACTCGGTTGATAGGCTCTCCCCAGTTAAGGGGGGATGCACCGACATTCACTAAACCCTGTTGATGATGCCATTCCATCCACAATGGGTTAAGACCCTCAGTCGGTAATTCTCAAAATTCCTGAACCCATAGGCCCTTCGGGTCATCATCTCCATTTTGTTATGAAAGCCCTCGGTGGGCCCGTTGCTCTTACTGAACCGCCACATCGTGATGATTGGCTGGAGCCAGGATGTGAGGGTCTTTGCCAGCCGGTGAAGCGGGCTGACATGCAGCTGTTTGATCAGGGCGAGCAGTGTCCACTAAACCCTGTTGATAATGAAGAGCTAGGCTGCCTGACGTGGTACCGTAGTCAAGCGCTCAACCCCTGCCGGTCGAGATTTGCCGCAAGTTAATACCCGCGATCCCCAATAAGCCGAAGGCAAGCAGCAGGAGCGACCAGGGTTGGCCCGTGGGAATTGCCACGGCATTACCTTCAATCCCGGCTCCCGCGCCCCGTGTGCTGACGGTAATGGGCGCCTCGAGGCGACGATCACTGCCATCGGGCGCGACGCCCAGCAGCACGAGCGTATGTGGTCCGGGTGGGAAGATTTCGGGCACCGTAATCACGAAGCTCACGCGGCCGAATTCGTCGGCTTCCTCCTCCCCCACCAGCACCGGGGTGGACTGCAGCCAGGCGCGCACTGTGGAAAACGGTTTGAAGCCGATTGCCGACGCTCTGAAAACGTCACCCGGCAGCAAGGGAGGATCGATGTCTAGCTCAATGATATTGGGGGGCGGCAGCGAAATCAGCGCGGAGATGGTGTCGACAACGCTGACCGTTTCACCTACCGCCAGCTGCACCCCAGGCTGCATTCGTGTGCCATCACCAATGGTGATGCGCTCTTGAATCTCCAGTAACAGGGGTGGCGGATCCGGTGCAGGGTCCGGATCCGGATCCGGGTCCGGATCTGGGCCTGGGTCTGGGTCAGGCGGCGCGGTTGCATAGCGCAAGACCCACCAGCTACCGGTTTGCCCGGCTGGCTTGGGCAGTACATCGTTGAAAAACAGCAGGGTGCCGCCATTGTCACTGATGCGCGGGTATCGGATGCGGAAGGTCACCGCTTCTGGTGCGCCACTGTCGATGTTCAGACGGCTGAAAGGCTCGTCGTCAGGCGCCAGCCAGCGCCCGTCACCGGAGATGGCCACGGAGGCGTATTTTTGCAGGCTGGCGATTTCCCGGCTCCCGGCGCCGTCGGTCCAGACGAAGGTGTGATCCTCGCCATCGGCTGATGTGTCCCGGTTCTCCGTGTACACCACCCGCTGGCCGTTATCCGAAATGCCGATATACTCATCACCGAACAGTTGCTCGTCGCAGTAGACTCCGGACACGGGGGCACCTGAGGTATCCTGGCTCACGTGAATGATCGTGCCATTGCCCGGGTCACTCCGGTACGCCTGCAGCCGGCCGTTGGCAGCGGGCAAGTCGGTCGCATTTGAGCAGAACAAAACGAACTGCCCGTCATCCGAGATGCCCTGCGCTGATGAGTCGTCGTTAGGCAGTCCGCCACGGGTGTCGAATGCGGCGAGCGCCAGTCCGCCTGTCGCAACATCCAGCCTCAGCGTCTTGATAGTGAAGTCATCGCCAAACGTGAGCAGGCCGTTGCCGCTGATGCCCGCGGCTTCGAAGCGGCGACCCTCGCCCGAGAAGGTCACATAGCGTCCGTCGCCGCTGATAAAAGCCCGATCCTGAAGGCGCGCGACTGCGCCCGAGCTCACGGTAGCTGTCACCCGGGCCAGTTCAGCTCCCGTACTGTCGACCACGAGCAGGATTTCCGCATTCCGGCCACCTCCGCCCGGGCCGTCCGCTACGAGTGAGATGCGCATTCCGTCATCGCTCAGGGATGGGCCTACCGCATTGGAAAAATCCAGATCTGCATCCCCTGTGGTTGTTCTCAGTAACAGGGTGGTTTGCGTGCCGGTTTCAAGGTTGCGCAGATACAGGGTGGGGGTGGCCCCATTTCGATCTGCCCAGGCCATGATTCTGCCATCGCCGGACAGTGCCGGATCTGACACTGAACCGACATCCGGCACATAAACGGGCTCAGCAGCCAGGGGCGCATGGGCGAAGGTCATCAGCAGCGACGTCAGCACCAGCGGCTTTATGCCGGGGGCGTCGCGGCGCGAAAAAGCGACGCGGATCATACACTAAGCCTCAACTGAAAGAGAAGGTCACGCTGAGGGATACGACCTGTCCGGGCAGCACGTCGATGGGTGTGTCGAGTGTTTTCTTCGTAAAAGGGTACCCAACGCCAATGAGTAATGAGCCCGATTTAACGGCAAACTGGGCCGCAGACCAGACCTCTGAAATACGGTAGCTTGCGCCGCCAATGCACGTCGCGGGCAGCTTCAGATCGCGCTCCAGGCTGAAAGTAGTGCTTTCATCGCTGACACTCGCCTGTGTGGCAGAACCGAACTGTGGATTTTCTGCGAACGGGACACCCAACTGCACGTTGCATTCCGCGTTGTCGATTGTCCCTGTCGTGCTCACGAGAATGTGCCAGCTGCTCTCAGTTCTGTCGAACTCAAGGCTCTGACTGAGCAGACGCGTAAGAAGGAACGCCCCCGACGTCAGCAGCGCGTTACGAAAGCTTCTGGATGAGACCTCCCGGCCGTCGCTGTCGGATACCGTGATGGTCCAGTCGCCATGGATCTGAATACCCTGGCTTTGTGCACCTGTGGACTCAATCGCCTCGGCCGCCGACGTCAAGGCGGTGAAAGTGCCGAGCAAACCGGCAAATAACCAAGGCACGAGTCGAGCCGTGATGAATACTTTGAAGCCGGCCAATTGAGCGTCTTGAGTCATGAGAACTCCTCGGTGTTTCGTTGGGGTTTGCCAACCGCCAGGTGGCGGCTGCAACTGGTCTAACGCAAACGAAGAGGAGTTACCGCCACTTCGAACGTAATTTTTTAAAAGGATGCTCATTGCCACAGGGCCCCCCCTATAGGCTCCCAGCGTTCGGAGCGCTGTGCCGCGCTCCGCCCCACGCTTGCGCGATCATCGGGGACTGCCGAGCCGATCGGACAAGCCTTTAGCAGGTCTTCGATCGGCTTGCTGAACTCTGGCGGCAGAGTCAGAAAAAATTCGTTACCAGCAGTTACGACGGGAGCGAGATATCCAGCGCAGCGAGGAAAATGGAGCGTTTACCACAACGCCATAGTCCGGTTGATAACCCGCGGCTACTGCATTGCGGGTTTGGTTTGTCACTGAAAAACTTCCGGGTATACTCGTCAACATCGCGAAAAACTTCCGGAATGTCGATGCCGTGACAGCGCCATTACAAGTTGAAGACGGGCTTGATGCTCTCTACCGGGGCTTGAGGCTCGCGGCACATCGACAGCTGCGACGCTATCGGCCCGGAGCAACCCTGAACACCACGGCATTGGTGCACGAGGCCTGGATACGCCTCAGTGCAGATGATGCACACGCTGCATTGCCGCGAGACGAATTTCTCAAGTTGGCTTCGACGGCCATGCGCCAGTTGATAGTGGACTATGCCCGCCGACGGGGTGCCTTGAAGCGTGGTGGTGGTGCGCTGGCGCTGGAGTTGGATGACGAGTCCCACAGTGATCCCATGTCAACGTCTGTTCTGGATGTTGTGGCGATCGACTTTGCAATGCGCGAGCTGGGTAGGCTGGATCCCGAGCTGGAGCGGCTGGCTGAATGCCGTTTGTTTGCTGGCATGAGCATGCAGGAGGCTGCGACTGTGTTGCAGCGTCCCATGCGCTCTCTGGAAAGGGACTGGTCGCGTGCCCGCGCGTATCTGACTGACGCGCTGAATCCTGCCTGAGCAAAAAACACCTAGGAGACAAGGATGTCATCGGCTGACCCACACGCATCGGAAGAGCAGCGTCTCGATCAGTGGCTGCGGGCGGATAGTCTGTTTACCGAATTGCTCGATTTGCCTGTGGAGAAACGGGCAGAGCGGCTTGCACAGCGGTGCGTCGACGATAAATCACTGGAGGTGATTGTCCAGCGGCTGTTGTGCGCGGAAGAAGCCTCCAGGACGACCTTCGATACTGCCAACGCTGCCGTGAATGCCGTGGCGGCTGTGGCCCTGCAGCCTACTGGGAATGATGATCCGGAGCCTGAGTCGGTGGTCCAAGTGGGCCCATATCGGCTGGTTAGCTGTATCGGTAAGGGTGGCTCTGCCGTTGTTTGGCTGGGTGAGCGTAATGACGGCGAGTTCCAGCAAACGGTTGCGGTGAAGTTGCTACGCCGCTGGATAGAGAGTGACGACTCTGTGCGCCGGTTTCGCGAGGAGCGTCGTATTCTCGCAACGCTTGAGCACCCCAACCTGGCGCGCTTGCTGGATGGAGGTGTAACACCCGACGGCTGGCCTTACTTCATTATGGAATACGTCGATGGCCTCCCCATCACAGAGTACTGCGACCGCGAGCGGCTGGGAATTGAACAACGCCTGGACCTGGTGCAGCAGGTAATCAAGGTCGTGCAGTATGCCCACCAACGACTGCTGGTGCATCGTGATCTGAAACCCTCGAATATTCTTGTCACCGGATCCGGGCAGGTGAAGCTGCTGGATTTTGGTATCGCGAAGGTTCTGCAGGCCGAGACCGAGCATTCTCCGGAGCATGAGCTCACAGAGCCGCATGGTCGCCTGCTGACGCCGGCCTACGCCAGCCCCGAGCAGCTTGATGGTGGCCGGGTGTCTATGGCCACAGATGTTTATGCCCTTGGGGTGTTGCTATATCGCCTGCTTGCTGGCCGTTCACCCTATCGTGCCCAGGACGATGCCCCGGCGTCGCTGTACGACGCAATATTGCGTCAGGTTCCCGCCCCTCTGTCGATCCGCGTGCTCGAGGAGGACCACGCGGGGCTGGGCCCGAGCGAACTGGCAGCGGCCCGCGATAGTACCCCGTCTCGGCTGGCGCGCATGTTGCGCGGAGATCTTGAGGCGATCTGTCAGGTGGCGTTGCGTAAAGACCCCGAGCATCGGTATGCCTCAGTGGAGCAGCTGGGCATTGATATTGATCGCTATAGAAAGCAACTTCCAGTGTTCGCGCGCGCGGGAAACCGACGCTACCGGCTGGGTAGGTTCCTGCGCAGGAATGCTTGGGGCGTATCGGCGGCTGTGGTCCTGCCCTTGCTGATGGCCACCGCGCTTGCCCTTCACGTGGATCGATTGTCCGAGGAACGTGATCGCGCTGCAGCGGCGGCCCAACTCGCGAAACAAGAGGCGGACAAGGCGGAGCAGATCAGCAACTATCTTGTAGGGCTGTTCCGCGCCTCAGATCCGGCTGAGTCCAGGGGCCGTGACACTACTGCCGTGGAGCTTCTGGAGCGGGGCATTGCCCAGGCACAGGCGATGCAGGATGGCTCGCCGTTGCAGGTGGCGATGCTACACGTGCTGGGTCAGGTCAGCTTCGCCTTGGGGCGATACCAGCAGGCCAACGAACTGCAACTCAAGACCCTGAGTCTGCTGCAGCGCGTAAATGACCAGAACGGAACACTTCGGGCCGACGTGCTGGCCGATCTTGGCGAGACCAATTTCAGGTTGGGCCATTTGAGCGAAGCCGAAGATTATTACCGATCGGCGCTGGCAACACTGCCAGAAGCCGGGCTGGCGCGCCGTGGCAGAATATTGACCAACCTCGGCATCGTCCATATTGTCACCAGCCGCTACGCACAGGCACGTGCGCTACTCCATGAGGCGCTTGCCCTGCTCGAGGAAAACGCTGTCGCGAGCGCCGCCCACGCCACAACGCTGAATGCGCTGGGCACATTGCTTTCCCGTGAAGCGCAGCATCACGAGGCGATCGATATGCTGCGGGAGGCTGTCACTATCCGTCTCGATCTGTTTGGCGACTTTCATCCCGCGACTTCGGTTGCACGTAGCAACCTTGGCATCGCTCTGCTGGAGGCGGGTGATCCCGCGGCTGCCGAATTGCAATTACAGCGGGCGCTGGAAGTCGACCAGGAGATACTCGGTCCGACGCACCCTAGCCTTGGTATCCTGCTCAATCAGGTGGCCTCCGTGCGTCGTGCGCTGGGCGACCAGGAAGGCGCCATCACTCACCTTGCACGTGCACTCGAGATATTGCGGCAACACCACGATGAGTACACGCCGGCTATTGCCGCAGCGGTTAGCGGCCTGGGCCACGCGCACCTTCGCTTGCTCGCGTTTGACGAGGCTGCCGCTTATCTGAGTCAAGCCGTGGCGATCGACGAGCAGGCGCTTGGCCCTGAAAGCCGCGAGCTGGCAATCGACCTCGCGCTCCTCGCCAGAGCTCGAAGCGGGCAGAGCCGGTATGAAGAAGCGGAAGAACTGTTGTTGCGCGCGCTGGGTATTGCCCGAGGGTTGTTCGGGGACGAGCATGCACTGGTCGGTGAGATGTTGGTTCAGCATGCCGGCCTGAAATGGCAGCGCGGTGACGTGGCTGGGGCGGTAGAAGATGGATCGCGAGGGCTTGCCATCCTCGAGAACACCGAAGGGGCGGAACGTGCCTATGTCGCGCAGGCCGCTGCATGGATCGAGTCGCTCGCATCGGGCGATATCGCGCGCCCACCACCTCCGCCGGACCTGCTGCCTTGAGGCTGGGAATCAGGGAATCTGCGTCAGCAGCCGTGCGCAGACAAGGCCGAATCCCGCTAGGCGGATGGTTTCTCATCGACAGCCACTGCCACCAGGATCAGGCCGCCGCTGGCGCCGACTTCACGCTTCCTTTCATCCATCGATTCGAATACGCACTTGCGTGAGTAGTGCCTCCCTGCCGCCCTGTTTACCAAGCCATGGGCTTTCAGCAGCCGGCGATACGCTTTGCTCGCGTACTGCGACCCTCTGTCCGAGTGAACACTGATGGATCTCATAGGCGATCTGCTGCCCGAAGGCGTGGTCAATGTTGTCAACGGTTACGGAACCGAAGCGGGTCGCGCGCTGGCCACCAGCCCACGAATTGCCAAGATCGCGTTCACGGGATCTACCGCCGTAGGCCACCAGATTCTTCGCGGCGCGGCGGAAACCCTGATTCCCTCAACCGTGGAGTTGGGTGGGAAGTCGCCCAATATCTACTTCTCCGACGTAATGCAACAAAACGAAAACTTCATCAGCAAGGCAGTTGAAGGTATGGTTCTGGCGTTCTTCAATCAGGGCGAAGTATGTTCTTGCCCCTCGCGAGCGTTGATCCAGGAAGACATCTACGACGAGTTTATCGCCATGGCCATTCAACGTACCAAGGCGATTACCCGCGGCAACCCGCTTGATCCGAACACCATGGTCGGTGCTCAGGCATCACAGGAGCAGTTCGACAAGATCATGGGCTACCTCGATATTGGTCGTCAGGAAGGCGCGGAG
>JBFHFJ010000034.1:0-18620 GCA_041583655.1 Haliea sp. | reverse complement strand
TCTGGGTGGCGGTACCAGCGCTCTGGTGCACCCGGTCAACGGCCGCTTCCTGCTGCGCATGCGCCGCGAGGAACGCCTGCTGCCCTCCACGGTGGTTCGCGAGCAGCTTGCCGAGAAGGTTGCGGAGATAGAGGAGACGCAGGGCCGCAAGGTCTATCGCAAGGAGCGCCTGACTCTGCAGGACGAGATCGTGCTGGATTTCCTGCCGCGAGCCTTCACCCGCTCGGCCTACCTCTACGCATACATCGACACGCGTGCCAACTGGGTGTTTGTCGAGGCTACCAGCGCCGCTCGCGCCGAGGAGATGCTCAACGTCCTGCGCGAGTGCATTGGCAGCTTCCCGGTGGTGCTGCCCCAGGTCAACAATGCGCCCACCGCCACCATGACGGCCTGGCTGGCCCACCAGACCCTGCCCAATGACTTTGCCCTGGGTGACGAGTGCGAGCTGCGCGAGCCGGGGGATGAGGGCGGCGTGGTGCGCTGCCGTGGAGTCGATCTGCTGGGAGAGGAGCTGGAAACACACCTCAATGCCGGTAAACAGGTCGCCCGCCTGTCCCTGAACTGGGAGGAGCGGGTGTCCCTGGTGCTGGCCGAGGACCTCTGCCTGCGGCGGCTGAAGTTCTCTGACGAACTGATGAAAGAGAACGAAGACCTGCCGGAAGCGGACCAGGCGGCGCGCCTGGACGCCGACTTCGCGCTGATGTCCGATGTCGTCACCCGCCTGCAGGAACGGGTCCTGGACCTGTTCGGCGGCGAAGCGGAGTAACCGCACCCGCTCATGGCCGCGCTGCCGGAAACTTCCGACTACCGCCAGCTGTTCCTGGCCGGCACCCCGTTTCTGGATTTGCGCTCGCCGGGGGAGTTCGCCCATGGCACCTTCCCCACCGCGACCAATCTGCCCCTGATGAGCAACGAGGAGCGGGCCCAGGTGGGCACCTGCTACAAGCAGCGGGGCCAGGCCGCGGCAATTGAACTGGGCCATGAGCTGGTCTCCGGGGCGGAGCGGGAGCGGCGTCTCGCCGCCTGGGGCGAGTTCGCCCGAGCCCACCCCGACGGTTGCCTGTACTGCTGGCGCGGCGGCCTGCGTTCGCAGACCGTGCAACAGTGGCTGGCGGAGGCCGGGATTGTCTACCCCCGGGTCGCCGGTGGCTACAAGGCCATGCGCCGGTTCCTGCTGGAAGAGCTGGAACGGTCCCTGCAGCGCGCCCGGCTGGTATTGGTCAGCGGCCGCACCGGTACCGGCAAGACGCGGGTGGTCAAGGCCCTGGAGCGCGCCCTGGACCTGGAGGGTCTGGCACGTCATCGCGGGTCCAGTTTTGGCCACCTGCCCGAGGGACAGCCCAGCCAGATCGATTTCGAGAACGGCCTCAGCATCGGCTTCCTGCAGCTGTTGCAGCGCGGCGACGGCCCGGTTTTCCTCGAGGACGAAGGCCGCCTGATCGGCCGCCTGTCGCTGCCGGACAATCTGCGCCAGCGCATGCAGGAGGCGCCCATGGTGGTTGTCGAGGAGAGCCTCGCGGAGCGGGTGGAGGTAATCCTGGAGGACTATATTGTTGATCTCGGCCAGCGCTACATGGCCAGCGAGGGTGTGGTGGAGGGCCCCGCCCTGCATCGCACCCGGCTGCTGGAGGGCCTGGACCGGATCCGCAAGCGCCTCGGTGGTGAGCGCCACCAGGCCATCCGCACCCTGATGGAAAAGGCGTTCGCCCAGCAGCGCGCCACCGGCGCCATAGAAGAGCACCGCGCCTGGATCGGCGCCCTGCTGGAAACCTACTACGACCCCATGTACAGCTACCAGTTGTCCCAGCGTGAGGGCAGAGTGCTGTTCCGGGGGCGGCGCGATGCGGTGATCCGCTTTGCCCGGGAAGCACCGGCATGCTGAAACAGGCGCAGCTCGCCCGGGACCTGGTGCTGGTTGGGGGCGGCCATGCCCATGCTCTGGCCCTGCGCATGCTGGCCATGCGGCCGGTCGCCGGTGTCCAGGTAACCCTGGTGTCCCCCGCCACGCACACGCCCTATTCCGGCATGCTCCCGGGGCTGATTGCCGGCCACTACCGGTTTGCGGAAACCCACATTGACCTGGCCCGGCTCTGCCAGTGGGCGGGAGCCCGGTTTGTCGCCGCCGAAGTCACTGGCCTGGATCCCCGGGCCCGCACTCTCAGCCTGCCCGGGCGGCCGGCCCTGAGCTGGGATGTGCTGAGCCTGGATATCGGTTCCAGCCCGGAGCTGGACAGCGTACCCGGTGCCCGGGAGTATGCGATCCCGGTGAAGCCGGTGGCGGGTCTCTGGGAGCGCTGGCAGGCTCTCGAGGCCAGCCTCGCGGAACAGCCCGGATCCGGGCCAATGCGCGTGGCCCTGGTGGGCGGGGGTGCGGGCAGCGTCGAGCTGGCTCTGGCCATGGCCCACCGGCTGCGCGGAAGGCCCCTGCAGCTGACGTTGTTTTGCGGCGCAACGACCATCCTCCAGGGCTACAACCGGCTGGCGCGGGCGGCGGCCCAACGGGCGCTGGCGGATGCGGGTGTTGCGCTCCACTGCGGCAACCGTGTCGCCAGTGTGACTGAGGCCAGCCTGGAGCTGGATGACGGGCGCACGGCCCCGTTCGATATGTTGTTCTGGTGTACCGGCGCGGCGGCTGCCCCATGGCTCGCTGCCAGCGGCCTGGCTACCGTGGAGGGCGGCTTTGTGGCGGTGCGGGACACGCTGCAAACCGTGACGGACGATGCGATTTTCGCCGCCGGTGATATCGCCACCCAGCTGGCCCACCCGCGGCCCAAGGCGGGGGTGTACGCCGTGCGCCAGGCACCCGTGCTGGCCGCCAACCTGCGCCACTACCTGCTGGACAGGCCGCTGCGCGAGCATCGGCCGCAGCGCCGGTTCCTCTCCCTGCTGTCGCTGGGCGAGCGCCGGGCCTCTGCTGATCGCGGCCCGTTCTTCGCCACTGGTGCCTGGGTCTGGCGCTGGAAAGACCGCATCGACCGCCGTTTCATGGCCCGGTTCGAGGATCTGCCCGAGACCATGCCGGTCGCGGTGCCGGACAGCCTGCCCGAAACCCTGGCAGCGCAGGCCCAGCCACCCTGCGGCGGCTGTGGCGCGAAGGTCGGCGGCGACAGCCTGGCCGCCGCCCTCGCCGAACTGCGCCGGCTCTACCCCGGCCTGTGTCCGCCGCCCGGCAGCGCCGATGATGCGGCGATACTGGAAGTGCCGGCTGGCGGAATCCAGTTACAGAGCCTGGATATTCTTCGCGGCCTGGTGTCTGATCCCTGGCTGATGGGGCGCATCGCCGCCAACCATGCCCTGTCCGATCTTTACGCCTGCGGTGCCCGACCCCTGTCCGCACTGGCGGCGGTAACCCTGCCCTTCAGCAGTCCGGCCCTGCAACAGCGTGAGCTGCTGCAGCTACTGGCCGGAGCGCTCGCTGAGTTCGAGCGGGTGGGCTGCCGCCTGGCGGGTGGACACAGTTTGCAGGGGCCCGAGCTGGCTCTGGGTTTTGCGGTGACCGGTGAGCCCATTGCCGCGGGCAGGCTGTTGCCCAAGCGGGGTTTGCGAGTCGGCGACCAGCTCCTGCTCACCAAGCCACTGGGAACCGGTACCCTGTTCGCTGCGCAGATGCAGCTCAGGGCGGATGGCCGGGATGTCAGCGCTGCGATCCGCATAATGCTGCAGAGCAACCATGCTGCGGCCCGTCTGGCACTTGCACACAGCGCCTCCGCGGCCACCGATGTCACCGGCTTCGGGCTCTGGGGGCATCTGCTGGAAATGCTCGGGCCTGACCAGGGTGCGCAGCTGTGGCTGGATGCGCTGCCCGCGCTGCCCGGTGCCCTGGCCAGCCTGGCGGCCGGGTTGCGCAGCAGCATGCATCCTGCCAATGCCCTGCTGGCGAACAGTGCGCAGGCAGCGGAGCCGCGCCGGGACCTCCTCTTGGACCCCCAGACCAGCGGCGGCCTGTTACTGGGGGTTGCCCGCGAGCGCGCCGGGGACCTGCAGGAGGCGCTGCGCGCGGCCGGCTATGCCGATGCGGGGGTTATCGGTGAGGTCGTGGCCGCAGGCAGCGAGCGGATTACCTGCCACTGATCAGCCGCTGTGGCGCTCCAGCCAGCGCCAGACCAGGCCCTGCTGCCGATCCCTGCCGGTCAGTACATATTCCAGCCGCTCGTCATTCTCCAGTGCCGCTCGCAGGCGGTCGGCTTCGCCGTCGCGGCCCGCCAGCAACAGTCTGTCCCCCATGGCGAGAGGAAAGTCATCGTCGGGGAACAGGATGTCCTGCTGCTGCCTGCGAATGAAAACAACTTCCAGCTGCAGGCGCTGCTGCCAATCCCGGGGGTCGGCCAGCAGCTTGCCCACGGTGATGACACTGCCGGCCTGCAGGGCACGGGCCAGGGCCGGTGTTCTTTTGGCGCTGATCCGGCCGGAAGAAAGCTGCGGCGGATGATCGCTCTGGTGGCGCAGGAATCCGGCGAGGGCCTGGCGCGCGATATCGTTGTCCTGCTGCAACAGGTGTCGGGTGAAGGGTTCCACCAGGCTGGAGCTGATACGGCTGAGAATGGTGCCGGCGACAACACTGCTGGGCTGGCCGAGGAAGTCAGGCTCAGCGGCGCGGAACAGCGCATGGCTGGAGAGCCCGTTTTCCAGCACAACGTGAAACAGCCCAGGGTTGAGTGCCCTTGCGGTTATCAGGATCGACAGGTTGTCGGCATCGTCCCCGGTTGCCGCGACAATGCCCACGGCGCCCTCGACCCCGGCCGCGCTCAGCTCTTCGGCCAGGGTGCCGCGACCGGGAACGGTGCCGGGCGGGCAGCCCGACTGTTCCGGGTCCGGATGAATGACCACGACCTGCATCTGCCGCTCCTGCAGCAGTTGCCACACGGCCCGCCCGACCCGGCTGAAACCGCAGACGATCCACTTGCCATGGGGAATGGCCACGTGCCTGGCCAGGCGCGCATGGGGGCCGGAATTGAGCCAGTGGTACAGGCGGAATAGATCGGGCTTGTCGATGGCCAGCTCCAGGCGCCGCTGGTATTCCTCCACCGGATTGACCACGTGGTTGGTGTCGAAGGAGCGCATGTTCTCCGCTTCGCTGCGGGTGTCCGCGCTCGCGTAGACCGCCACCTTGTGGTTCAGCAGCTTGGCGCTGATCGCCACCTTGAGATTGACATGGCCCTCACCGGTGACCGCGATCACCCCGCTGCACCAGCGGCTGCGCAGACCCGCCTCCACCAGGTTGTCGGGCAGGTTGGCGTTCATGCAGAAGGCGGTTACCGTCGCCTCGAAATCCTCGACTTCCAGCAACTCGATCTTGTCCTGGTTGTGCTCCACAACCACCACCTGGTGCCCGCGATCGGTCAGCGCCCGGGTCAGCATGCGCCCGGTGTCTCCATAGCCGCACACCAGGTAGAACGGCTCGTCCAGGTCGCGCACCTGCCGGGCCAGGCGCACGCGGCGCAGGGCGCGGCGGTATGCGGGATCCTGCAGCAGGGAAATGATGGAGCCGATGGAAAACAGCCAGGCAATGACGGTCAGGTAAATACTGACCATGGTCCACAGGCGCTGGCCCGGGGAAAAGTCGTAGGGCACCTCCCCGAAGCCGATGGTGCTGCCGGTGTAGCTGACCACGTAGAAGGCTTCGAAGAAGTTCATTTTCCAGGGGTTGCCCTGGTCGTCGACGCCGGGTATCAGGGTGAAGCCCAGGGTGGCGATGCTGTAGGCCAGGATCAACACCGTCAGCGGCAGGCGCATCCGCCGCAGGAACAGGAATACCAGCGAGCTGTTGGCGGGGTTGCTCATGGCCCGGCTAGCGCCTGCTGAGGCCGGCGGTATCCAGGGTCAGGAGCACCAGGGAGACCAGATTGGCCAGCAGCGCGCCCCCGGAAAGGGACACAATGGACGCCATGACCTTCGGGGTCAGGCCTGTTCCGGTGACGTGGACGGCAACGGCCCAGACAATGACGGCCGCGATCAGGTGCAGGTTCACCACCAGGCTGGAAGCGAGCAGGATGGCCCCCATCTGCGAGCGTTCGCCAAACTTGAGCACGGTGGCGATCAGGCCAACGACCAGCGCCGCGAACAGCTCGTAGACGTCGTGGTGTTGCGGGTTGTCGATATCACCGATGAAAAAACCGAAATTCAGCGTCACCGCCAGCAGCACGAAAAAGCCGAACATCACCTTGCTCATGTTCATGAACACTACTCCCCGGAAAAGACCTGCGACCATTATGCGCCACTGGCGCCCGGTTGCCAGCCCCGCAGTCGGCTCAGGTCCTCCCCTCAGGCCTCAAGCAGTGCCCGCACCCGTTCGCGGTAGCCGCGGCTCACCTTTACCTGGGCGCCGCTTTCCAGCTGCAGCAGGTACTCGCCGCTATCCAGGCTGCGGGCACCAGTGATGCCGGTGGCGTTGACGATCGTGCTGCGGTGCACCCGCAGGAAGCGTGCCGGGTCCAGCATTGTCTCCAGCTCCTTCATGGTGATGCGCATGATATGGGTCTTGCCCTGGGCGTGGATGCACATGTAGTCCCCGGCGGCGTCTATCCACTCGATATCCGCGACCCGGATGAAACTGATCGCGCCGCTGTCGCGGATGGTCAGCCTTTCCGGCCAGGACAGGCGCCCCTGGCCCTGAGCCATTGCCTCAACCGAGCGGGCGCTGGCCCCGGTCATGCCCATCACCAGTTCCATCAACCTGGCCTTGCTGAGCGCCGACTGCCGCTGCTCGCGCTGTTCCAGGGCGCGCGCCACCGCTTCCTGCAGGCGCTGTTCATCGACAGGTTTGAGGATGTAGTCCACTGCATGCACCTTGAATGCATCCACAGCGTACTCATCAAACGCTGTGACGAAGACAATCATGGGCAGGGTATCGGCCTGCAGCCGTGACAGCACTTCGAAGCCGTCCATTCCGGGCATCTGGATATCCAGGAATACCAGCTCCGGCTCATGTTCGGCGATGGCCGCGAGGGCTTCCTGGCCGTTGCTGCACTCGGCGAGTATTTGTACCTGTGGTATCTGCTGCAGGCGCAGGGCGAGGCCGCGACGGGCCAGGCTTTCGTCATCGACAATGATCGTGCTGAGAGGATTCATGACGGAGTCTCCTGGGTCTCCAGCGGCAGTCTGATGGTAGTGGTCAGGCCGTGCGGTTCGGTCGCGCCAAGGCGGAAGGACTGCCTGTCCCCGTACAGTTCGCGCAGTCGGTCGCGAATATTGTTGAGCCCGACCCCGCCGCCCTTGGGGCTGCGACCGACACGCATGTCCAGGCCGGGGCCGTCATCCGCTACGGCCAGGACCAGTTCGTTTTCCTCCACCGCGGCGCTGACGCCGATGCTGCCGCCGTTTACCGATGTCGCAATCGCGTACTTGATGGAGTTTTCCACCAGCGGCTGCAGCAGGAGAGAGGGCATCAGCGCTTCGCGCGCCTCTGGCGCGAGGTCGAAATGCAGCTGCAGGCGGTCACCGAAGCGGACTTTCTCGATGTCCAGATACAGGCGCAGCGCCTCGAACTCCTCGGCCGCAGTGACTTTCTCCATGGGATCGTTTTCCAGGGAGTAGCGCAAAAAGCGGCTCAAGCGGCCGACCATGGTGTTGGCGAGCTGCGTCTCCTGTTCCAGGATCAGGGTGGAAATGGCGTTCAGCGTATTGAACAGGAAATGGGGGTTCAGCTGGTAGCGCAGCATTTTCAGCTGTGCCTGCTGGGCCATGGACATGGCCTTGAGCAGGCGTTCCCTGTCCTCCTGCACCAGCAGGTAGTACTTGATGCCGAAATACAGCACGCTCCACACCAGCATTACCCAGAATGCCGACACGGTGCCGGAGAAGTAGTTGTACCAGCCCTCTTCTACCCCGCCGAGCGGCTCCCCGGGAAACATCTGTCGAAACAGCGTGGCGCGCAGGCCCATCCAGACCAGCGCGGCGAGGTAGGAGCCCCCGAGCACGGCCACGGCGCGGCGTGGGATCGGCTGGTTCCAGGTGCGCCGGTACAGGCCGCGCAGCAGCAGGGTGAGTCCAATGCCGATCAGGCTTACCAGCGGCAGGTAGAACTCGTAGCCGTCGGGCGGTTTGCCCCACACCGTATTGCCGAGGTAATAGGACACGGCCCAGCCGCTCCAGCCGGCGGCCTGGAGCGCCCAGAAAAGGACTTTCTTGTCCTGCAGTAGCTCCGATGTGCGCATCGCGACAGTATACGCCACCGCCTGGCCGCTTCACCCCCGGCTTGTCGCATCCGGGGTGCACTTCATCGCGCCGCGAGCAGACTCCTCAGGCGGTGGAGCGCGCGAACGCGTGCAATGCTTCACCGGCGAGCCGATAGCCGGTCCACTCACTCTGGGGCCGCGCGCCGACGGATTCATAGAAGCGGATCGCCGGCTCGTTCCAGTCCAGCACATTCCACTCGAAACGTCCGCAGCCCTCGGCCACCGCCTGCTTTGCCAGGTATTGCAGCAGCGCCTTGCCTGCGCCCTTGCCGCGCTGTGCCGGGTCTACGTACAGGTCTTCCAGGTACAGCCCCAGCTTGCCCAGCCAGGAAGAGAAGTTGTAGAAATACAGCGCGAAACCGGCCGCTTCGCCGTCCACTTCGCAGATCAGGCCGAACACCTTGGGCTGCTGTGCAAAGAGCAGGCCGTGCAGGCTGGCCTCGGTGGCCTCGACTTCGTCCAGCGCCTTCTCATAGAGCGCGAGGTCACGGACAAAGCGCAGAATCAGGGCGCAGTCTTCGGGGCGGGCTGGGCGTATGGCGACTAGGGACATGGCGGCTTAACTTTCACTCCAGTTGCGTTGCATTTCATAGAAGAGGAAGGAGGCGGTCCAGGTGATCAATACCAGACCGGTCAGGGACTCGATTCCCACCAGGTAGCGAATTTCGCCCTGCGGGTATATATCCCCGAAGCCCAGTGTAGAAAACACGGTGAAGGAGAAGTAGACACAGTCCAGCAGCGTGCCGTCGAATGTGCCACCGAGGGAGCCCCAGCCAAGCCGCACGGTCAACAGGTAGTAGGCGATGGCAAAGATCCACACTTCCACCGCGTGTGCGACAAGCGCGCCGAGCACGCCAAGGACGATACGGGCGCGGTGCATCACCGGAATCCGGGGCAGGTAGCGGGTCAGCCAGTGCAGCGCTTCGTAGTGTATGACCACTGCAAGGGCGACAATAAACCCGTTGACGAGAAAAACCATCATGGCGCGTGTTACCCGGGGACAGTTACCCCAATGGTAGCCGGAACCACGCGCCGGGGCATCCCTTCAGTGCCGGCCTCCCGCCGCCAGCACTTCCGCCACCGATGGACCGTCCACCGTGGTGTGCTCACGCGCCTTGACCTGGTCCGGGCGAATGTCGGCCACGTTGGTCATGAACTGGCTGTACCACTTGCGCACCATGTGGATGGGGCCGTCGCCATCGCACATCAGCGGGTTGTCGATGATGCACTTGTTGTTCCAGATCGCCACGTCCTGTTGGAAAGACTCGATGTTGAGCGCCGTATACTCGTCCAGCATGGCGCGGTTCTCGGCCTCGCTCAGGTTCCGATCCTTGCGAATCATGACCCCGAAGTTGATGATGAAGTTGTTCATGTCTACCGGGATGTGGCTCACCAGCAGGTGCACCTGCATCGGGTGCCCGCCCATGCTGCCGGTCATGGTGGTGGTCATGTAGGCGGGGCCCTCGTAGGTGGCCACGCTGGTGATCAGGCCGCCCTCGCCCTCGGTCAGGATCTGGTGCCCGCCGACCATGTACTGGACGAACTTGTGGCCTTCCATGGCGTTCCTGAAGGACTTCACCGTGGAGTAGTGGATGGGGCCGAAGTGGGCCATGTCGGCCATGTTGTCCACCAGCTCGCGGCCCTGGGAGGCAATCGGAATGGCGCGCATCTCCCAGTCGGTCCAGTTGCCGGAATACCAGTCCGCCAGCGCCTCCGGTTCCTGCTCGGGAATGGGCGGCTTGTTCTCGGGATCCTGCCAGACAAACACCAGGCCGTTCTTCTCCAGGGTGGGCCAGGACCTGATTACCGCCTTGTCCGGAATCTTCTTTGCGTAGGGGATGTCGTCGCAGACCCCGTCGGCGCCCCAGCTCCAGAGGTGGAAGGGGCATACTACCGAATTGCCGCAGACCTTGCCCTTGCTGAGGTCGCCGCCCATGTGCGGGCAGTAGGCATCGAGGACATGCACTTCGCCATCCGCCTCGCCGCGGTAGGCCACCAGTTTGGTGCCAAACACCTCCAGCATGCGCGGGGCCGTGGTGACGCTGGCGGTGTTGCCGATTACATACCAGCCGCGGGCATAGCGTTCAGGGCGGGGTTCGGCCTTGATGACGTAGGGGTCGATTTTCTGTTGCACGGTCATGGTGTTCTCCCGATTACAAGAAGAAGTCGGCATTGGGCTGGCCCATCAGGGTACCGCCCAGATTGCGGCCGAACTTGAAAGGGTTGTTGGCGACATGGGTGCGGCCGGCGTTGATGTCCAGCCATGCCCGGTTCAGCGGATGACCGCGGTGGATGCCCTGGGCGCCGCAGGCGATGAACATGGCGTTGATGGCCTCGGCACACTTTGCCGCCACCCGCGAGGCGTCGAAACGCATCTTGATGCGCTCGTCCATGGGCAGGCTGCTGCCCTCTTTCGCCGCCGCGACCATCCGGTCGAAATTGCGGAACATGATGGTCTCGCACTCATCGACCGTGGCGATGGCGTTGGCCAGGGCCATCTGGGCGTCGGGGTCACTGGCGATCTTGTTGCCGTCGTTGAGGCCGACCCGGTTCCGGTTTACCTCTACATAGCTGTCAGTGACGCCGCGCAGTGCACCGATAGCGGAGCTGCACACTGCGCGGACGAAAATCTGGCCAAAGGGCAGGCGGAAGATGTAGTGGCTGTTGACCGCATTGCCAGGGCTGTTGCATTCGAAGCCGTCGCTGGAGCGATGGGTGCGGTACTCGGGCACGAAAGCGTCTTCCACCACGATGTCGTGGCTGCCGGTGCCTTCCAGGCCGCTGACGTCCCAGTTGTCGACGATCCGGTAGTCGCTGCGCGGCACCAGGAAGGTGCGATAGTCAGGCGCCTCACCGGCTTTCTCCGGCGGCACCATCGCGCCGAGGAAGGCCCACTGGCAGTGCCTGGAGCCGGAGGAAAAGCCCCAGTGACCGCTCAGGCGGTAGCCGCCGTCGACCCGGGTGACCTTGCCCACCGGCATGTAGGAGGAAGAGATCAGCACACTGGTATCCTCGCCCCAGACATCCTGCTGGGCGCGATCGTCGAACAGCGCCAGTTGCCAGTTGTGGATGGCCACCACGCCCAGCACCCAGGCTGTGGACATGCAGCCCTCGGCCAGGGCCATCTGCACGCGGAAGAACACTTCCGGGTCCATTTCATAGCCGCCGTAGCGGGCCGGTTGCATGATGCGGAAGAAGCCGGCCTCCTGCATCTCGCGCACGGTTGCTGCGGGCAGGTGGCCGAGGCTGGCGGCTTCGCGCTGGCGCTGCTTCAGGGCCGGCACCATTTTGCGGGCGCTGCTGTACAGGCGTTCGATGTCATTCAGTTGCTGTGCGGTCATGGTCATTCTCCCTGGGCTGCTGGCCGATGACTGTGACTATGCGCGGCGCATGCGGGCCGCTCATACCTCATCTGCGTTATATGCGAGGCAAAGCCGCGCGCGATTGATTCAGATCAAGTTCCGCGGAAGGGGGTGGCCCCGAGGCCGAGGTAAGCGCAGGCAGTTCAGTTTCCCGGGCCTGGCCTGTGCGCAGTTTTCGCGATGCTGGTGACTGGAGAGGCGTAAATTAGTGGCTATACTTCATCAGACGCCGACACTCCGGCTCTGCCGGGGAGCCGTTTGTAATCCTTGTCTGGAGAGCTTCGGTCATGAGCAGTATCTGGCGACTCCTCACCTCCGCCGTGGGAAAGGGCGCGGCGCCCGTACGCCCGCGGCACCGCCGCGCGAGAGCTGTGCGCAAGCCATCAGTGCCTCGCCCGCCGTACCGTTCATGCACCATTGAGTCCGGGCCGGAAGCCTGCGCGGCGGTGGCAAGCCTGCGCAAGCAGCGCTTTCTTCAGGTCGAAGCGCCTCTCCTGCCCCTGCAGGAGTGTGGTCGCATCCATTGCAGCTGCCGTTACCGGTGGCATGACGACAGGCGGAGCCGAGACGGCGACAGGCACGCCCTCGGCGGGGCGCGTTCCCTGGCCTATTCCCGGACCGCGAGGGAGCGGCGGCGCGCAGATGGCCGTCGAGCGGATGACGGCTACTGACCGGTATCTCGCGCCCGCTGCCGGCGGCAACGGGGAACCATGGGGAAGTCTGCGGTTCAAACCCGGTATGATGTTCCGGTTACTGCTCTGTGTTTGCCTCGCTACTGCCCCTTATGCAGTGGCGGGGTCAACGACGGTTTACCGGACCGTCAATGAGCAGGGAGTGGTGGGCTTCTCCGATACGCCACCCGCTGATCCGGCCGCGGCTGAGGTGATTGCTGTCCATCCACCCCGGGCAGCACCGGCGGCGGAGTCCCTGCAGCATCTGGAAGCCATGCGGCAGACCACCGAGCGTATGGCGGCGGACCGGCGGGAGCGGGAGCTGGAGCGCGAGCTGGCGCGACTGCGGGCCCGTGTGGCCGCCCAGCCCGTCCGGCAGCCGGAGCCGGCAGTAACGCGCTATCAGCCGGTGTATTTGCCCGTGCCCGTGCCGGGCTGGCGGCCTGGATATCCGCCGCGCCCGCCGTACCGCCCCGAGCTGCGTCCACCCCGCCAGCTACCGGGTATTATCCCGGGGCCCAACAGCCAGTTAATGCGCCCCATCGTCTCCGACCGCTGAATCAATATAAAAGCAATACTAGTATTTAATTGATTATTCCAAACAATATCTTTTAATATGCCTGTCAAGGAGGAGCCCGCTATGCCGCAAGCGCTACAACACAGCCTCAATGTCACCGGGTCCGCAGATGATGCGGCGAGAATGGACTTCGTCTCCGGTCTCCGGTCCTTTGTGCTCAACGACATGGCCGCTGCATTGAAGTCCCGCTACACCGAGCACATTGAGCCGCGGTTGCAGAAGGATGGCGTCACGCCCAAGGATGGCGCTGAAGTACATCAGGTGATGAAGGGCGACACCACATTCCGTTGCTATTCCAGCCTCCGCTACAACGCGCAGGAAATGGTCTGGCGCAGTGTCCTGCGGCCGCTTATGGAGGCCAGAGCGACCATTAACCGGGAGATCGGCAAGCTGGAGAGCGGCGCGACACCCGGTGGAGAACTCGTGCTGGATGACGGGCTGGCGATGCCGAGGAATGTGTCGGCGCTTGATGTGCACCTGGCTCCCGGCTCCTACATCCGCGAGGACCCCGACGCCCCGTGGATGGCCGGCGCTGTTTACGACCACGGGCTGAATGTTTTCTCCTTCGGCCTTATGGGGCAGAACCTTGATGACATTGGCCAATCCATGTCGCAGTACATCCGCCATCGCTATCCAGACTTCATCCCCGAGCAGGTGCTCGATATCGGCTGCACTATCGGCCACAACACCTGTGCCTGGAAGCTGGCGTATCCCCAGGCGACGGTGACCGGGATCGATGTCGCCGCTCCCTGCCTGAGGTATGCCCACGCGCGCGCCATCGCTCAGGGCCGCGAGGTCAACTTCAGGCAAATGAATGCGACCGCGCTGGATTTTGCAGACAACAGCGTTGACGTGGTTTTCTCATCAATGTTTCTTCACGAGTTGTCCGTCAAAGACATCAGGAAGGTGATGAGTGAGGCATTTCGCGTGTTGCGACCGGGTGGCCTGATGCTGCACATGGAGCTTCCCCCCAATAGCAGCCTGTCCCCTTTCGATGCGTTCTACCTGGACTGGGACGCGTATTACAACAATGAGCCATTCTACAAGACCTTTCGCGACCAGGACTTCAACAAGTTGCGCATGGAGGCCGGCTTCAAGGAAGCGAACTTCATCGAGTTCACGACTCCGCAGTACTCCTACATGCAGCCCGAAGCGTACGCCGAGTCGGTGACTGGCGAGGCGACTTTCGACAGCAACACCGGCCGGCTGGCTGAAGGGATTCGGTGGTTCGGTTTTGGCGCATGGAAATGACCAGCAGATGTAGAGGGTGTTGACCCAATGATGGAAAAAAATGAGCAGGATGCCGTTGATTTGCATAAGGAATTTTCCATGGATACCCGCGGCAACAGGCCCGGGTTCTTTGAGCGCAATGAAACCGATGTCCTGATGACGGCCCTGCTTGAAACCATGTCCCAGCTGTGGATCACAAGAAGCCGGTTGGAAAATCTCGAGAACGCCCTGGTCAAAAACGGTCTGCTGAGCGCCGAGCAGATCCGGGAAGCTGCCTCTAACGAGGACGACAGGGCAAAGCGGGATGCGGCATTGCAGAATTTCCTTGCTGACGCGTTTCGCGCGACCCGTGAGAACTTGCAGTCCCTGGATGCCAGGCAGCAGGAAGTGGATCGCTTCCAATCGGGTGAGGCGGAGTAGAACCGATGTATTCCTCGCTGCTTCTGGTGCATGTGCTGGGCTGGGTGTTCTGGCTGGGCACCGACGTCGGTGTGTTCCTGGCCTCCCGCTATGCGGAAAAGTCGGAACTCAGCGTAGAGACCCGTCTGACAGTTCTGGAGGTCGGGATGATCCTGGATCGCATGCCGCGCATGGCTGTGCCGCTGGTATGGGGCAGCGGCATGCTGATGGCGGCGCAGCAAGGCTACTCCCTCCTGGACCCGGTGGTCACCATTGTGTTTACGCTGGCCTGGATTGCGGTTACCTGGATAGTCGTCTTTCAGGCGAAGGAGGCGCTGGCTTACCGCTACGCGATACGGGCACAGAGCCTGATTTACGGGGGCGTGGTGCTCGGCATGGGCATCGGCTGTACAGTGCTCCTGCTTGCCGACGAGCTCCCTCTCTGGCTCGCGCTCAAGGGATACGCCTATGTCGTCATCGGCGTGTCGGCGGTGCTGCTGGAAAAGTGGTTCCATCCGGTGGCCGCAAGTTTCATGCAGCTCGCGGCGAGTGGCGCCAGCCCCGGCCTCAACCAGCGCATCTCATCCGAGTTACGGCCGGTGTATGCTAGCGTACTTGCGATTTACGCGGGAACTCTGCTGGCCGGAGTGGCAGGTCTTCTGAAGCCGGTGCTGTAGACCGTTTGCCAGTTTCCAACAGCGCCACTTGTTAACAGAATAAGAAGCAGGACATGAGCAAACCATACGATTTCTCTATCGCCGACATTCAATACAAGCAACTTGAGCGGTTTGTGGCCGTTGTCGAGCGAGGTGGCCTTGCTGAGGCCGCCAAGACCCTGGGCATTACGCAACAGGCTCTGGGAATGAGCCTCGCCAAGCTTGAATCCATCATCGGCGTCACGCTGGTGAATCGTTCACGCGGCAACCAGACCTCTGCCACAGAATTCGGCGAGGCCTTCCTGTTGTACGCACGCAGCCAGATCCACGGTATGGAGCAGGCTGTACACCAGATTCACGCGCTTCGGGACGCGCATGGAGGCACGGTGTCCATTGGCATAGGGGAGACATGCGATGTTGGCGCTTTGTCCTCCGTTATCCGGGATTTTCACCGCCGACGCCCGGATGTCGAACTTAACCTGATTGAGGATTACTCGGAAGTCTTGCTCAACCATCTGGCGGAGGGCCGCGTCGACTTCGTCTGTGGCTCCCTGGCAACGGAGGAGGCGGCACCGCGTGGCACAGTGGAGGAGAGGCTTTACTCTCTGGACGATATCATTGTCGCCAGAGACCAGCACCCGGTAACAAAAATCAAAAAGCCCACGCTCGAAAACCTTCAGGGCTACACCTGGCTGGTTCCCAGGCGACGGCCCAGCGACTGGAAGGTCATCAAGGAGGCATTCCTCTCGGCGGGTCTGCCTGCGCCGGAGCGGGTAATACGATCCGACGCCCCGATGGTCGGTATGCGCCTGATGCTGTCCAGCGATTTTCTGTTCATGACCTCCCCTGCAATGGCGGATCGCAGCCAGGACATCAACCATCTTCCGGTGTTGCGCAGGATCAACATCGACAAACCCACGGTTACGCGCCATGCCAGCCTCATCAGTATTTCCGACAGGAAACTGTCGCCAGCGGCGGAGGTGCTGATGGAGGAGATTCGTCGCGCGGCCCTTCTGGAGCACAGGGCCTAGCGTCCTTTTCTGAAGGGCCCGCTAGTGCATCTCTTCGCCGCCACTGACATTGATGGCCTCACCCGTGATGTAGGAGGCAGCATCACTCACCAGGAACGCTACCACAGCGGCGACGTCCTGGGCCTGGCAGTGTCGGCGCATCGGCGTCCGTCGCAACATCGCATCCAGATACTCCTCAACGCTCAGGCCCTGCAGTCTGGCGTAGTAGTCATTCTGCTTCTCGCCCAGTTCGGTAGTGATATGGTTTGGGCATACAGCGTTTACGGTAATGCCGAATTCCCCCAGTTCACTGGCACAGGCGCGCGTGAGTCCGACCATGCCGTGTTTGGAGGACACATAGGCAGCGAGGTTCGGGAAGCCTGACTTGGCGGCCTGGCTCGCGATATTGATGATGCGGCCTCCGCCGGAGGCCATCATGTGTTGTGCGGCGGCCTGGGAGCAGAGGAAGGCCCCGGTGAGGTTCACGTCCAGCACCAGCCGCCACTCGTCTTCAGGCACTTCCACAAGGGGTCGCATCAGGTAACCGATCCCGGCATTGTTTATCAGGGCATCCACTCGCCCAAAACGCTCCACGCTCAGGTCTACCAGCCGCTTGACCTGTGCGGCATCCCGGACATCGCAGGCGATCAATTCGTACTCGGCGCCGATCGCCTGTAACTGCCGGCCAACTGCGCGCATGTCGTCATCGACAGTGGGCAGCGCGCCAGGTTGCCCGGGAGGCTTGCCGAGATCCGATACCACTACCTTGTGTCCGAGCTCCGCAAGGTGCATCAGAATACCTGCGCCAAGACCGCGGGGCCTGCCAGAGCCGGTGCAAATGACAACTTTCGCATTCTCGGTCGCCATGCTGTTCTACTCCTCCTCGATGGACTCGCTCAGGATGAATACAGGGTTGTCGGCGAAGGTATGAAACTCCCTGGCGACCGCCTCCATGCTGGCAGAACCCAACTCTTGGCCGAATGTGTCCATATCCGAGACGTCAATAACCTCTACATAGGCGTAGGGAGGAGGCGCATCACTGCCCAGCAGTCCTCGGGTGCGGAGGACATCGAAGCCGGCAACCGACCTCAACGATCGTACCAGCGGCAGATCGGTGCCCCTCGCCCAGGACTCATAGTCCGCGCGGGATACTCCGCTTTGCAGATTGAACAACACGATAATCTTCGTCATGGCACACTCCGGAAGTGACAGTACCCTGACTGTATAAACATAACGCTTTCATTTATCAACTAGAATAAAAGATATTTGTTCTTATGGTGGTGGTTGAACTACAATCAGCCGGCGCGACCATGGCAGGGGGAGTTACCGGCAGATGCAATACCCGAGATTGTTCTCCCCGTGGGTACTCAGCGGTGTACCGCTGCGCAATCGCCTTGCGCACGCGGCGATACTCACGCATTTCGCCCGCGATGGAAAAACAACGCCCTCGCTGCTGAATTACCTTTCCGCAAGGGCCGAGGGCGGTGCCGCCCTGATTGTGATGGAGCCCATGGCGATGCTCTCACACGCTCCGCCCGGCAACCGTGTGCATGCGTTTGATGACCGCCATTTACCCGAGTTGATGTTGCTTGCAGAGGCCGTCGAGAAGCACGACTCGCGACTGATAGCGCAGGTGCAGGATCCCGGCCGAGGTCGTCATGAGGTTGGACGCAACGACTCTGCGATCGGGGTGTCAGCGCTACCCGACGAGCTGAGCTGGACGGTGCCGCACCAGCTCGCTACCGACAAAGTCGAGGCGCTGATCCAAGCCTGGGCAACCTCCTGCAGGCGCTTACAACTGGCCGGCTTTTCCGGCGTGGAGCTTTCCGCCGGACACGGGCATCTGTTTCACCAGTTTCTTTCCCCGCAGGCGAACCATCGCGAAGACCGGTATGGCGGTTCCCTCGCCGGGCGCGTCAGGTTTGTGGTCGAGCTCATCAACAGTATTCGCAGCGCATGCAGCAAGCCCTTCCTCATCGGCATCAAGTTGCCGGGAGAGGATTTTGTCCAGGGTGGAATCGACCTGGAGGAAGCTGGGGCAATTGCGCGCAACATCGCCGCGCAGACTGACCTGGATTACTGGACCTTTGCCTGGGGAGCCCACGCCAACTCACTGTGGACCCATCTGCCGGGCGCCGAGGGTCCGCGGGCCCCCTACCTGGCAAAGATCAGGGAACTGCGGGGCGCCGCGCCAGAAGTCCCTACCGGGGCACTGGGGTACATCACCGATCCTGTCGAGGCTGAGTCAGCCCTGAACGATGGCACAGCGGATCTGGTTTTCCTGGGTCGACCGCTGATTGTGGACGCGGCCTGGGGATTGAAGGCCGAATCCGGCCGGGAAAGTGAAATCCGCTATTGCGTCTCCTGCAATTCCTGCTGGAAAGCCACTGTGGAAGGGGCACATGTTGCCTGCGACAACAATCCCGTGCTCGCCTCGGACAACGAAGTGCTCTGGCGCCCGGAGAAAACGCGGAAGCGGCAGCGCATTGTCGTGGTGGGCGCGGGCGTCGCCGGCCTCGAGTGCGCCTGGGTGGCAGCCGC
>JBFHFJ010000033.1:0-18703 GCA_041583655.1 Haliea sp. | reverse complement strand
TCAGATCCTGGCCGGCAATTACCTCGGCGGTGGTGGACTCAAAGCCAAATTCACGCATGCACATGCTCCCTCGTTGTCTGGTTCTGTTATCGTTGACGCAACTGTGCACTAAGATACCACTGGACACGCCATGGACAGTACTTTACTTGAACGGCTGGAGCGCGGCGCCTACCTCAGTTTCGCCACCCGCAAGCGCAACGGCGAGTTCGTGCCCACACCGGTCTGGTTCGCCCCCGGGGATGACGGCTGTTACTACCTGTTTTCCGCCGGCGATGCCGGCAAGGTGAAACGGTTGCGCAACTTCAGCGAAGCGAGGATCGCCCCCTGTACCGTCACCGGCCGCCTGACCGGGGGCTGGCTGGAAGCGCAGGCATACCTGCTTGAGGAGCCCGGGGAAATTGCCGCAGCCCTGGCCGGGCTGCGGCGCAAGTACGGCTGGCAAATGCACCTGCTGGACCTGCTGTCCCGGGTGGGGGGCAAACTGCATCGCAGGGCCTATATCCGGGTGGAGCCCGGGTCCGCCGCAGGCTGGGTGTCGGCCAGCTGACGCTGCCTGACCACCTCCAGTTGCGCCTGGTAACCCTGGATGTCGCTGCGCAGGCTGGCTGCGGCGATCGCCCGCTCAATCAGGCGCTGGGACGCGGCGTATTGCCGCAGGCGGAAGTGGATGATGCCGCTGGCGTAAAGCATCGCGCTGTCTTCCGGGTTCAGTTTGAGCGCCACGCGATAGTGCTCCCTCGCCGCCAACCAGTCACCCTCCTCTGCCGCCCGGTCGCCGAGCCAGGCGTGATACCAGGGATTGCGATCGCGGTGGCGCTTGATGCGCTCGACCCAGTAATCCCGTTCCCCGTCACGCTCCATTTGTGAGTACAGCACCACCAGGTTATTCATCGCGGAACGGTCAGCGCCATCAATCGCCAGAGCCTGCAACAGGCTCCACTCCGCCTCGTCGAGCTGCCCGGCATGCCGGTACACAGCGCCGAGGTTGACCCACAGCTGGGACAGGCCCGGGCTGAGCCGCAAGGCCCTGGCCAGCTCGCTCCAGGCGGCCGCCAGATCCCCCCGGGCCAGCGCCCCCACAGCGATATTGTTGTGATCCAGGGCGGCCGCATCCGCGTCCGACAGCAATCGGGAGGCAGCCACATCCCGCGACTGTAGCGGATCGATGTCGACCATGAACTGCTCTCCGGTTGGCATCCGCACCATGACATTGACATGCAGGCGCACGGCAATGCGCTCGCCCATCCGGGTCCACTGTGGGCGCACCTCCAGCCACTGGTAGCGGGCGTCGAGACCCGCTTCCCTGGCCAGGGCGACAAACAGGTGGGCAAAGGAGAGGCAATTGGCGGCGCCGGACCGAAAGACGGCTGCCGCGGTCCCGTCGGCGACCGGGTCGTAGACCACACCCAGGGCACCCTGCCCCTTTACAGCCTCGTGCAGGCTCAGCAGACGCTGTCGGGCGCCTCCGCCCGGGGGGGCGTAGCGGGCCACGAAGGCCTTCATCTCCGGAGTCAGTGCGAGCAACCCGGCACCGGCGGGGCGGGCGAAGGCTTCGGTGAGCGTAGTGGCAGCGCCGCCCTGCACCAGCGGAGGCAGTTGACTCGCGGCCACTGCAGGGCCGTCCAGGGCGGAACAGGCCGACAGCAGACCGCCGCAAAGCAGCACCGCGATGGCCCGCGGCCAGGACAGCTTGACCATGGCAACCTCCCGGTCCGCGACAGCCGGCAGACCTCAGGGAATTATAGCCCCCTGGCACCATCGCTGCAGAGGCCGGCGCCAGTGCGATTCATTGACCCGCATCAAGGCAGGGCGCCGCCGCCTTTGCCAGAATCCGACCTGACCCATTGCCAATCAGGAGGACAGGGACATGACCGAGCACATGCTGCAGGAGGACACCATTCAGGATCAGAAGACGCTGCGCCGCCTCGGCACGGTGGTAGGGCTGTTTTGCCTGGCAACCGCCGCCATGGCGCTGGCAATCGGCCTGGTCATGGGTTGAGGCTTCGGGGCCTCTTCCAGGGCGCCAGGTTCAGGCTGCGGTGTGGAGCCCGCACTCGCGGCCATCGTGGACTTTGGTCGGGTCGAAATAGTGCCGGCAGGTGGGCAGCTGGTGCCTGGCCATGTAGTCTTCCACGTCCTGCTCTGACCAGTAGAACAGGGGGGCCACCTTGAGAATGCCGCGGTCATCCACGGAGACGATGTCCAGGCTCTTGCGGTGCTCGGTTTCCTCCCGCCGGATTCCGGTCAGCCAGACTTCCGGCTGCAGGTCGGCCAGCGCCCTGGCAAAGGGCTCCAGCTTGACCTGGCGGGTGAATTCCCGATGCCGCTCTTCCTCGTCAACCGTGGGAATACCACCCATGATCGCGTTGCGCCGCTCGGAGGTCATCAGCGGGCTGTAGACACGGATATCCAGTGCGAGATCCCGGATCAGGCGCTCCGCCACGACATAGGTGTCGCGCAGATTGTAGCCGGTGTCCACCCAGACCGTCGGCACCGCCGCATCCACCGAACTGACCAGATGCAGCATCACGGCCGCATTGCGACCCATGCTGGTGGTGGCTATGGTGGGCTTGCCCAGGGCCAGAGCCCACTCCACGATAGCGTTTGCACTGGCCCCGCGGAGGGCGGCGTTGGCACTGTTCAGGTCAATACTCACGGGCGGTCGAGGCTGCCGTTGTCATCAGGGATTGGGCACTCTAAAGAATCAGGGCGGGACTGACAAATAACTTGATTTTATAAGGTTATGCGCAGGCGCGGGCGACCACCTGAACAGATGGGCCAGTTTTGCTGGCCACCTGTCACCATTGCCTGCGCGGGGGAGAGCTACAATACTGTCAGCCGATACCGGTACCCGGAGGAGCCCCATGACCAACTCTCTGTGCGCACGCCTGGGCATTGACTACCCGATTTTTGCCTTCACCCATTGCCGCGATGTCGTGGTGGCCGTCAGCAAGGCTGGCGGCATTGGCGTCCTCGGGGCCGTTGGCTTCAGTCCCGAGCAGCTGAAAGAGGAACTGGACTGGATCGATGAACATATTGGCGACAAGCCCTACGGCGTCGATATCGTGATTCCGCAGAAATACGAGGGCATGGACGCCCTGTCCGCCGAGGACATGGAAAAGCAGCTCTGGGCCATGGTGCCGCAGGAACATATCGACTTTGCCCAGCAGCTGCTGGCCAACGCCGGCGTGCCGGAGTGGCCCGACGGCAGCAAGACCATGGGACTCATGGGCTGGACCGATGCCACCGCCACGCCCCTGCTGGAGGAGGCCCTGACCCGGCCCAAGTGCAAGCTGATCGCCAACGCGCTGGGCACGCCCCCGGCGGAAAAGATCAAGCAGGTGAAGGATTCCGGCCGCCTGATCGGGGCCCTCTGCGGCAAGGTCAAGCAGGCTGTTGCGCACAAGGAGGCGGGGCTGGATTTCGTGATCGCCCAGGGCGGTGAGGGCGGCGGCCATACCGGCGATGTCGGCTCGATCGTGCTCTGGCCGCAGATCGTGGACGCCATCGGCGACCTGCCCATGCTGGCCGCCGGCGGTATCGGTAACGGCCGCCAGATCGCCGCGGCCATGGCCATGGGCGCCGCCGGGGTCTGGACCGGATCCCTGTGGCTGACGGTAGAGGAGGCCCACACCCAGCCGGCGCAGAAGGCATCCCTGCTCAAGGCCACCAGTGAGGACACCGTGCGCTCACGCTCCTGGACCGGCAAGCCCTGCCGGATGCTCAAGAGCGAGTGGACCGAGGCCTGGGAGCGGCCCGACACACCCGACCCCCTGGGCATGCCACTTCAGGGGCTGGTGACCTCGGACGGGATCCGCCGCACCGCGGTGTATGCGGACAAGGGTGACTGCCAGAAAATCGCCTTCAATCCCTGCGGCCAGGTGATCGGCCAGATCAATACCGTGGAATCCTGCCGGCAGGTGATCTACCGGCTTCTCGACGAGTATGTGGACGCCGCGCAGAAGGCCGGCAGCCTGCTGCCGGAAACCTGATCCCGACTACTTGCGGCCACCCTCCAGCTCAGCGTACAAGTCGAGAAACTGCAGGGTAAGCTTGTGGCTAGGCGCCATGTCCACCAGCGGGCGGTGCTCCCGGTGCGACTCCTTCATCTTCACCGAGGTGTTGAGGTAGGTGCGACACACCGGGTAGCCCTCCTCCTCCAGTTCCGCCACCAGTTCGCCGGGCAACCGCGCCTGGCTGTTGAACTGGTTGATGACAATTCCCTCCACCTCGAGATCGGGATTGTGGTCCTCCTGCAACTCGGCGATGTTCTCCATCAGCGAGTACAGGCTCTGGCGCGCAAAACTGTCACAGTCAAAGGGTACCAGGACGGTATCTGCAGCGATCAGCGCCGACTTGGAGTAGAAATTGAAGTTCGGCGGTGTATCGATATAGACGCGATCGTACTCCTCATCCAGTTTCTCCAGCGCATCGCGCAGCTTGTAGATCTTGTAGCGCGACTCCAGCTCCTTCTCCAGCTGGGTCAGCACCGGGCTGGAAGGCAGCAGGAACAGGTTTTCACTGGGCGTCTCCCAGACAAAGGAATCGGGGTTCTGGCGCATCTTGCGTGAGCCCACAGTCTGCTTGAACAGCCCCGCCACGCCCTGGGCCTCGGCCGGGAACGCATCCGCATCGATTTCGCCCACGAGGTAATGGGTGCTGTTGCCCTGTACGTCCAGGTCGATGACCAGTGTGCGCAGGCCGCGAGCGGCACTGATGGCGGCGAGGTTGCAGGTAATACTGGTCTTGCCAACCCCACCTTTCTGGTTGAAAACAACGCGTTTCATGCTGGGGAATCTCCCGGGATGATTGCTGGAACGGGCCACGCAGTGTAGCCAAAGCGGCCCTGATTGGGTAGGCAGCGCTCGCTAGCGGCTCTCCCAGACCCGATGGTACAGCGCCTCGATGTCCGCTTTGGAAGGAAGCCGCGGATTATTGGCCGGGGAGCCAGAGGCGAGCGCCTGCTCCGCCATGGTCCCGATGGCGCTGAACCAGTCGCGCTCGGCGATCCCCCAGGCTTCGGGGCCGGGTACCTGCAGATCAGCGGTCAGCTTGCGCAAGCCGGCTACCAGCCTGTCCAGCGCCAGTGCGTCACTGTCCGCCGCGGCCGCCATACCCATGGCACGGGCGCAGCGGGCATAGCGCTCCGGGGCATGGCCCACGGACCAAGCGGTGACCTCGGTCAACAACATGGCATTGCTGAGCCCGTGAGGCACATGAAACAGGGCGCCAATGGGCCGGCTCATGCCGTGAATCAGGGTGACCGAAGCGTTGGCGAAGGCGATGCCGCCCTGGGTCGCAGCCAGCATCATTGCCTCCCGTGCGCCGCGATTGGCGGGCTCGGCACAGGCAGTGCGGATGTGCTCGCTGATGCCCTGCATGGCGGCGAGCGCAATACTGTCGGTAAAGGGATTGGCTTTGCGGCTGACGTAAGCTTCGATGGCGTGGCAGAGGCTGTCCAGCCCGGTGTCCGCAGTCAGCCTGGCCGGCATGCTCAGGGTCAGCTCGAAATCCACCAGTGCGGCCACGGGCACCAGCCCCAGACCCATGCAGAGCATTTTTTCCTGGTTCGCGGTGTCGGTAATGACCGCGGCACGCGTCACTTCAGCACCGGTGCCGGCGGTGGTCGGGATGGCGATTACCGGCAAGCCACTGGAGACGCTTGCGGGCACCTTGTAGTCGCGCATCTCCCCGCCGTGCAGCGCCAGCACCGACACGGCCTTGGCGGTGTCCAGGGAACTGCCGCCACCCAGCGCAACCAGGCAGTCGTAATCACCTGCGCGCAGCACCTCAAGGCAGGCGGTTACACTGTCAGTCGTGGGATCGGGTACACAGTCGCCGAACATCCCGCAGGGAATGCCGGCTGCTTCCAGCGGCACCAGGAGCCGTTCACTGAAACCACTCTGGACCAGAAAAGGGTCCGTGACCAGCAGCGGGCGAGCCAGCGCCAGCTCCCGCAGAGTCGCCAGCAGGGTCTGGCTGGCACCTGCGCCGATGCGGAGGACTCTGGGCAGCTGGATGGTGGCGGCTGTCACCGGCGTCAATCGCGTATTTCCAGCAGGTGGATGTCGAAGACCAGCGGCGTATTGGGTGGAATGCTGTCGCCCGCGCCCTGCTCGCCGTAGGCCAGCGATGGCGGACAGGCAATACGCCATTTGTCGCCAACGCTCATCAGCTGCAGAGCCTCGGTCCAGGCGGGAATAACCTGGTGCACACCGAACTGGGCTGGCTCGCCGCGCTGTACCGAGCTGTCAAACACGGTGCCGTCGACAAAGGTCCCGTGGTAGTGGGTCACAACAGTGCTGCGCGGCCCCGGAGTGGCGCCGTCGCCAGCTTCCAGCACCTCGAACTGCAGCCCACTGGCAGTGGTGGTCACCTCCGGCCGGGCGGCATTGGAGGCCAGGAACTGCTCCCCCAACTCCTGCCGCTTGGCGGCGATGGCGCTGGCCGCCGCCTCCTGCTTGGCCTTGATTGCCTCGTAGCTGGGGTTCAGGTCCCCATCGGCCAGCAGCGACTGCTGCTGCTGGAACCAGTGCTGCATGCCTGCCATCACCGCCTGCAGGTCGAGGCCATCAAACCGGTTGCGCAACAGCTGGTCGCCAAACTGCAGGCCAAAACCGTAGCTGACCTTCTGCTCATCGGTGGCAAGTTCCACCTCGGGGAGTAACGCCATGATTACCGTCCATTCAGGGGTTGGGGGGGGCTCGCAGCTTAGTACCCTGGGCGTGGAATTTCAAACGCCTTGCCGGCGACCACGGCGAGCGGCACTTTCCCTTTCCCAACAACGCTCATTGCGAGCGAGTTGCTGACTCAGGACGGTGCCCCACCGCCTGCAGGCCCCCATTGCGATGTCGCCAGCCAATGGGCGGCCTCATCCGCGGGCATCGGTTGGCCCATGTAGAAGCCCTGCGCAATATCACAGCCCAGCCCCTTCAATTCGGTCCATATTGCCTCGCTCTCCACACCCTCGGCAACAACGGCAAGCTCCATGTCGTGCGCCAGCTTGATGGTGGAGCGCACAATTGCAGCTGCATCACGATCCTCAAGCATTTCAAGCACAAAGCTCTTGTCGATCTTGAGGGCAGAGAAAGGGAGCGTTTTCAGGTTTGACAGGGAAGAATAGCCGGTACCAAAGTCATCAATGTACACAGGAATTCCCAGGTCGCGCAGCCAGGACAGGCTGCCCCTGGCCTGTTCAAAATTTTCCTCTATCGCGTTTTCGGTGACTTCAATCTCCAGCATCCCCCGCTCAAGATGCCACTGTCCGCACAGTCGACCCAGGCTCGTAAGGAACCCTGTATCCTGCAGATTGCGAGGTGACAGGTTAATCGCTATCGGCATATGGATACCCTGGTCACGCCACTTTGCCAACTGCTCCAGCGCAGTAGCGAGCACCCAAGCACTGACCCCATGGATCATTCCCGTGGTCTCAGCAACGCCAATGAAAACGTCCGGCCGAATCAGGCCCTCCCGGGGATGCAGCCAGCGAGCCAGTGCCTCAAAGCCGACAACCTGACCTGAGACCATACAGATCTTGGGCTGGTAATAGAGCATCAACTCGTCGCTTTCCAGGGCACGGTGCAGTTTACCGGCCAGCGCCAGGTAATAGGATTTTTCTTCTTCATACCGGGCGGAATAGACGGCCAGCCCGAGGCCCGACTGCATGGCCTGCTGTATCGCCACGTCCGCCCGCTGAATCAGTAGCTCCGCAGTCGTCGCATGCTCGGGAAATACAGCGATACCGATACTGGCATTTACCGCGAGACTAAAGCCGTCGAGGGAATAGAGGTCGGAAAGCGTATGTCTGAGTTGTTCGGCCTTGGCCGCCGCCATGCCAGGGGTAGCTCCGGGCAGCAAGAGAGCGAATTCATCACCACGCAGGCGGGCAAGCACCTCGCCTTCCTTGAGTAAACTCTGGATACGCATCGCGGTGTCACTTAGAACTCGGTCACCAGCCTCGAAGCCCAGGGTGGCATTGATGTCGCGGAATCGATCGAGGCCTATGATCAGCAGAGCGAAGCTATCTTGATTCTTGTCGCGGATACTGGCCGCCAGCAGATCCTGGAACTGAATGTGATTGGGCAGTCCGGTGAGGGCGTCGTAGAAAGCCATTTGGTGGATTCGCTGTTGCGCGGCATCATGCTGCTTGCGCAGGCGTAACATCTTGATACCGAACGCCATATCCTCCGCCATCTCCAGGAGAATAGCTTGCTCCTGTGCATCGAAGGCATCCGGATCACTGGAGTAAATGGTGAACGCGCCGATCGGGGCGCCCTTGTTCTGCAGCGGCAGCGATATAGAGCTGTGGATGTTTTTCTGGCGATTGCGGTCGTGCCAGAGCCGGTACTCGGGGCTGGTCTGCAAATTCCTGCCGATACAGGGTTGACCACTGCGAATAGCAGTCCCGGTGGGCCCCTGGCCGGCGTCGGTATTCGCCCAGGAAATTTCCAGGTGCCGGAGGAAATCCGGTGTGACACCCCTCTGTGCGACCGGTCGGACAGATTGCCCCCAATCATGTTCGGCGTACCCTACCCAGGCGATTGTGTAGCCACCCAACTCGACCGCCACCCGGCACATCTCGTCCAGAAGCTCCTGTTCATCCCGGGCCCGTATCAGCGCCCGGTTGCCGCCGCTGAGCGTCTGCTGCGCCTGGTTGGCGCGTTTTAGCCTGTAACTCTGGGCCACAATGGTTTCGTGCCGTGTCTGCAGCGAAGCTGCCATGGAGTCGAAGGCTGCCGCCAACAGCGCAAGCTCGGAGGTGTCCGGCTGCAATCCCGTGCGCGCCCCAAGATTGCCCGCCTGCAGCGCCTCGCTGGTGCGGCGCAGGGCGGCGACCGGTTGCAGCAGCCAGCGATTACTTCCCATACAGGCGACAATGCCCGCCGTGACGACGACCGCAAGAATCAACCAGACCTGTGCGTTGAAGAGCCGATTCAGATCGGCGTAAGCAACGGCCGTGGGGATACCGACACTGACGTAGGCTTCAGAGGGACCGAACCCATTAATCGGTGTAAAGGCATAGAGGCGCTCGACTCCGAGGTGATCGGCGGTTGCAGCCGTACCCTGGCGAGTGGCGGCCACGATCCTCTGGTAAATTGGCCATTCGAAGGCCGACTTTCCGACCAGCCCCGGCTCGACGGGGTATCGCGCCAGCACAGTTCCGCCGGCGCCAATCAGGGTTATGGTGGTATCGCTGGGCAACTCGATGCCTGCCATGTTTTCGCTCAGCCAACCGAGATCCAGTGCCGCGAACAAGACAGCGTTCGCCCCTGGATGGGAGCCTTGGAGCGGGAGGGCAACATTGACGCCCCCAAGCCCGGTAACCCGGCCCACTTGATAGTCGCCGACCGCAAAGCGGCCCGTCTCCCGAGCCCGACGAAAATAGCTGCGATCAGCCAGATTGATACCTGCCGCAGCCGGCAGAGCGCTACAATGTAACGAGCCGTCCTCACCGACGACACCAATATTCGTGAAATGCGGAAGAGCCCGAAGCAGTTCGGCGAGAACACTGGCACAGCCCTCGCCCCCCGCGGCCAGCACGTCGGCCTGAAGCTGGGCCAGCACGGACAGGCTGCTGCGCGCTTCTTCGAGGTAGCGCAGCTGGGTGCCTCCCGTCAGCCGCGCCAGGGTAAGCGCGCTTTGCTGGGTACCCAGCGCTTCCCGGGAGCGTAGATCAAGGGCGCTGTAAAACAGTAGACCACAAAACAGGCAGATGATTGTGCCCAGCAATAAGAACAGGCGCCCCCGGAGGGAAGCAGGTACAAGAGCTCTCAAGAAGGTTCCTTTCTTGGTACAGGGCGCACCAGTTCATCACTACACTAAACACAGACACCAATTGCGGCCGACAAGAATAACCTATGCCCACTGGCTGGGACATAGATGAATCGCAACCAACAGAGAATGGCCCTGCTCAGGACTGCTGGCGGACCTTGTGCCGCAGGTAGCGCGCCGGGGTCATCTCCGTGTGCCAGATGGCGAAGGTGCCCGAATCGAGGTCGTCATAGGCCTGGATGATGGCGTCATTCACCTCCGGATAGGCGACCTCCTCCCAGGGGCACTCCTCGCGGGAAAAATAGCGGCAGGCCAGAGACTCGCTGCCGGCGCAGGCTTGCTCGGTTGGCACCCTGGCCCGGAAAGCGACATAGATCTGGTTGATGAAGGTAATCGTGCCCATCATGTAGAACTCAAGCTCACTGGCTGGCAGCAACACCCCTGCCTCCTCCCGCAGTTCGCGGGCCGCACCTTCCGCCAGGGTTTCGCCCAGCTCCATGAATCCACCCGGGATGGCCCAGGCCCCCGCCTTGGGCGGCAGGGCACGCTTCACCCACAACAGGCGCTTGCCGCAGGCAACAAAGGTGGTCAGCACGATCATCGGGTGGTCGTGATGTATGCGTCCGCAATCCGTGCAGCGCCAGTGGTTGCGCAGCTCGCCGCCAACCCGGTTGCGCGCCAGCGGGGCGCCGCAGTGCGGACAATAACGGGTCATCAGCTCTCTGCCCCCACCCTGGCGGCTCCCTTGAATTCAGCGTTGTGACGTGGAAAGAGCAAAAAATAGCACTTTGCCCCGGGAAAAGCATTGGCACTACACTTAGCTCCCCAATCCAGCAGGAACAATAGCGTGCAAAGCGATCCACAGGTACAGCTGCTGCTGACCGGCAATGAAATCATGAGCGGCGATACCGTCGACTCCAACTCCGCAATGATTGCCCTGCGCCTGGCCGAGATAGGGCTCGGTGTCTATCGCAAGGTCACCGTGGGGGACGACCGCGCCCTGCTGCAGGCGGAACTGAAGGCCATCGCTGCCCAGGCAGACACCGTGATCATCAACGGCGGGCTCGGCCCGACCGTGGACGATCTTACGGCAGAGGTGCTGGCGGCCGCAGCCGGCGTTGCTCTGGCCGAGCACCCCCAGGCGCTGGCCCACCTGGAGGAATGGTGCGCTCGCCGCAACCTGCCGCTGAACGCCGCCAATCGCAAACAGGCCCTGCTCCCGGAAGGCGCACGGGTAATACCCAATCCGGTGGGCAGCGCCGTGGGCTTTGAGCTGGCCCTGGGCCAGTGCCGGGTAATCTGCACGCCAGGTGTCCCCGGGGAGCTCAGGCGCATGCTCGACACCATTGTCGATGACCTGGCCCGGTCCCTGGCGCGAACCGCCCGCCGCCACATTCTGCGCCTGCAGACCTTTGGGCTCGGGGAATCCACCGCCCAACAGATGATCAGCGACGCCCTGCCGGACTGGCCCGCTGCGGTGGAACTGGGCTTCCGCGCAGGGGCACCGCAAATGGAAATCAAACTCGCGGTAACAGATGCGGCGGATCTGCCGCTGCGGGACCAGTGTGACCAGCAACTGCGGCAGCTCTTTGGCGACCATATTATCGGCGAAGGGGATACCCAGCTCGCGGCCAGAGTGCTGGAGCTGCTGCAGGCCAGGGGCGAGACCCTGACGACCGCCGAGTCCTGCACCGGCGGCCTGATTGCCAGCATGCTGACCCGCATCCCCGGCTCATCGGCCGCGTTCCATGCAGGCTTTGTCACCTATGCCAACGACATCAAGACTGCGGTACTGGGGGTGCAAGAAACCACTCTGGCAACGCACGGCGCGGTCAGCGAAGAGGTAGTCCGGGAGATGGCCCTCGGGGCACTGGAGCGATCACGGGCGGATTACGCCGTCGCGGTGTCCGGCATTGCGGGCCCCGATGGAGGCACCGGGGACAAACCGGTGGGCACCGTGTGGCTGGCCTGGGGCAGTGCCGACAACCTGCAGGCCACCTGCCTGCTGTGGCCGGTCGAGCGCGGACTGTTCCAGACCATGGTCGCCGCCACGGGCCTGGACATGCTGCGCCGGCGCCTGCTGGGTATCGACAGCGAACCGCGCTACGTCAGCCAGCGCCGGGCGCGCTGATCAGGCCCCGGCGGGGCTGGTCGCCGGCGCCCGGTGCCAGACCAGCGTGTGGTAGCGGGTGACCCCCCGGACCTCATCCTTGCCGCTCAATACCAGGGTCTGGCCATCCAGCTCCGCGTGGCGCAGCTGCTCCGCACCCGGGAAATTGGGGTTCAGGCTCTGGGTCACATAGTGCACCACGTCGCCGTTGATCACGCGGTAACGGCCGGCATAATGGAAATAACTGCTGTAGGCCGAGGCCTTCACCGTATCCGGCATCTTGCGTGGACTTTCATTCTCCGGCAGGCGCGGGCGCTCACGCCGGCAGATGGAGGCGCTCATCCAGCCGTCATCACTGTAGAACAGCAGGCCGCGGGGATCCTCGCCGAATGGGTTGCTGATCTCTTCGCGGTCGGCAAAGCCAATGGACCAGGACTCCAGCTGCCAGGTCCCCACCAGTTGCTCTTTTTCGATCATGTTGCTGCCTTGCTCCTGTGTCTGAATGCCCGGCCGGGCCTATGGTTGCAGGCGTTCTATGCGCCAGCCACCGCCGTCTTCCCGGTAATAGCGAAAGCGGTCGTGCAGGCGGTGGGCACCACCCTGCCAGAATTCCATACGCTCAGGAAGCACCCGGTAGCCTCCCCAGAAATCGGGGACTGGCACCTCCCCACGGGCAAACTTCTCTTTCAGTGAGTTCATCTGGGCTTCGAGCAGGGCCCGGGCGGAAATCGGCCGACTCTGTTTCGAGGCCCAGGCCGCGAGCTGGCTTTCCCGTGGCCGGCTGAGGAAATAGCGCGCGGACTCCGCCGCCGACATGCGCTCGGCACGCCCCGCCACAATGACCTGCCGCTCCAGCATATTCCACGGGAACAACAGTGACACCTGGGGGTTGTGGGCGATATCGCGGGCCTTGGCACTGCTGAAGTTGGTGTAAAACACAAAGCCTCGGGTCGACACACCCTTGAGCAGCACGAAACGCTGCCAGGGACAGCCCGATTCATCCACGGTCGCCAGAACCATGGCAGTCGGATCGGCAATATCCCCGGCCACTGCCTGCTGCAGCCAGCGCTCAAACTGCTCAATCGGGCAATCCGCGAGCATTTCCCGCTCCAGCCCACCGGCGAGGTATTCGCGCCTGAAATCCTCGTAGTTCACCACTGCACCCCCATTGTGACGGCGTGCATTATAGTTCATCCCGGGTGCTGGGATAGACAGGCGCCCGCCTGGCCATGGCGGGTATCTGCGGAAAGGGAAAAAACGACTGCCAGTCCTCGCCCAGGTCCGTCTCCGGAGGGTGGCCGAACGCCTCCCGGTAGCGCACTTCCAGCAGAGACTGCAGTTCGGCCTCGGTGGCGATACCCAGCAGCGCCGCCGCCTCCATCAGCCCCTCCAGCCGCAGGCGCGCGCCCGGCGGGGCGTCCAGGCCCGTCGCCAGCTGCGCCATAAGGGCCGCCAGGCGCTGGTCTATGGTTTCCAGCAATGCGTTCACTCCGTCTCCAGCCGCGTCGGTCTGCACACCCGGTTCGAGTATGCGTCGCTGGACAAAACAGTTAAAGTCTCGGTTTTGCCGCATGGGACCCCCGAACGTGAAACTGCTCCACCCATTCATCGCCGCACTTGCACTCTGCCTGACGCTCGCCCCCGCCGCCAGTGGCAGGGGCCCTGTCGACGCCGAAGCACCCATTATCGACTTCGGCAGCCGCTTCCTGCCGGTGGTGACTCGCCAGGGCATGGTGGTCGGTCCGGAGCGACTGGCTACTGAGATCGGCCTGCAGATTCTTGAACAGGGCGGCAACGCGGTGGATGCCGCCGTCGCTACCGGATTTGCCCTGGCGGTCAGCTATCCACGTGCCGGCAACCTCGGCGGCGGTGGTTTTATGCTGGTGCACCTGGCCGAGGGCAACCGCCAGACCCTGATCGACTACCGGGAAACCGCTCCAGCGGCGGCCGACCGCGACCTGTTTCTCAACGAGGCCGGCGAGCTGGATAACCAGCGCGCCTACTTCAGCCACCAGGCCGCCGGCGTCCCGGGTACCGTCGCCGGGCTGGTACTGGCCCAGGCGCGCTACGGTACGCTCCCGCTCGCGGAAGTCATGGCACCTGCCATCGCCCTCGCCGAGCAGGGACTGAAAGTGTCCTTCGCCCTCAATATGGAAATCGCAGCCCGGGCCGAGCGGCTGGCGCTGAACCCCGAGGCGCGCAAACTGTTTCTGACCCCGGAGGGCAGGGCCCCGGAAGTCGGCGCGACCTGGCGCCAGCCTGATCTCGCCTGGACCCTGCGCCAGATCGCGGAACACGGCCACGAGGGCTTCTATAGTGGCGAGGTCGCCGCACGGCTGGTAACGGAGATGGAGGCCGGCAACGGCCTGGTCACGGCTGAGGATCTTGCCGGCTACCAGGCGCTGGAACGGGAACCGGTAAGGGGCAGCTTCCAGGGCTTCGAGGTCGTATCCACACCACCCCCGTCCTCGGGCGGCGTACACATCATCCAGATGCTGAACATCCTTGAGGGGTATGACCTCAAGGCGATGGGACACAACAGTGCCGCCTATATCCACCACCTCGCTGAAGCGATGAAACTGGCCTACGCGGATCGCAGTGAGTACCTGGCGGACCCGGCCTTCCAGCCAGTGCCGGTGGCGAAGCTTGTCGACAAGGACTACGCCGCTCGCCAGCGCGGCCTGATCGATTCCGCCCGCGCCACGCCCTCCGCAAGCATTGCCCCGGGCAGGATGCTGGTGGACGAGAGCCGGGACACCACTCACTACACCGTCGCTGACCGCTTTGGCAACGTGGTGAGCAATACCTATACCCTCAATTTCAGTTTCGGTTCGCACATTGCGGTGCCCGGAACCGGGATGCTGCTGAACAATGAAATGGCGGATTTCGCCGCCAACCCCGGCCAGCCCAATGCCTTCGGCCTGGTGGAGAGCGAGGCCAACCGGATCGAAGGTGGCAAGCGGCCACTGTCATCCATGAGCCCGACCATGCTCTTCCGGGATGGCAAGCCCTGGCTCGCAACCGGCAGCCCCGGAGGCAGCCTGATCATCACTGCGGTGCTGCAGACTATACTCAATGCCACGGCGTTCGACATGAACATCGCCACCGCCGCGGCCGAGGCGCGGGTACACCACCAGTGGCAGCCGGACAAGCTGGTGGTGGAACAGGGTATCAGCCCGGACACCCTGCGCCTGCTGGAGGGCATGGGCCACAGCGTGGACGTTACGCCGCGCACCCTGGGGCGCACCCAGTCGATCATGCTGGAGCGCGGCTACCTGCTCGGGGCCACCGACACCCGGAGACCCGGTGGCCACGTCGCGGCTTACTGATCCCGCGGCAGCCTGACCTTCGCCGTTTGCCGGCTGATTGCCACCAGCCGGCCCGCACTGTCCCAGTACTCGCCATCCTCCTCGACCACCCCCCGGGACAGGTGCCGCGACCACAGCCGTGCCTGCAGGGGCCCCGGCGCCGGATGATGCCGGACCTGGACAGTCAGCTCCACGGTGGGCACCCAGCCCACCAGGCCGACAACATCGAAAGCCGGTGGCGGCAAGGCGTCGGCAAACATGAGCAGGGAGAGCACGTCCGGGTCGGCGCCATCAGCGAGCCGCATCCAGCCCCGGAACTCCCCGCGCCCCGTGGGGACCCCGTCGCGAAAGACCTCCGCACCGTCGAGCAAACGGATATCCACCCGCTGACGAAACTCCAGTGAGCTGTCGCCGCCGGGCCTGCACTCGTCCCAGCCGGGGTAGACCGGGCGCGCTGCGGCAGACCAGTCGGGGCCCTGCTGCTGCGCCAGGTCGGTGTAGGCTGCGGTAACCTGAACCTTGAGCTCTCCACCCTGGTATAGCCTGGCCATGCCCTGGGTGATATTGCGCCCCGCGCGCAGAAGCTCGACACGGATTTCAAACGGACCCAGGGCGGTCGGCGCCAGATAGAAGGCGTTCACCGCAAGCGGGTCCTTGTGCGGCAATGCTTCGCTCAGGGCACGGCCGATAATTGCCAGCACGTAACCACCATTGGGGACTGCCCCGATCCGCCAGCCCGCATGCAGTTCACCCGCCCAGAGATCCCCGGCCAGGCGCCTGACGGCGGTCTCTGCGGAAAACTGGCTGACTGTACCTGACTGCATCCTGGTCACTCCACTGCACAAAGACGTTCATAAAAAAGCACCGAATCCGGTGCCAGTGCGTATTTTGTGTGGGAGTCCGGGAAATGTATATACTTGAAGGGAAGCTCGTCGCCAGACATCGGTACTCGCAAACGCAATCCCGAAGGTGACATACGCCATGATAAAACTGCAAATAAAGGCCCTGCTCATCACAGGCTCGTTGCTGGCCAGCCCCCTGCTTGCCGAGGAGCAGCACCTGGAAGAAATCGCCCTGCTGGAGAGTGCGCACGGTGCCTACAGCCCGGTTCTGCCGGAGCGCCTGCTCAGTCTCGGCCTGACCCTGCAGGAGGAAGGCCGCCACGGGGAGGCCGCCGCCGTGTTCAAGCGAGGCACCCATGTGGCACGGGTCAGCAGCGGCCTGTACAGCACCGAGCAGTTGCCACTGCTGGAGTCGGAAATCCGGAGCCTGCATGCCCTCGCCGACTATCGTGCCGTCGATGAGCGCCAGCGCTACCTGTATAGGGTTCAGGAGCGCGCCCTGCAGGACCCCCGACAACGCGCGCCGGCGCTACTGCAACAGGCCGACTGGCAGCGTCAGGCCTACCTGCTGGGTCTGGATGAGGAGCCCGGGCAGCGCCTGCTGCAGATGTGGGAGTTCAATCGCCTGGCCCTGAACGACATCCTGGAGTCCGAGGGGGACACGTCAATCAAGCTGCTGCAACCGCTGGAAGGAATGCTCCAGGCCCAGTACCTGATCTCCGACCTGCAGTGGGAGGACGGGCCGGGCTTCAGCCGCAACCTGGGGCCCGCCGGGCACACGTCCCCGACCCACGCCGGCGCGTACCGGAAAGACAACTACCAGAAGGGATTGGCGGTGCTCAGGGCGATCTACGACCTGCAGCGCATCCACGGCGACAGCGACCCGGCCGGCCCCGCCCGGGCCCTGACCATGCTCGGAGACTGGATGCTGTGGCACGGCGAGCGGGAGGAGGCGGTGACAGCCTACCAGGAAGCGATCGGGGAACTTGCCGCCAATGCCGATGCCCAACCCATAGCACTGGAACTGTTCTCAGGTCCGGTGGCGCTCCCGGCTGTCGCGGGCCTGGGTGAGCAGGGAATGCTGCCAGACAGCGACAGTGGCGATATACTGCTCGAATTCGCGGTGACGGCCAATGGCAAGGTTACGCGCCTGAACCGCATTGATGACAACAGTGAGGCCAATGGGTTTGCCAACCGGTTGATGCGCAAGTTGCGCCGGACACTATTCCGGCCCCGCTTTGATCTTGAGACCGGAGAGCCGGTGGAAACCGACAACCTTATAGTGGCCTATGACAGCAAACTTTGACAGCGACAGAATCCAGATCGGCCTGCGTGCAGCGGCTGTGGCGAGCCTGTGCCTGTTGCTGGCGGGGTGCCCCAGCGCCAGCAACCCCACCCAGTCCCAGCCCCCGACACCCTCGACACCCTCGACGCCCTCGGCCAGCTCACCGCCACCGACCGCCTCCGGAAGTCAGGGCAGCAGTGGTGCGCAAAGCACCCCCGGCGAGAACAGCAGCTCCACATCGACAGCTGGCAGCTCACCCTCTACCGGCGGCGCGGCTGCCCCCGGCGCTGAACAAACAGCCAGCGGCAGCAGCGAGGGCGACATCGCCAGCAGCGAGCAGGCCGGTGCCAGCGGAGACACCGCCGGCGCCGAGAGCCCGGCCGGCGGGCAGGCGGGCGCTGAACCCGGATTTGGCGAAGGCGCGAGTGCCGGCACGGACGCCCTGCCCGACATGCGCGACACACCGACCATGGACGACAGCGTGCTGGCGGCGCTGGAGGCGGCCATGGGGGCCGCCGCCGGCGGTGCGGCACAAGGTGGCGGCGATCAACGGGCCGACGATGGCGCAGGCAGCGACCCTGCGGGTGGCGATCAGGGCGCGGGAAATCCACCCGGCACCGCGGGGGGCATGGGCAGCGGGCCCCTGACGCCCGCCGAACAGGTGGCAATCCTGGACGCGCGCCTCGAATCCAGCAGTGGTGACTTCGACACCATGATCCTCGAGGAACAGGCACGTCAGCGCAGCGCCAGCCGCAGCAGCACCCGGCCGGCCGAGCAGGAAATGGAAACCGCCGTTGACGGCGGCGGCCCTGCCGGCCCCTACGGCGGTGAAGTGGCGGCAACCGGCGGCTACGGTGGCGGCGGCATGGGTGGGGTCAGCTCCCCCGGCGGCCCCCCGCCCGCCAATCCCGCCAAGTACCCTCCTCCCGCCGATATCCCCAGCGGCAATGACGACGACGTGGTCGCCCGCCAGCTGCGTGAAGCCGCCATGCGCGAACCCGACCCGGCGGTGCGGGAAAAGCTCTGGGATGAATACAGGAAATACAAGGGAATCAAGCCATGACGGCAGGTTTTCGCCTGGCCACGACAGTAATGCTGGTAATGCTGTTGCCGGCTTGCGTCAGCCAGACCGTGAAGTCTACCGCGGTGCCTGCACTGGAGCGTCCCGCCGAGGCCCTGTCCGAGGAATTGCTGCTGGATGTCGGCGTCGTTGTGTTCGATCCAGGCCTGGACGACTATGACGAGGATCAGCAGATCTACCCCGAGGTGCGCAAGGCCGAGGCACGCTACATGCCCCGCCTGCTGGCCGAGGCCATGCAGAACAGCGGCGGCTGGGGTGCAGTGCGGGTCATTCCCAGTGATCGCCAGATAGTCGACCTGTTGGTAC
>JBFHFJ010000032.1:0-18815 GCA_041583655.1 Haliea sp. | reverse complement strand
TGGCGGTGGATATTCTGGTCAACAACGCGGGTGTGCTGCAGCACGGCGCTTTCACCACCATGACGCCGGCGGACCACCAGGCCATGGTGCAGCTGAACGTGGCGGGATTTACCGACCTGCTCGCCCATTTTATTCCCCCGATGACGGCCCGCGGCAGCGGCCGGGTGCTCAACGTTGCCTCGATCGCCGCGTTCCAGCCCATTCCCAGCCTGGCGACCTACGCCGCCACCAAGGCCTATGTACTGTCGCTGTCCGAGGCGCTGGGAGAGGAATTGCGCGGCACCGGTGTGACCCTGACCACCCTCTGCCCGGGCATCACCGCCACTGACATGGTCGCACGGGCCCAGGCCGGGTCCAGCGCCCTGCAAAACCTGCCGGCGATGCTGATTTCCGATGTGCAGGATGTCGCCGAGGAGGCCTGGCGGGCCTGCCTCAAGGGCCAGGCCATTGTTGTGCCGGGCACGCTGAACCTGGCCACGACGCTGGCGGCCCGGGCGACGCCGAAGTGGCTGGTGCGCCGCCTCACCGGGCTGCTGGGGCGCTCCACGCTGTAGCGGCGGGGGTTTCTCTGCGGCTTACCCTCCGCCGCCGGTGTGGCAGCGGGGCGGCGCGGGTCTCAGCGAATGTCCGCCTCGGGGCGGCCCTGCCACCAGAACGGTTGCAGGGCACTCTCACCCGTATAGACTTCTTTCAGGGACGCCGCCTCGTAGACGCGGCCATTGAGCACAATATGGCTGATCTGGTCTGAGTGACGGATATCCTCCAGCGGATTGTTCTCAAGGATAACCAGGTCCGCCAGTTTGCCCGGTTCCAGGGAGCCGATGTCCTGCTCCATGCCCAGGTAGGTGGCCGGATTGATGGTCGCCGCGGCCAGGGCCTGCATCGGGCTGAAGCCACCGCGAACAAAGCTCCACATTTCCCAGTGTGTCGCCAGGCCCTCGCGTTGGCCGTGGCCGCCGGTATTGACCAGGATGCCCTGGTCCAGCAGCTCTTTCGCGGCCGCCGCGGCATCGTCGTCGCGGTAGTCCTCCTCCGGGGCCATGGGGCGCCGTACCGAGCGCGGTTGCAACACGGTGGGCGGGACGAAGTTGGCCAGCAGCGGATGCTTCCAGACTTCGGTGTCCTGGTAGTAATAGTCCTCGGAGGTGAGCCCGCCGAAGGTGACCACCAGGGTGGGTGTGTAGCCGGCCTGGCTCTGGCGCCAGTACTGGATGACGTCGTCGTACAGGGTCAGCACCGGCACATTGTGCTCGATGCCGGTAATACCGTCGCCGATCAGGTTCATGTCCATGTGGTACAGGGCGCCGCCCTCCGCCACCGGCATCAGGCCCTCCTGCCGCGCCGCCTCGATCACCATCTGCCTCTGGTCCCGGCGCGGCTGGTTGTAGTTCTTCACCGTCACCGCACCCTGGGCCTTGAGCCGGCGGACATGGGCCAGGGCGTCCTCGAAGGTTTCCAGCGGGTGCCAGTTGGTGGATCTGGCACCGTAAATGGTCTCGGCGGTAGAAAATATCCGCGGTCCGAGGATCTTGCCGGCCCGCGCGTACTCCGCTGCCGCGAATACCAGGTGGGCGCTGCTGGCCGGGTTGTGCACCGTGGTCACTCCCAGCGCCAGGTGCGCGAGCAGGTCCCAGTTCTGCTGGGGAATGATGTCATCGCTGCCGTAGGGGCCGTGGGCATGGATGTCGACGAAGCCCGGCAACAGGGTCTTGCCGGCCATGTCGACCGTGCGGAAGCCTTCGGGGATGCTGAGGCCGCTGCCGCCCACGGCGCGGATGCGGTTTTGTTCCAGCAGCAGGGTGCCACCCTCAATGACCTCGCGCGCCGCGTTCATGGTCACGATGCGGGCGTTGGTGAGGGCCAGGCGGGTATCCGGGGTGGCGGCGTCCACGGTCATCGACAGGTCGCTGCCCGCCGCACCGGGTTCGAACCCGGGTGCCAGGGCCCTCGCCACGGTGACGGTTTTCAGTTCGGGGCCGGTACTCCAGCTTACCGCGCTGCCGTCGGCGTTCCAGTTCAGGTAGGCGCCGCCCACCTTGCTCAGACGCACAGTCGGGAAGGCCGGCTTGGCCGCGTCCAGCTGCAGCGGCTTGCCGGTCAGGGTGGCGGCAGTCAGGTAGATCTGCTGGCCGTCCTCGAAGGCAATATGGCGGCCGTCTGGAGCGAGCCGGATACTGGTGGCGAGTTCGGCGCTGGCGATCATGCGCATGTCGTGACCAGTGCGGCTCATGGAGATCAGGGTGGTGCTGGCGGTGCTGCTGCCGCGGCCGCTGGAACTTTCCGCGCGCTCCTGGGCATAGATGCGGCCGTCTGGCCCGAAGTGCGGGTTGCGTCCGCGGGCACTGACAAAACTCATCTCGCCGCTCTTGCGCGTGAGCAGATAGATGCCTGGCTTGACCGCCCACTCGGGGCTCAACAGGCTGCTGGCGGGGAGTTTGCGCAGGGCCAGGGTAGCGCCGTCGGCAGCGATCGCCAGCTCCGTGTACTGCCCCCTGGGGGGTGGTCCAGGGGGTGGGATTTGCCACCGCGGGCGGCAACGCTGCGCACCCGGCTGAGGTTCTGGTCGTTCCAGCGCAGGAACAGGATCTCGCGTCCGTCGGGCGACCACACAGGTGCGTAGTCGAAGCCGCTGTCGCTGTCTGTAGTGAGGCGGCGGGGAGCGCTGTCACCGCGTTTTACATACAGTTCGCCCAGGGATTCGAAAACCACCGCACTGCCGTCCGGGGAGGGCTGGGCGAATCGCACCATGCGGGTGGAGAACTTTGCCGGCGCCACGTCCACCGGGAAGCGCACGGCGGGGTAGATATCGCGCCGGTCCCGGACCTGGAACGGAATCTCGGTTACGTCACCCGAGGCGACCGCGAGGCGCCAGATCCTGCCCTGGGCCCAGAACACGATATCGCGGCTGTCCGGGGTCCAGGCCATGTTCGGGTAGAGCCCGTGCACCGCCCATGTTTCCTGCATGTCCAGGTCCAGCCCGTCGAACAGCATGCGTTCGACACCGGAGGCCAAATCCATCACGAACAGGCGCGAGCCGGCCCGCACCCGCTTGACGTAGGCGAGCTGTTTGCCGTCGGGGGAGGGGGTTGCACGCACAGTGCCGCCGGGGCCGCCGGCCACGGTGCTGACCGCGCCGCTGGCGAGGTCGACGCGGCGGATCTGGAACAGCTCGGTGTTGCTGTCCTGGTGATAGATGAACGTATCACCGGGGGTGGTGTTGAGGGAGAAGTACAGGCTCTTGCCGTCGGGGCTGAATGCTGGCTCGCCCTGTTCCTTCTGGAACGTCGGACTGGGGCGGGGCACCACCAGCTGGCCGCTGTTGTCGCCGCTGCCGGCGGCGTGGTAGAGCCAGATCTCTCCCGTGCCCAGGGAGCGCGAGGTGGTGAAGTGTTTGCGGGCAGCGAGATACTGCCCATCCGGGCTCCAGCTGGGATTGTTGAGCAGGCGAAAGGTCTCGAAGGTAATCTGGCGCAGCTCGCCGCTGTCCCGTTCCAGGGTCCAGATATTGTCCCCGCCCGCCCGGTCCGAGGTGAAGGCGACATGCCTGCCGTCGGGGCTGTAGCGCGGCTGCATGTCCCAGGCGTGGCCGGAGGTCAGGGGCCGCGCGACGCCGCCGGCAAGCGGAACCTCGTAGATATCGCCGAGCAGATCGAAGACCAGGTGGCGGCCGTCGGGTGCCACATCGAGGCTCATCCAGGTCCCTTCGCTGACATCGAATTCAGCGCTGACCGGTGCTGCCGAGAAGTCCGGGCGGTTGACGTCCCAGCCGGGCCGGTCGGCGCTGGCGGCGGCGGGCAGGCCGGGGGCGAGCAGGGAACTGCTGCACAGCAGCAAGCAGGAGCGCAGGGTTGACTTCATAGGGGTATCCATCGGGTACACTGCAGTGGTGGTGCGGCAGTTCTGCAGCGGGAAAGTGATCCGGGTAGTATGATTGACGTACCTTACTATGCACTCGCCCGGTAGTGAACCGGGCGCCAGCTGAATCCCGGAGTATTCCATGTCAACAATCAGATCCCTGACCCTGTTCCTGACGCTCGCGCTTGCGCTGCCCGCCGTAGCGGCCGGATTGCAGGTGGGCGACCCCGCCCCGGACTTTACCCTCGCCGCCAGCGACGGCAAGACCTATTCTCTCTCTGACTTTCGCGGCAAGCAGGCAGTCGTGCTGGCCTGGTTCCCGCGCGCCTTCACCTCCGGCTGCACCGTGGAGTGCAAGTCCCTGGCGGAGAACGGCCACCTGATCCGCGACTACGATGTGACCTACTTCATGGCCAGCGTGGACCCCCTGGCCGAAAACAGGCGCTTTGCCGCTGAGACCGGCGCCGACTTCCCCCTGCTCAGCGACCCGGACAAGACGGTTGCAGAGGCCTACGGGGTACTGGCTGGCATGGGCTTTGCCAAACGCCATACGTTCTACATCGGCGTCGACGGCAGGATCCTGAAGATTGATACCTCGGTACAGCCTGCCACCGCCGCCCAGGATATGGCGGCCTCTCTCGGTGAGCTGGGTATCGCCAGGCGTTGAGTTGCCCTAGCGGCGCCAACGCACCGGGTATTGGTCGCAGGTTCCCCGCTGTTCGTCTCAGGCGGGGTGGCCTGCGCTGGAAGTTTTCCCGCTTCGGCCTATAATGCGCGCCTGATTTTTCCGACCCGCCTGTCGCGCCCTCACCTTCGGTGAGGGCGGCAGCGTTTATGGGTGCACAGTTGTGGAGAGGGTGATGCTCAGCACCGGGCAAACGCGCGAGCTGTTTCGTCTGGCACTGCCGATGGTGGTGTCACAGAGCGCGTTCGCCCTGATGGTCTTCACCGATCGCCGGTTCCTGTCGCGAATCGACGCCCTGCACATTGCCTCGGCCCTGGGTGGTGGCGTAACTTTCTTTGTCAGCGTATCCCTGTTTCTCGGTGTCATGTCCTACGCCACCGCGCTGGTGGCTCAGTACTACGGTTCCGGCCAACTGGAGAAATGCCCCCGGGTGTTGACCCAGGGCGTGCTGATGGCCCTGGCCTGCCAGCCCCTGCTGCTGGTGATCGCGTGGCTGATGGGCGGGCTGTTTGCGCTGATGGGCCACCCGCCCGAGCAGGTCGTGCTGGAGCGGCAGTACTACTATGTGATGATGGCTGGCGCTTTCTTCACCATGGTGAAAGCCTGCGCGGCGGCCTACTTCTGCGGTATCGCCCGGACCCGGGTGGTGATGATCACCGATACCCTTGGCGTCCTGCTGAACATACCCCTGAGCTGGGTGCTGATTTTTGGCAAGTTTGGCTTCCCGGAGCTGGGTATCCGCGGCGCGGCGCTGGGCACGGTGATTGCTACCGCGTTCAGCATTGGTATCTACGCGCTGTTCTACTTCAACCGGTTTCACCGCGAGATCTTCCGGGTGCGGGATTCGTTTCGCTACGATGGCGGGATCCTGCGCCGCTACGTGCGGCTGGGCCTGCCTTCCGGCTTCGAGACCTTTGTCGGCGCGGCGACCTTCAACTTCTTCCTCCTGCTGTTTCAGTCCTACGGCGTTGCGGAAGGCGCCGCCATGGCCATCGTCTTCAACTGGGACATGCTGAACTATGTCCCGCTGATCGGCCTCAATATCGCGGTCACCAGCCTTATCGGCCGCTATGTGGGCGCCGGCGACATGAGCCGCACCAACCAGGTGATCGCCGCGGGCTTTGTGATTGCACTGGGTTACTCGCTGGTGCTGGCGGTGTTCTTCATCGTGTTTCGCATGGACCTGATTATGGTGTTCGCAACGCCTGAGCAGGATTTCAGCGAGATTGCATCGTTGGGCAGTCGCATGATGCTGGGCATGGCCACCTACGTGCTGGCGGATGCGATCATCCTCATCTGCAGCGGCGTGCTGCGGGGCGCGGGTGATACCCGCTGGCTGATGAATACCTCCATGAGCCTGCACGTCCTGATGCTGGTAAGCCAGTACATCATGATCAAATCGCTGGAGGTGGGGCCGCTGGCGAGTTGGTGGGGCTTTGTCGCCATGCTCCTGACCCTGGCCGTGGTTTACCTGCGCCGGCTGTTGGGCAAGACCTGGCGCAAGCCGTCGCGGCTGGCCCGGGTGATGGCGGAGTAGGCCGGCTCCCGCGCATCCTCCTCAGAGGGTGAGGATGCGCCGCAACAGACTGTCTTCCCGCCGCTGCTGCTCCCGCAGCAGCAGCAGTTGCCGCAGCTGTTCTTCGATTTCCCCGGCAACCTGTGCGCGAATTTTCTGTTGCTGCACCTTGCCCGGCTTGCGCTTGCTGAACCGGGCCAGGCTCACCGGCTGGCCAAAGCCGAGGTAGCAGCGCTGGGGCTTGGGCAACAAGGTACCCAGCGCCCCCAGTGGCAGCGGCGGCAGGGCGTCTGCTCGGGTGTCGTCGGTGAGCAGGCCGAAACGGCGCAGCAGGCGCCCCGGCAGGGAGTCGGGCAGGTCCTCGCTTTCGATCAGGTGGCTGTAGAACTCGTCGGGCCCGACAATGCCGAAGGGCATGATGGTATAGCCGTGCTCTGCGGCCATGCGAATGAAGCCGTAGCGCTCTTTCCACTGCAGCTGGTAGCGCTGGCGATTGGGTTTGACCGCCTCATGGGCGCCGCCGGGGAAGACCAGCAGGTCCCGGCCGTGGGCCATCAGTGCGCTGCAGACCGCGGGATGGCCCATGGCTGCGCCCCGTGCCAGCAGGGCGCTCTCCAGCCCGGGGTGGGTAAACAGGAACTTGTCCCCCAGTGGGCGCAGGAAGCGGCCATACTGGCGCTGCATGACGGTGGCGACGACCAGGCCGTCCAGGGCGAACAGGCTGTGGTTGCCAACAAACAGGCAGGGTTCAGGGGGAATGTTGTCTACGCCCCGAACCTCTGGCCGGAACAGCCGCTGCACCAGTTGCCCGGCGATCAGTGCGTCCCGGCTCCGGGGAATTTCCGTTACCGCGAGGGCGCGCTCGATATGGCGCTGCAGGCGCTCGCCCTGCAGGGGCTGATTGTCCTTGTCCAGTGCGGTCATGGTGTATCCAGTTGGCAAAGGTGGGCGCAGGAGTATATCACTCACTGCCGAGCAGGCGGCCGAGGCCGCGCTGGTGCAAAGCGCCCTCGAGGAGTTGGCGGATGTCCGCGCTGTTGTCCAGGGCGAGGGCCTGCTGCGCCAGGTCGGCGGCATCGGACGCGGCCATGGAGCGCAGCAACCACTTGATACGCGGCAACTTGGAAGCGCTCATGCTCAGCTTGCGAATGCCGATGCCCAGGAGGAACACCACTGCGGCAGGGTCCGAGGCCATCTCGCCGCACAGGCTCAGCGGCAATCCTGCGCGCTTTGCGGTGGCGGAGATGCGGGCGATTTCCTGCAGCACCGCGGGGTGGATATGATCGTAGGCCCCTGCTACCCGGGGGTTGTTGCGGTCCAGGGCCAGCAGGTACTGGCTCAGGTCGTTGGAGCCTATGGAGACAAAGTCCAGCTGCGACGCCCATGCCGGCAACAGGGAGATCGCGGCGGGCACTTCCACCATGATGCCCACCTGCGGCCGCCGCACCGCGACACCTTCTTCCCGCAGCTGTTGCAGGGCATCCTGCAGCACACCGTGGAAGGCCTTGATCTCCCCGGTATTGCTTACCATCGGCAGCAGGATGTGCAGCTCATCCCCGTCAGCGGCCGCCCGCAGCATGGCTCTTACCTGGGTCATCAGCAGCGAGCTGTTGTCCAGGCAGAAGCGAATGCCGCGCCAGCCCAGGGCCGGGTTTTCCTCGTGGATGGGAAAGTAGGGCAGGGGTTTGTCGCCGCCGATATCGAGGATGCGCATGTACACCGGGCGGCCGCGGTAGGCTGCCAGGACCTGGCGGTAGATGTGCAGCTGTTCCTCCTCCGAGGGAAAGGACTCGCTGACCATGAACGGCATTTCGGTGCGGTACAGGCCAATACCCTCGGCGCCGTTGGCAAGCCCCGGCGAGATGTCCGCCAGCAGCCCGGTGTTGGCCAGCAGGCGCACGTGCTCGCCGTCGGTGGTGGTGGCGGGCAGGTCGCGCAGGCCTGCCAGTTCACCTTTCAGGGCCTGTTCAGCGCGCTGCAAACGCTCGAATTCCAGTCGCACCGAGGGACTGGGGAAGAGAATGACCTGGCCGGTATTGCCGTCCACGATCAGCGGGCTGCCGTTGTCGATACCTTTCAGCTTGCCGGTGCCCATCACTGCCGGAATGCCCAGGGCATTGGCCAGCACCGCGGTGTGGGAGAGGCTGGAGCCCTCGTAGCAAACAATGCCCACCAGCCGCTGCGGGTCGCAGGCGGCGATATCGGAGACGCTGACCTTGGCGCCTGTCAGCACCAGCGGGCCGTGGGAGTCAGCGGGTGTGTTTTCGGGCGCGCCGCTCCAGCTCTGGTAGAGCTTGTTGCCCAGGTGATGCAGGTCCTCATTGCGCGCGCGCAGGTAGGGATCCTCCATCGCCAGGAAGACCTCCGCGTAGTGGTGCACGACCTGGCGCAGGGCGCCGGGCAGCCACTGGCCCTGGGCTATGGCCTGCTCCACGCCCGAGCGCAGCCCAGGGTCGTTGAGCAGCATCTGGTAGGCGGTAAACACGGCGCCGACGCCGTCGGAGAGCTGTTCCCCCAGGGCCTCGCGTTCCTTGTCCATGTCCGCGCTGACCTTGGACAGCAGCTGGTGCCACTCGTCAATCGTGGCCGCAGGGTCCTCGCAGGGTCGATCGGGGACCGCGTACAGGTCCACGGTTTCGCACAGCCAGGCGCTTCCGATACCGGTGCCCGGCGCACCCTTGACTCCGCGCACGCGGCGCAGGGTGTTGGCCGGCGTGTGCGCGGCAAGTGGTTCGGGCGGCAGCACCAGGGCGAGCTGGGTGGAGAGGGTGACCAGGAACGCCTGCTCGTCGGCGGACATCACCCGCCCCTCCCGGGACTGCACCACCAGCACGCCGATGACGGCGCCCGCGCGCACCACCGGCACGCCACAGAAACTGCGGAACTCGTCCTCGCGGGTTTCGGCCAGATAGCAGAAATCCGGATGGGAGGCAGCATCGGCGACGTTGATCGGGTGCCTGCTCTGGGCCACGCGGCCAACTAGGCCACGACCCGGGGCAAGCCGGCTGTAGCCAACGGCTTGCGGGTCCAGCCCACGGCTGGCCACCAGCACCATGGTTCCGTCTGTCGCAGCGATGTACAGGCTGCACACATCCACCTGTATGGCACGGTGGATGGCCTCCACGATCAGCTTGACCTGATCCTCGGTCTGGTCGGCCTGGGCAGCGGCCTGCACGATGCGGGTCAGTTCCTGCAGTGTGTTCATCAACTCGGTTTCCGGTCCTGTGCCGGCGCGGTAATCGGGGCGGCGCGAGAGGCTAGTATCCGCTATAGTGGCACCCCCTTGCCAGTACACCGAGAGAGGAAAGCAGCATGGCTGACACCGGTTTGCAGTTACGTACGCGCGTCAACGCGGATAACACCCTGACCCTGTGGCTTGAGGACACCCCCATCCCGAAGCCGGGACCGGATGAGGTTCTGGTTCAGGTCGAGGCGGCGCCAATCAATCCCTCTGACCTGGCGCTGCTGTTTGGCCCGGCCGACATGGGCACGGCGCGCGTAAGCGGCACCCCCGACCGGCCGGTGGTGACCGCGGACATCCCCCCGCAGGCCATGGGCATTGTCCAGGCCCGGGTTGGCCAGGCCCTGCCCGCGGGTAACGAAGGCGCCGGCAAGGTCATTGCGGCGGGTAGTTCCACTGCGGCCCAGGCCCTGCTGGGCAAGACCGTGGGTGTATTTGGCGGCGAAATGTTCGGCCAGTATCGCTGTGTCAGCGCCCAGGCCTGCCTGGTGCTCAATGACGATACTACCGCGGAGGAGGGCGCTTCCTGCTTCGTCAACCCGATGACCGCGCTGGGCATGGTGGAGACCCTGCGTCTGGAGCAGCACGGCGCACTGGTGCACACCGCGGCCGCCTCCAACCTCGGGCAGATGCTCAATCGCCTGTGCATTGCCGATGGTATTCCCCTGGTCAATATCGTGCGCAAGGACGAGCAGGTGGCGCTGTTGCGGTCGCAGGCCGCCGAGCACGTGGTCAATTCCGAAGCCGGGGATTTCCAGCAGCAACTGCTGGCGGCGCTGGATGCCACAGACGCCACGCTGGCTTTTGACGCCATTGGCGGCGGCAAGCTCGGCAGCACCATCCTCAGCGGCATGGAAGCCATAGCCGCGCGCAAGATGACCGAGTACAACCGCTACGGCTCCAACACCTTCAAACAGCTGTACATCTACGGTGCCCTGGACCTTGGCCCGACTGTGCTGAGCCGCAGTTTCGGCTTTGCCTGGAATATCGGGGGCTGGCTGCTGCCACTGTTCCTGCAGAAGGTGGGAATGCAAAAGGCAGGTGAGATGCGGGCGCGGGTCGCGGCGGAGATCAAGACCACTTTCGCCAGCCACTACACCAGCAAGGTGTCCCTCGCCGAGGCCCTTAATCCGGAAGTCATCGGCGCCTACAATCGTCGCGCAACGGGGGAAAAGTACCTGGTGCTGCCCCAGGCCTGAGGGCCGGCATCGCCCGGCAAATCGCGTTATCATGGCGGCCTTTTGGGTTTACGGAGGCCGTCATGAGCCGTTTCATTCTCGCCCTGCTGCTGTGGGGCGTCACGCTTGCCAGCGCCGCGCCTGCGGACGATTTCCAGCGCATTGTCGATGCGCACTGGCAATGGCAGCTGCAGCAGTACCCCCAGCTTCGCACCCGGCTCGGTGACAGCAGTGCCAACAGCCGCTGGGAGGATATGAGCGTTGCGGCACACATCGCGCGCGATGCCCGGCGCGGGGAGTTCCTCGCCGAGCTTTCTGCGATAGACGTCGCGGCACTCGCCGAGCAGGACCAGCTGAGCCACGCCATGCTGGTAGGCCTGTTGCAAGGCGAGCGCGAAGCCCATGCGCTGGGCATGCATCTGATGCCGGTCAATATGCGCTCCGGTCCCCAGCACCTGCATACGCTGGCCGAGCAGATCGACTTTGTGCGCGAGGAGGACTATCGCGCCTGGCTGGAGCGCCTGCAGGCACTGCCGGACCTGCTGCTGCAGTACCGTGAACTGCTCGAGGATGGCATGCTGCAGCAACGCACCCAGGCCCGCGTCGTCATGGAGCGGGTGCCTGCGCAGATTGACCGGCTGCTTGCCGGGGACCCCGAAGACAGCCCTTTCTACAAACCTTTCCGCAATGCCCCGCCGGAGCTGTCGCCCGCCCAGGCAGCGGAGCTGCGGCGTAGCGCTGCCCAGGTGATCCGCTCCCGGGTGAACCCGGCGCTGGCGGAATTCCGCGAGTTTCTCAGCGCCGCCTACCTGCCCGCCTGCCGCGACCAGCCGGGTATTGGCGGCCTGCCGGGGGGAGATGAGCTGTACCGGCATCTCGCCCGCCATTTCACCACCACCGACATGACCCCCGAGGCTATCCACGAAGTCGGCAAGGCCGAGGTCGCCCGACTGCTCGCGGAGATGGAGGCGGTGAAGGACAGTGTCGGCTTTGCCGGCGACCTGCGGGCTTTCAACGAGTTTTTGCGCACCGATCCGCAGTTCTACTACGACACGCCGGAAGCGCTGTTTGAGGCTTACCTGGCAGTGTCCAAGCGGTTGGATCCGGAGCTGGTCAAGCTCTTCGGCAAGCTGCCGCGCATGCCCTACGGCGTGCGCCCTATTCCCGACAGCATCGCGCCGGACACCACCACGGCCTACTACAACAGGCCCGCGGCCAATGGCACCCGGGCAGGCTTCTACTATGTCAACCTGTACCGCCCCGAGGTGCGTCCGAGGTACGAAATGGAAGTGCTCAGCGTGCACGAGGCGGTCCCCGGGCATCACCTGCAGATTGCCCTTGCCCAGGAGCTGGAGGGGCTGCCGATGTTCCGCAGCACCGGGGGCGAAACTGCGTTTGTCGAGGGCTGGGGCCTGTACTCCGAGCGCCTTGGCTATGACATGGGTTTGTATACGGACCCGTATTCGCGCTACGGCCAGCTCACCTACGACATGTGGCGGGCGGTGCGGCTGGTGGTGGATACCGGGATCCACTATTTCGGCTGGAGTCGCGAGCAGGCGATCGAGTATTTCACCGCCCACGCCGCCAAGACCGAGGCGGATATCGTCAATGAGATCGACCGCTACATCGGTTGGCCCGGCCAGGCCCTGGCCTACAAGATCGGCCAGCTCAAAATCCTTGAGCTACGCGAGCGCGCGGAGCAGGCGCTGGGTGAAGCTTTCGATATTCGCGCCTTCCACGATCACCTGCTCGGGGCAGGGGCGATTCCGCTGGATGCGCTGGAGCGGCGCATGGACGCCTGGATCGGCCGCCAGCCCCGCTGACGGCGGCGCGGGTGGCGGCCCAGCGGCCTCAAGCGACCGCGTTGGCCTGATGGGGCAGGGCGGCTACCGGTGACTGCCCCAGCAGGCTGCTGTAGCGCGACTCCAGACAGTGGCAGGTGTCCCACACGCTACCCATTGCGCCGGGCTCCACGGGCGCCAGCACGCTGATCCGTATGGTTGCGGGGCGGATCAGGAACCCCCCCTTGGGCAACGCGTCTTTCACGTTGTGCAGCACGATCGGTACGATGGGCACCCCGGCCTTGCGGGCGAGGAAGAACGCCCCGTGCTTGAAAGGCTGGATGTGGCCCAGGGTGCTGCGGGTGCCCTCTGGCGCGATAACCAGTGAGCGACCGCTCTCCAGCACCGCCAGTGCCTCCTGCATGACCGCCGTCTGGTTCTGCGCCTTGCGATCGACAAAAATGGTATTCGCCTGCTGCAGCAGTGGCCCCAGCACTGGAATCCCCGCCATTTCCTGTTTGCAGAAGGGCACCACATCGCGTCTCAGCAGGTGCGCCAGAACCATGGCGTCCAGCAGGCTCTGGTGATTGAACACGAAGATCGCCGGGCGCCGCTGCTGCAGGTGCTCGGCGCCCTCGATGTCAAACTCCAGCCCGGCAAAACCACTGCCCAGGTCACCGAGCAGCTGGGTGACGCGATTGGCGTTGGCGATGCGGGGCAGACCCAGGCGCTTGCCTATCGCGCCGACCAGCGCGGTTGCCGTTACCGCCTGCCCGGTCAGCGCGGTGCGCAGCAGGGATTCCATGTCGGGGAGGCCGCGGCTGGCAAATGTGAGCTGGGGCCAGCGCTGGCTGCGGGCATGCGCGCCAAGGCTGTCGGAGGGATTGACCGCCACCGGGTGCCCGACCAGTTTCAGCAGCGGCAGGTCGGCGCTGGAATCCGTGTAGAACCAGCACTGCTCCAGTGCCGTTTTTTCCCGGCGGGCGACCCGGCGCGCCGCCAGGGCCTTGCCTTCACCGTAGCACATGGGGCTGATGACCTTGCCGGTGAAACGACCCTCCAGCACCTCAAGTCGGGTACAGCAGATTTCCTCTATCCCCAGCAGGCGGGCGATGGGTTCAACCTGGTAGTGGCTGGCGGCGGTGACGATAACCAGCCTGTGGCCCGCCGCACGGTGTGCTTCCACCAGGCTGATCGCTTCCCGGTACAGGCTCTTGGCGAGATGGCGGTGGCAGGCCTGTTCGCCCAGCTGCCGGAGGCTGTGTTCGGAAACGCCGGCGAGCGCCCGGCTCAGGCGCTTCACCAGCTTGTGGTAGTGACCGCCGCTCTCCCGCTGCCGCTGGCGCAGGGCGTCCCGAAGCATTTTCAGGGACTGGCGCAACTCGCCGCGCGCGAGGCCGGCGCGCGCCGTCTCCAGTGCCAGCGCGAGAATGGAGTAGCCCGCGATCAGGGTGCCGTCGAGATCGAAGAATGCCACCGCCCCGGGCTCGCGGGAAGTGCTGATGCTGTGCAGGTGTTTTTCCAGTGCCTGATCACTCATGGTGCCACTCCTGGCGGGCTGCGCGCCCTGCGGATAGTTGCGGTAACGCCCTGTCTTCCAGTTCTGGTAGCAGCAAGAACCTTGCCAACCGCACTCACTGTGCCTTGAGCGTGTGACAGCCGTGTGAAACAGGCGCCCGGCTTGTGCGCCGATGGGTGGCCCCGGGCGTTAATGCACCGCAGTGGTGCAATTGGGCTCTGTCCTGCACCGTCATTGGCGCCGCCCGCCGGCTCGGCTACCATGGCGCGATGCTGCTTGCCGACCTGCCCCGCCTGCCCGTCACCGATGTGCTGCCCGCACTGCGGGCCGCTTTGGCGGAAAGTCGTGACGTGGTGCTGGAAGCGCCGCCAGGAGCCGGCAAGACTACCCTGGTGCCGCTGGCATTGCTGGAGGAGGGCTGGCTTGCCGGGCAGCGTATCCTGCTGGTGCAGCCCCGCCGGGTCGCAGCCCGTGCCGCCGCTGCGCGCATGGCCGAAATACTTGGTGAGCAGGTGGGCCAGCGGGTCGGCTATCGCATCCGGCTGGAGAACCGGGTCGGCCCCGCCACCCGTGTCGAAGTGATTACCGAGGGCATCCTCACCCGCCAACTCCAGCGGGACCCGGCCCTGGGCGGGGTCGGCCTGGTCATTTTTGACGAGTTCCACGAACGCAACCTGGATTCGGAACTGGGGCTTGCGCTCGCGCTGCAGGGGCGGGCACTGTTCCGGGAAGATCCGCCCCTGCGGCTGCTGGTGATGTCGGCCACCTTGCAGGGGGTGCCTGTGGCAGGCTTGCTGCAGGATCCAGTAATGTTGCACTCCGAGGGCCGCCAGTATCCGGTGCATGTCAGGCATGGCCCGGGCCTGGCGGCGGGCGCTTCAATTGTGGCGCCCGTGGTGCGCGCGGTGTGCGCGGCCCTGGCGGAGCGCGACGGCAGTGTGCTGGTTTTTCTGCCCGGGCAGACCGAGATCCGTCGCGTCGCCCGGGAGCTGGGGCCCCTGCTGACCCCGGATGTGGCCCTGGCGCCGCTCTACGGCGGCCTGGCGCTGGAGCGCCAGCAAATCGCCATCGCGCCCTGTCCCCATGGCCGGCGCAAGGTTGTCCTGGCCACGAATATCGCCGAGACCAGCCTGACCATCGAAGGTGTGACCACTGTGGTCGACAGCGGCCTGGAGCGGCAGGCACTGTTTGATCCCGCAACCGGCACCACGCGTCTGGCCACCCGGCGAATTTCCCGCGCTTCCGCCGTCCAGCGCGCTGGACGGGCCGGCCGCCTGGCCCCGGGTTCCTGCCTGCGGCTTTACAGCGAGGAGCAGTTCCAGCGTATGCAGGAACAGCGAACGCCGGAGATTCTCCAGTCTGACCTTGCTCCGCTGGCGCTACAGCTGCTTGCCTGGGGAGTGCAGGACCCGATTGAACTGGCCTGGCTGGACCCGCCGCCAGCGTCCAGCTATCAGCAGGGGCTGGATGTGCTGGCGCTATGCGGTGCCGCTTTCGTGCGCGATGACGGGAGTTGGCAACTGACCCCGCATGGGGTGCGTCTGTCCCAGATGCCGCTACCCCCGCGCCTGGGTCATTTGCTGCTGGTGGGCTGTGACATTGATGCGCGGGAAACTGCGGCCCTGCTGGCGGCGGTACTGGCGGAACGCAATCCGCTGGTGGACGAGGGTGTGGAGCTGGGCGCGACGCTCGCCGTGCTGCTGGGCGAGCGGCCTTGCCCGCAGCGGCTGCAGGCCTGGTACCGTCGAACGTGGCAACAGGCGCGTCGCTACGCGCAGATTGTTTCGGAAATCTACCAGCCCCGGCGCGGCCCTCTCACGGTGCCGGCGGGGGAGGTGGTGGCTGTGCTGCTGGCCAGTGCCTGGCCTGATCGTATTGCCCGCGCCCGTGAGGGCGGTCGCGGTGGGGAGTTCCAGCTAGCCAACGGTCGTGGCGCCTCGGTTCCCGCTGGTGACAGCCTGGGCACGGCCCGCTGGCTGGCAACTGCGGAAATTGGCGGCGCGCAAGGGCAGGCCGGCGACCGTATCTATAGTGCCACGGCACTCGACCCGGCCCGCTTTGACGATGTGCTGGCGCCGCTGGTGACCGTGGAGGAGCGCGCGGAGTGGGATGAGCCGGGTGAGCAATTCATAGCCCAGCGTCAGCGCAGGGTGGGGCGTCTGGTGCTGGAGAGCCGGCCTCTGCAGGAGGTGCCGGCAGAGGCACTCGCAGCGGCGCTCACCGGGTTGCTGCGCCGCCGCGGCCTCAAGCTTCTGCCCTGGACACCGCCGCTGCAGCAGTGGCGTGCCCGGGTGCAACTGCTGCGGCGACTGCACCAGGACCAGCCACAGAATCCCTGGCCGGATCTGGGCGATGAGGCCCTGCTGGCGAGCCTGGAGCACTGGTTGCTGCCGTATCTGGGGCAGGTGCGCCGCGTGCAGGATTTCGCCCGCCTGGACCTGGGGCGAATCCTCCACGCGCAACTGCCCTGGCCGCTGCCCCTGGAGCTGGAGCGACTTGCCCCGGAGCGCCTGGTGGTGCCCTCGGGCTCCAGCATCGCCATCGACTACAGCGCCGCTACGCCAGTGCTGGCAGTCAAACTGCAGGAGATGTTTGGCTGTGCAGAAACCCCCCGCATTGTCGATGGTCGCCAGCCGCTGCAGATTCACCTGCTGTCACCGGCGCAGCGCCCGCTGCAGGTGACCCAGGATCTGGCCACCTTCTGGCGCAACGTGTATCCGGAAGTGAAAAAGGAAATGAAGGGCCGCTACCCGAAACACCCGTGGCCGGATGACCCGCTGGCAGCGACCCCGACGCGCCTCACGAAGAAGCGCGCCGGGGAGCAGGGGTCGGGTGCTGCCGTGTAGAAGGCGCACAGGACGGCGCAGCCTCGGCTGAATTATCAGGCGGAATATGACAAAACAAGACCTGACCCAGTAACATGACCGGGTTGGAGAACCAGTCCGGTTCAGGGGTTCAGGATGGCACTGAAGACAAGCGTTATTATCGTGTCGGATTATGGCAGCGGCGAGGCCAAGGGGTGGGACGACTTGCGCTTGACCCTGCGCGCGCTCGCACAGCAGGACTTTACCGGCCGAGTGGAATTCCTGCTGCTGGAGTCCTCCACTTTCGCTGACCAGGTGCCAACGGACCTGCAGGCTATTCTGCCTTCGTTGCAGATAGTTTTTGTCGATGAGGTGTCCTCCTACGCACTCAAGAACGAGGGGGCCAGGCTGGCGACAGGTGACATTCTGGGCGTGCTGGATGGTGATTGCGCACCGGCCCCGGGGTGGCTGCGCCACCTGGTCGAAACGTTCCAGCGCTTTCCCGACACCGCGGTGGTCAGCGGCCGCACTGTTTACAACAGCCCTTCCAGCAGCGAGCGCATCATCGGTTTGCTGAGCCGCGGGTATCTTGATCGCGGGTCCGCCGCGCCGACACACTCCATCGCCAACAACAATGCGGGCTTTACCCGCGAGGCACTTCTCGCCCATCCTTTCCTCGACGATATCGGGGCATTTGGCGGCAAGCTCCAGGCCGAGTCCATGCGCCAGTCCGGGCTGCAATTTCGCTTCGAGCCGGGGATGCTGGCCGCCCACGCCTACGAGGGCTGGGGAATGGAGGATGACATCCGCCGCAACGCTGGCTTCGCCACAGTGATGGTGCGCAAGATTGACCCGCGGATAGCGCACGCCTGGCTGTGTAATCTCGGCGTCATGGCGATTCCGCTCTTCTTTCTCGGTCGCCTGCTCCTGAGTTGGGAAATGCATCTGCGCCTGCGGCGGCATTACGACGTGCCGTTGACCGCTGTCCCCCGTGGACTGGGTCTCGCTGCCTACCTGCACTGGCTGGAAATCCCCGGGATGCGGCTTGCCTTCAGGGGTGGCCGCATCGGGGAAACGGCGTATCGTTGATGACCTGGTGAGCCTGGGCAGAGGGAGGTCCGGTATGAGATGGCTGCGCGCGCTGCGAGCAGCGGTACCCACTCCCCTGCGCAAGATGGCATCGCGGGTCCTGCCTTTGCCATCCAGACTGAACAGCCCGAACGTGTCCGACATCGGCAGCTGCCGCATCGGCAACGCGGCCCGCCTTGATGTCTACTGGCTGGAAGGGGACATCACTCCCGGCCCCGGTGCCTCTGTGCTCGTTCATGGCGATGAAGTGATGCGGCTGGACTGCCTTGGCCCGAACCGCGGCCATATGCATATCAACCTCAGGCAGTCGCGGGGCTTTCGCGGCGGAGGGTCGGCGAGGCTCTACTTCCGTGAGCAGGCGATCGCCGAGCAGATCGAGCGAGCCTGTTTCGAGCTCGAACACAATCTCTCCTATGCGCTGGCGCTCAACAATGCGGCCATGATTCGTCACAGCAGAATTACGCCTGCCGAGATGGAAACCGCCGTGGCCTTTCTTCGCGCCGAGATGCTGGCGCGGCTTGAGCGCCACTCTGACGCTCCCCCGAGTTCAGCGGGTGCGTAGCCAGTGGCGAACGCGACGTCCCCGGCGGGTGATGTCACGCAGCAGGGCAGACAACGCTGTGCGGCTGCTGTTTTCCCTATCGCCGACAGAGTAGAGGTCTTCCGGGGTCAGCAGGTTCAGCAGCGCTTCGCCGGCGCGATAGCGCCGCAGGTTCTCCAGCAGCAAGGCCAGTGCGCGTTCGTCGCGATTCGTCATCTGCGGGGTGAAATGCGGCGTGATCAGGAGATTGGGCGCACTCCACAGCGGACTGCGCGCAGGCAACGGCTCTTCCTCCGCGACATCGATGGCCGCTCCTGCCAGGCGCCCTTGCTCAAGCGCGAGAAGCAGAGCGTTTTCATCGACCAGTCCGCCTCGCGACATGTTGATCAGGTGCGCTGTGGGCCGCATTCTGGCCAGCTCCGGAGCGCCGATGATGTGGTGAGTGGCATTCGAGAGTGGAGCGGCGAGCACAACATAGTCGCTCTCCTCCAGCAGGCGGTCCATGGTATCGCCCCGGTCCCTGCTGTAGAGCTGATCCACCCAGGCGCAGCCCGTCTCGCGGCGGCGGTAGGCGACAACCCGCATATCGAAGGCCTTGGCGCGCTT
>JBFHFJ010000031.1:0-18947 GCA_041583655.1 Haliea sp. | reverse complement strand
GTACTCCAGCGGCGTGGGCAGGTGGGCGAGCTTGATGCGGGGGAAACGTGCCAGATGCATGGGCGGCTCCTTTCGGGTTCAGGGCTCCAGGGCGAGCTTGATTGTGCGCCGCACCAGGAGGTCGGTAGAGGATAGCAGCTCCGCGCCGGTGTCACCGCGACCGAGAATGAGGGGTATTTCGGTACAGCCAGCCAGCAGCAACTCCGCGCCGGAGAATTCGAGGCTGGCGGCGAGGGCCTGCAAGCCGGCCCGAAGCTCCGGGCCGCGCTCGCCGGCCTTGATCTTCCACAGCAGGGTCATGAACTGTTGCTGTTCCGATGCTGTCCACAACACGGGTTCGCGCCCCGCCATCACCAGCGCTTGCTGGTACAGGTCGGCCTGGAGGCAGCCATCCGCGGCCATCACGCCGATGGCGTGGGCGGGGTGTTCACGCACCGCATCCATGACCACGTCGATGATACTGATGAAGGGGATGCTCACCGCGGCGCGGATGTCGTCCGCATAGGCGTGAGCTGTATTGCAGACCATGACCAGGAAGTCCGCACCGGCGGTCTCCAGCCTCCGCGCCATAGCCGCCAGATCGGGGCCTATGCCCGGCCCGCTGCCAGCGATTGCGGCGTGCCGGTCGGGGACGCCAGGATTATGGTCTACCAGCAGGTGGAGATGATCCTGGTCGCGGCTGGCTGGTGTGGCCGCGATTACCCGGGCCATGAAGTCGACGGTGGCCTCCGGCCCCATCCCGCCGAGGACACCGATCGTGAGGCTGCGCCTGTTGTGGCCAGACATTGGGGTTGCTCCTAATAGGGGTGACGGTGAAAGTATTCCTTCGCTGCCGCTTTGACCCGACCGGCCAACGCCAGGGTGGCGACCATGGTGGGTATTGCCATGAGGCCGTAGGACCCGGAGATCAGGTTGAACACCACATCGATACTGACACTGGCGCCAAACACCACCGCGAGGACGAAAAACCAGCGATAGTAGTGCTGTAGCCGGGCCCCGAACAGGAAGCCGAAGCACTTGGCGCCGTAGTACCACATGGTGAACATGGTGGTACTGGCCAGGATCAGGGTGACAAACAGCAGCAGGCCAACGCCGGGCAGGCCGAGGTCCGCGCGGAAGGCGTTGGCGGTCAGGGTGATGCCCGACAGTTCCCCCGGGTCGGTCCAGGTGCCCGCCAGCAGGATCACCAGCGCGGTGCAGGTGCAGACCACCAGGGTATCCGCCACCGGCCCCATCATGGCCACCAGCCCTTCCCTGATGGGTTCATTGGTTTTGGCGGCGCCGTGGGCCATGACCTCGGTGCCAACCCCGGCCTCGTTGGAGAACACTCCGCGGCTGACGCCGATCAGGATCACCCCGAGCAAACCGCCGCCCACGGCCTGGGGATTGAAGGCGTCGTTGACGATGCTGGCCAGCAGGCCGGGGACCCGGGCGTGGTGCAGCACCAGCAGGTAGAGGGTCATGCCGAGGTAGGTCACCACCATGATCGGCAGCAGAGCGACAGCGACCCTGGCTACCCGTTGCAGGCCGCCAAAAATAACCATGGCAACCACGACTGCCATGGCGCAGCCGATCAGGAAACTGGTCAGCAGGGGCTCGCCAGTGGCGAACAGGTTTTCCCGCAGCAGTGCGGTCAACTGGTTGGCCTGGAAGATGGGCAGGGTGCCGATCAGCCCGGCCAGGGAAAACAGGACTGCCAGCGGGTAGAAAGCCCGCGGCAGGGCCTCGCGAATGATGTACATGGGCCCACCCTGCAGGTTCCCCTCGCTGTCCGTGCCGCGGTACATCACGCCCAGGGTGCAGGTGAAAAACTTGGTTGCGATCCCGACCAGCGCGGACATCCACATCCAGAACACGGCGCCGGGGCCGCCGGCGACAATGGCCAGTGCCACCCCGGAGATATTACCCAGGCCCATGGTGCCGGACAGAGCCGCGGCCAGGGCCTGGGCGTGGCTCAATTCCCCGGGCTGGTCCGGGGTGTCGTGCCGTCCCAGCATGATCCCGACGCCGTGGGCAAAGTGGCGGTAGGGCAGGAAGCGTGAGTAGATGGCAAAGAACAGCCCCCCGCCCAGCAGCAGAACCACCAGGGGCGTGCCCCAGACTGCGTTGGCAAAGCTTGCGGACAGGTGCTGCAGTTGTTCCATTGCGGTTTCTGGACCTCCGGGGAAATGGGCGAGGATAGCACAAGGCGGTGGTAGAATCGGGGCCATGAACCTGCGGATTATCGCCCTGCTGGCAGCCGTGCTGCCGTTCCTTGCGGTCCACCTGACCTGGCTGGTGGCGGCGGGTAATGGCCTGGTGGACTGGTGCAACCCCTACATCGACAGCTGCACTTCGATCAGCGCCACCGGGCGCCACCCGCCGGCCAGTTTCCTGTTCCGCGCCACCATGCTGCCGGCGGCAGCGGTGCTGGCGCTGTACTGGTGGTGCAACTACTGCTGGCTGCGCTGGCTGCAGGCCGCCACAGGCCGTGACCGGCGCGTGCGCTGGATGTTGGCGCTGGGATTGCTCGCCTCCCTGGGGCTGGTACTGTACGTGGCAGTGCTGGGTGAGGCGGGTGATGCCTGGCGCTTCCAGCGCCGCGCGGGCACGGTACTGTTCTTCTCCTTCACCTTCCTTGCCCAGCTGCTGCTCAGCGCGCAGCTGCAGACCCTGGCTCCCGGCCTGCCCCGGGTGCAGGGCCTGGCTCGCGGTATGTGGTGGATCTGTTGCCTGTTGCTGTCACTGGGCATTCTGACAGTGGTTTTGCAGGCCTGGGATGGCGTATGGTACGACTCGGTGGAGGACGCTTTCGAGTGGGTGTTGAGCCTGCTGCTGCAAGTCAATTTCCTGCTGGGCTACCTGGTTTGGCGGCGGGCGGGCTGGCAGTTGCATTTCGTCCAGCCCGAACCGGCGTTGCCCGCGCCAGCCAATAAAGGAAAAGCCTAATGGCCGACCACGTCCCCAGCCTTGCCGATATCACAGCCGCGCGCGAACGCATTGCCCCCCATGTCCATGTGACGCCGGTCTACAGCAGCCAACTGCTTGACGCACACACGGGCGCGCGGGTGTACTTCAAGTGTGAGAACCTGCAGAAAGTGGGGGCGTTCAAGGCTCGCGGGGCCAGTAATGCGGTGTTCAGCCTGTCTGCGGAGGAGGCGGCGCGCGGTGTCGCCACCCATTCCTCGGGCAACCACGGTGCCGCCCTGGCCATGGCCGCGCGGCGGCGCGGGGTCCCCGCCCACATCGTGATGCCGGCAAATGCGCCGTCGGTAAAGCAGGACGCGGTGGCTGCCTACGGGGGGCTGGTGATCAGCTGCGAGCCTACCCTGGCCGCCCGCGAGGCGACTCTGGAGCGGGTCGTTGCCGGCACCGGCGCGCATGTTGTGCATCCCTACGCCGACCCGCGGGTCATCGCCGGCCAGGGCACCGTTGCCCTGGAAATCCTCGAGCAGGTGCCGGATCTTGAGGTCATCGTGGTCCCGGTTGGTGGCGGCGGTTTGCTGTCCGGGGTGGCGCTCGCCATCAAGAACCTGCGCCCGGAGGTGGAGGTGGTCGCCGCCGAGCCGGAGGGTGCGGACGACGCCTTCCGCTCCTTCGGGCTGGGAGAACTGCAGCCCTCGATTTCCCCCAGTACCATCGCCGATGGCCTGCTGGCGGGGCTCGGGGAGCTGAACTTTGCCCTGATCCAGCAGTACGTGGACACCATCGTCACCGTCACGGATGCCAGTATCGTCGCCGCCATGCGCCTGCAGTGGACCCGGCTCAAGACCGTGGTCGAGCCCTCCGGGGCGGTCAGTTTCGCGGCCCTGCTGGAGCATCCCGAGCGTTTTCGCGGGCGCCGCGTGGTGACGGTGATCAGCGGCGGCAATCTCGATCTCGACAGGCTGCCCTGGTGAGCGGCGTGGACTATCCCCGTTTCCACCTTGCCCTGCCAGTGGATGACCTGGAGGCTGCGGACCACTTCTATGGGAAGCTGCTGGGCTGCCCCCGCGGCCGCGCCTCCAGCCGCTGGATCGACTACGACTTCTGGGGCCACCAGCTGGTGGCCCACCTGGTGCCGGCCTCGGCAATCCCGGCGGTAGCGCGCAATCCTGTAGACGGCGAGGAAGTACCGGCGGCGCACTTCGGCGTCATCCTCCCCTGGGCTGATCTCGAGGCCCTGATCGCGCGCATCCGGGAGCGGAAGATATCCTTCGTGATCCCGCCCACGGTGCGTTTTGCCGGCCGTCGCGGCGAACAGCAGACGTTCTTTATTCGCGACCCCGCGGGCAATCATCTGGAGTTCAAGGCGTTCCGTAACATGGAGATGCTGTTTGCCACCGATGGTCTCGACTATCCATGAACGCTGCCCTGCCCGCCCGCGCCCTGTCGCGGCTCGCTGTCCTCGCCCTGCTGCTGGTCTTCCTGGCCGGCTGCAGCGGTACCCGGTTCCTCTATAACCGGCTGGATTTTCTGGTTCCGTGGTACCTGGGGGACTACGTCAGCCTGGACCGCGAGCAGGGTCGCCTGCTCAAATCCGAGCTGCAACCCTTCCTGGACTGGCACCGGCTGGAGGAGCTGCCGCGTTACGTCGCGCTTCTCGATCAGCTGGAAGGCCAGCTTGAAGAGGAGCTGGCCCACGCGGATTTGCGCGCGCTCGTTGCAGATGCGGAGGTGGCGATCTATCGCCTGCAGGAGCGGGCCCTGGACTGGATGCTGGCCCTGGGTGAGGAACTGCGGGATGAGCAGATAGCCGGGTTCCTCGCCAGCCTGCGTGAGCAACAGGCCGAGTACGAGGAGAAATACCTGGAACGGGACGACGACGAGTTCCGCAGGGATGCCTGTGACAGGCTGGAGGACAATGCGCGCAAGTACCTGGGGCGTCTGCAGCGCGAGCAGAAAGCCGGGTTGGGCGCCGCCTGCGGTGACATGTGGCGCTCCGACAGCCTCTGGCTGGAGGCCCGGGCCCAGTGGGTAGCGCGGCTGGAGTACATTCTCCAGCGCCAGCCCGGCTGGCAGGAGGATCTGCGGCAGGCGCTGGCCGAGCGGGGCGAGACGGTATCCGCGGCCTACCGCGCTACCTACGAGCACAATGCCCGCGTCATCCAGCTGGCGACGGTGGAGCTGCTGAACGGCCGCACCGAGCGCCAGGATGTGCACCTGCGGCGGGAGCTGGGCAAGCTGCGCCGGGACCTGCTGGCGCTGGTGGAGGAAGGGGAACGCAAGCGGGAGACCATCGCTGGCGGCGGGACAGACACTGTCCCGCTGCAGGACAGGGCCTCACCGACTTCTTGATGCCCGCTTCATTCCGCCGGGCTGCCCTTCCCGGCGGAGCATGGGCAGGCAGCACTGCCGGGGTGGCTTTGGTCAAACTGGCCTGGTGTCCGTGGTCCGCTCCGCCCGCCGGTAAAGCCAGACGCTGGCGCCGGCCACCAGCAGCGCGGCGGTGAGCAGGATTGTCGGGAAGCCCAGCCGGTCCGCGCTCGCGCCCAGGGCCAGGGCACCCAGGGCCGGGGCGCCCATGGTCACCATCACCCACAGGCTCATCACCCGGCCGCGGAAGGCATCCGGGGTAGCCAGCTGGGCCAGCGCCTGGCTGCCGATTCCGGCGATGGTCATCGCCATGCTCAGGATGAAAATGATGGCACCCAGCTGCAGTGTTGTGCCGGCCCAGGCAACCGGCAGCAGCGCCAGCGCCCCGACAAGCTGGCTCCCTACCACCAGGGGTAACAGGCCCTCGCCGGCGTTCCGGCGCCGCGCCAGGAACAGGCCACCGAGGATGGCGCCCGCCCCGGCGGTCGCGGTCAGGGTGGCAAGCGTGCTGGAATTGCCGGCCAGCAACTTGCCGGAGATGGCCGGCAGCAGCTCAATCACCGTGCGGCCGAGCAGGCCGTTGAGCAAGGTAAAGGCGAGAATCACCTGAATCCCCCGGTGCGAGCGCACAAAGCGCAGCCCCGCCACCATCTCCCCGGCCAGGGTAAAGCCCCCGGGTGGCGGGGGTCGCGCTGCCAGCCTTATCCGGGTCAGCAACAGCAGCCCCGCGGCAAACAGGGCGGCGGCGACCAGGAACGCCACACCGGCAGAGGCGCGGCTCAACAGCCAGCCACCCACGGCCGGACCGAGGATGCGGGAACTGTTGAAAACAATGGCCGAAATGCCGATGGCACCGGGCAGCACGGCGCGGGAAACCAGCAGGGGCAGCAGGGCCAGCCGCAGCGGCTGGTGGGCCGAGGTGAAGGCGCCGACGCCGCAGGCCAGCACCAGCAGCACGGGCAGTGTAAACAGGTCCAGCAACTGGCCCGCCCCTGCTACGGCGGCAACCAGGCCCTGCCCCAGCAGGGTCAGCAGCATGCCATTGCGGGGATTGATACGGTCCGAAACCACGCCGAACACGGGTGACAGGAGGAAGGTGGGCAGCAGCATGGCGGCGCTGACAATGCCCACCCAGGTGGCGGTGCCGGTGAGCGCCCAGGCGCTCCACCCCAGCAGGAAGCGCAGTACCCAGCTGGCCAGCGTCGACAGGCAGCTGGACCAGAAATAGCGCCGGAACGCGGGTTCTGAAAACGCTGGGAATCGTGCTGCTGTATCCACCTAGTCGAGCAGTGACAGGTCCCGGACAGCACCCTTGTCCGCGCTGGTGACCATGCTGGCGTAGACCTTGAGCGCTGCGCTGACCTTGCGCGGGCGCTCGGCAGCCGGTTTCCAGGCGGCCTTGCCCTTCGCCTCCATGGCCGCGCGGCGGGCCGCCAGCTCCTCGTCGCTGAGCTTGACGTTGATGCTGCGGTTGGGAATGTCGATCTCGATAATGTCACCCTGCTCCACCAGGGCAATGGCGCCACCCGATGCCGCTTCCGGGGAGACGTGGCCGATGGAAAGCCCGGAGGTGCCGCCGGAGAACCGGCCGTCGGTGAGCAGGGCGCAGGCCTTGCCCAGTCCCCTGGATTTCAGGTAGCTGGTGGGATAGAGCATTTCCTGCATGCCGGGGCCGCCGCGTGGCCCCTCGTAGCGGATGAGCACCACATCACCGGGCTGGACCCGGCCCTCGAGGATGTCCGCCACGGCGCCCTCCTGGCTCTCGCAGATGAAGGCGGGGCCGGAGAACCTGAGAATGCTCTCGTCAACGCCGGAGGTTTTCACCACGCAGCCATCCACAGCGATGTTGCCATACAGCACCGCCAGGCCGCCCTCGCTGGAGAACGCGTGCTCCAGGTTGCGGATGCAGCCTCCCTCCCGGTCCAGGTCCAGGCTGGGCCAGCGGGTGCTCTGGCTGAAGGCAGTCTGGGTGGGAATGCCAGCCGGGCCGGCCTTGTAGAAGGTATGTACCGCTTCATCCCGGGTGCGCACGATGTCCCACTGCTCCAGCGCCGCCGCCATGCTGGGGCTGTGCACGGTGGGGCAGTCGCGGTGCAGCAGCCCGGCGCGGTCCAGCTCGCCGAGGATGGCCATGATGCCGCCGGCCCGGTGTACGTCTTCCATGTGGTAGAGCGGGGTGTTGGGTGCCACCTTGCACAGCTGCGGCACCTGCCGCGAGAGGCGGTCGATATCCTTCAGCGTGAAGTCCAGCTCCGCCTCCTGGGCCGCCGCCAGCAGGTGCAGTATGGTGTTGGTGGAGCCGCCCATGGCGATATCCAGGCTGATGGCGTTCTCGAAAGCCTGGAAGTTGGCGATGTTGCGCGGCAGTACGCTGGCGTCATCCTCCTGGTAATAGCGCTTGCACAGTTCCACCACGACCCTGCCGGCGCGCCGGAACAGCTGTTCACGGTCGGCGTGGGTGGCCAGGGTGGAGCCGTTGCCTGGCAGGGAGAGGCCCAGGGCCTCGGTCAGGCAGTTCATGGAGTTGGCCGTAAACATGCCGGAGCAGGAGCCACAGGTGGGGCAGGCGGAGCGCTCGTATTCGGCGACCTTCTCGTCGCTGGCATCGCTGTCGGCGGCGATGACCATGGCGTCCACCAGGTCCAGCTTGTGCTCGGACAGCTTGGTCTTGCCGGCTTCCATGGGCCCGCCGGAGACGAAGACCACCGGGATGTTCAGTCGCATGGCCGCGTTCAACATGCCGGGGGTGATCTTGTCGCAGTTGGAGATGCAGACCATGGCATCGGCGCAGTGGGCGTTGACCATGTACTCGACGGAGTCGGAGATGATGTCGCGGCTGGGCAGGCTGTAGAGCATGCCGTCGTGGCCCATGGCGATACCGTCGTCCACGGCGATGGTGTTGAATTCCTTGGCTACGCCACCGGCGGCCTCGATTTCCCGCGCCACCAGTTGGCCCAGGTCCTTGAGGTGCACATGGCCCGGTACAAACTGGGTGAAGGAGTTGACCACGGCGATAATCGGCTTGCCGAAATCGCCATCCTGCATGCCGGTGGCGCGCCAGAGGGCGCGCGCGCCGGCCATGTTGCGGCCGTGGGTAGAGGTTTTCGAGCGGTAATCGGGCATGTCTTGCTACCTGTTTCTAAAGAGCCTTGAAAAAAACCTTGGAATTGCGCTGCAGGTTGTACAGCGCCTGTTTCTGCGCGGGCAGTGCGTCCCTTGCCTTCTCCTCGAAACCCTGTTCCAGGAACCAGTGCGCGGTCTGGGTGGTGAGCACAAACACGCGATCGAGGCCGAGGTTACGGGCCTCGTGCTCCAGTTCCTGCAACAGGCGCTGGCCGCGCTTGCCGCCGCGGTAGTCCGGATGGGACACAATGCAGGCCACTTCGCCACAGCCTTCATCAAGAAAAGGATACAGGGCGGCGCAGGCCAGAATACGGCCGTCGCGCTCTATGATGCGGAACTGGCGAATTTCGTTTTCCAGTAACTCGCGCGAGCGCTTCAGCAATACCCCCTCCCGCTCCAGGGGTTCGATCAATTCGAGAATGCCGCCGACATCGTCGATGGTGGCGCTGCGCGTTTGCTCATAATCATCCTTCGCCACCAGGGTGCCGTTGCCGTCGTGGGTGAACAGCTCCTCCAGCAGGGCACAGTCGTCGCGATAGCTGATGATGTGGCAGCGGGGTACACCGGCGCTGCAGGCGCGCCGGGCGGTTGCCAGCAGGCGTGCCTGCTCCGCATCCTGGATGTCCAGGCTGGCCAGGTCGGCCACGGTGAGCTGCCGCAGCAGCCTGCCGTCGGCGCCGTTGATACCCGCGGCGGCGCCAAACAGCAGGAGTTTGTCGGCGCCGATCGCGGCAGCGCAGTGCACCGCGATGTCCTCCAGCATCAGGTTGAAAATCTCGCCGGTGGGTGAGTAGCCCAGCGGCGACAGCAGCACAATGGAACCCGCAGCCAGCTGCTGCTGGATGCCGACGCTGTCGATACGGCGGACCCGGCCGGTGTGCTGGAAATCCACGCCGTCCACCACGCCCAGGGGTCTGGCCGTGACAAAGTTGCCGGAACAGACCCGCATCCGCGCACCCTGCATTGGGGAATTGGGCAGGCCCATGGACAGCAGGGCTTCAATCTGGGCACCCAGGGAGGCGGCGGCATCGGTGACGTGGTGCATGCTGGCACTGTCGGTGATGCGCATGTTCTCGTGGAAGCGGATGGGGATGCCGGCCTGCTCCAGGCGGGCGTCAATCTGCGGCCGGTTGCCGTGCACCAGCACCAGGCGCACGCCTAGGCTGTGCAGCAGGGCCATGTCGTGGAGTATGGTGGCAAAGTTGGGGTCCTGGGCGGCATCACCCCCCAGCATCAGGACAAAGGTCCGGGACCGGTGGCTGTTGATGTAGGGCGCCGTATTCCTGAACCAGCGAATATGGTTGCGGCCGGGAGTGGTCACGTCGATGCTTCCGGTTTCACTTGCAATGGGCGTCAAGGGTACCTAAAGCCGGCCCCCGGGACTAATGGAATATTTACAGGCAGTAGCGGGCAATGCACCGCTGCAGCAGGTCGATGCACGGCTGGATCTGGTCCAGCTCCAGGTATTCATCAGGCTGGTGGGCGCGGTCGATGGAGCCCGGCCCCATGATGATCGTCTCCATGCCCAAAGATTGCAGGAACGGGGCCTCGGTGGCAAAGCCGACCGCCGTCGCGGCGTGACCGGTCAGCTTCTCCGCGAGCCGCACCAGTTCGCTGTCCGCGGCCTGCTCGAAGGGCGGCACGGGCTCCACCAGGGGCCGCAGGGCAATACCGACACCGCGTTCGGCAGCTATGGCTTGCAGCCGGTGCTCAAGGTCCCCGCGCACCCCCGCAGCTTCCGCAGCGGGAGTCAGGCGCAGGTCGAAATGCAGCTCGCAGCTGCCGCAAATCCGGTTGGGGCTGTCGCCGCCGTGGATGCAGCCGAGATTGAGGGTGGGAAATGCCACCTCGAAAGCGCTGTTGCTGTAGCGCTGGGCCAGCTGCTGGCGAAACAGCATCAACTCCGACAGTATGCCGTGCATCGCATCGATCGCGTTGACCCCGAGCGCCGGGTTGGAGGAGTGGCCGGCGCTGCCGGTCACCTGTATCGACTCCATCATGATGCCCTTGTGCAGGCGCACCGGCCGGAGCGAGGTGGGCTCGCCAATGATTGCTGCCCTGCCCCGCGGCTGTCCGGCGGCGGCGAGTGCGCGCGCGCCGTTCATTGAACTTTCCTCGTCGGCCGTGGCGAGAACAATCAGCGGCTGCTGCAAGGGGGTGTCGAGGAAGGCGCGGGCGGCGGCGATGGCGATGGGAAAGAATCCCTTCATGTCGGTACTGCCGAGCCCGTAGAGCCGATGGTCGCGCTCAGTGAGCTGCAGCGGGTCGGAGCGCCAGAGACCCTCGTCGAAAGGTACCGTATCGGTGTGCCCGGCCAGCACCAGACCACCAGGGCCGCTGCCGAGGGTGGCGACCAGGTTGGCCTTGTGGCCGTCCGCCGAGACATCAGTGATTTCGGTCCTGAATCCCAGGTAGCCCAGCCAGCTGGCCAGCAGCTCGACCACGCCGCGGTTGCCCTGGTCCCAGGACGGGTCGGTGGAGCTCACCGACGCCGTGCCCACCAGGGCCCGAAGCTGGCGGATAACCTGTTTGTCATGCTGGCCCATCAGTGACTCCCGGCCTCAGCCGAACATGCCCTTGAACATGAAGAAGAACAGGATGGACAGGCCCGCGCCGGCGGGCAGGGTGATCATCCAGGACATGAAGATGGTGCCGATGGTGCGCAGGTTGAGCGCAGCGATACCGCGGGCGAATCCGACCCCGAGCACCGCCCCGACCAGAGTGTGGGTGGTGGAGATAGGCAGGCCCGTGCCGGAGGCCAGAACGACGGTGGATGCGGCGCCCAGCTCGGCGGCAAAGCCGCGGCTCGGGGTCAGTTCGGTAATCTTGCGCCCCACAGTCATGATCACTTTCCAGCCATAGGTCGCGAGCCCGACCACGATGCCCATGGCGCCGACCATCAGGATCCACCAGGGCAGCGGTGCCTTGGATGAAATCACGCCGCCGGACATGACGGTGTTGGCGATCGCGGCCAGCGGACCGACAGCGTTGGCGACATCGTTGGAGCCATGGGCAAAGGCCATGGAACAGGCGGTGAAGATCATCAGGATGCCGAAGACCCGCTCGACGTTGGCGTAGCGGTTCTCCTGGTTGGGCAGTTCCTTTATCCTGCGCAGCAGCAGGCTGCCGATGCCGGCTACCACGAGGCCTATCAAAACCGACAATGGCAGGGCGTTGGCGAAGTTGCTGCCAAGGCCCAGATCCAGCTGCAGCCCGACATGCTTCAGGCCCTTTACCAGGGTGACCATCGCTATCATGAAGCCGACCATCCACATGTACATGGGGATGAATTTTTTCGCGCGATGGAAGGGGTCCTCGGTATCCAGGATCAGTATCTTGACGCTCATGAACAGGGCGAAGGAAATGGTTCCCGCCAGCAGCGGCGACACGATCCAGCTGGCGGCAATGGTGCCGACCTTGCCCCAGTACACCGCCTCCACGCCGATGCCGACCGCCGCAAAGCCGACGATGGCACCGACAATGGAATGGGTGGTGGATACCGGCCAGCCCTTGATACTGGCGATCATCAGCCAGGTGCCCGCAGCCAGCAATGCCGACAGCATCCCGTAGACCATGAGCTCCGGACTGTCCGCCATGGATTCGGCATCGATGATGCCCTGGCGAATGGTGGAGGTGACCTCACCGCCGGCCAGGTAGGCGCCGAGGAATTCGAAGACCATTGCGACCAGGATGGCCTGCTTCAGCGTCAGGGCCCGGGACCCCACCGATGTGCCCATGGCGTTGGCGACATCATTGGCGCCCACACCCCAGGCCATGAAAAACCCGAACAGGCAGGCCAGGACCAGCATGATGGTGCCGTATTCCGCGATAATCTCCATCGGCTATTCCTATTTTGCTATCAGTATCTGCAGGCGGTGTCCCACCCGCTCGGCGGAATCGGCGAGACCGGCGAGCAGTTCAATGACCTTGTAGTAGAACATCACGTCCACCGGATACAGCTTCCTCTCCAGCTTGAACAGTCGCGCTCTCAGGGCTGTGGACTGCTTGTCGGTGCGCCCCTCCAGCTTGTCCAGCTCCTTGATCAGGCCCTCGACGTGGACTACCTCGCGGCCGCTGAAGCCCACCTCCAGCAATTCATCCAGCTCGCGGATTGCCACCAGCGCCTGGGCACAGGTGGCAGTGCAGGCGCGGACGAACTCCAGCAGGTGCTTTTCCAGCTTGCCCGGGAACTGCATCTCGCGCCCCAGCATCAGGCCGGCGACATCCTTGGAGGTGTTCGCGACATGGTCCTGGATTGTCACCAGCTCCAGCAGGTCCGTGCGCGGGACGGGCAGGAACAGGCTGTTGGGCAGGTGGCGGCGCACGGAGCGTTTGAGCTTGTCGGCCTCCTGCTCCGCATCGCTGATGCGCTTGAAGATATCCCTGGCCTGGTCCCAGTCATCATTCTGGCAGGCCTCGACAAATTCAGGCAGCAATTGCGCAGCGTCATTGGCGACCTGCATGTGTTCCTGGATGGGCCTGATCGGCGACCTGCCGAAGAGGCTGCTTAGCGGATTCGAGCTGGGCATTTTTGGCTCCCCTGGATGCAGCCGCGAAGTATAGGGTAGGGGTGGACGTCTGTCACACTGGCGCCGCGGCCCCCTCGTCGGGGCCTGCGGCTGTGATAGCATGGGCCACCAGCTGCAGATGGACCCCGCGAGGCCCCAATTCATGAATGCGAAATTCGGCCCTGAGTACGCCGAACGGCCCCTGGACCTGTTTTCCCTGGTAGTCGAGCTGCACGCCTCCGGTCACCTTGCTGAATCTGATCGCGAGCGGCTGGCGGGGGTCAGCATTGGCAGCGTCCACCCGCTGGTGTTCCTGGCGGAGCAGAAGATTCCTGACCCCTCCCGCCCCGGCAGGCTCCTGGACATGGAGTTCCTGCTCCACTGGCTGGGCGAGCGCAGTGGCCAGGCGGTGCACGAAATCGACCCGTTGAAGATCAGGGTGGGCGCCGTTGCCGAGGTCATGTCCCGCGCCTTTGCCCAGCGCCACCGCATCCTGGCGGTGGATGTCACCGACGAGGAAGTGGTGATCGCCAGCGCGGAGCCGTGGATTCGCGGCTGGGAACGCAATCTGGAACATGTCCTGCGCAAGCGGATCCGGCGCGTGCTCGCCGACCCGCGGGACATCATTCGCCACACTGCGGAGTTCTACAGCATGGCGCGCTCGGTGCGCGGTGCCCGCAGTAGCAGCACCGCCCCCGGCGCGGCGCCCGGGGTCGTCAATCTGGAACAGATGCTGGAACTTGGCTCGATGCAGGAGCCCGATGCCAACGACCAGCACATCGTCAATATCGTCGACTGGCTGCTGCAGTATGCCTTTGAGCAGCGCGCCTCTGATATCCACATTGAGCCCCGGCGTGACCAGGGCCATGTGCGGTTTCGCATCGACGGTGTTCTGCACAGCGTCTATGAATTGCCGCAGCAGGTCTGCGCCGCTGTCACCAGCCGGATCAAGATTCTCGGGCGCATGGATGTGGCGGAAAAGCGCCGGCCCCAGGACGGGCGCCTGAAGACCCGCTCGCCCGCCGGCGGTGAGGTCGAGTTGCGCCTTTCCACACTGCCCACAGCCTTCGGGGAAAAGCTGGTGATGCGGATTTTCGATCCGGATCTGTTGCAGAAGAGCTTTGCCGAGCTGGGGCTGGAGGACGAGGACCTGAGGCGCTGGCAGGCGATGACCGCGACCGGGAACGGGATAGTGCTGGTCACCGGCCCCACGGGCTCCGGCAAGACCACCACGCTTTATTCCACCCTGCGCCGGCTGGCCACGCCGGAAGTCAACGTCTGCACCATCGAGGACCCGATCGAGATGGTGGAGGACAGCTTCAACCAGATGCAGGTCAACCACGGTATCAAGCTGGATTTTTCCTCCGGCGTGCGCGCCCTGATGCGGCAGGACCCGGACATCATCATGGTCGGCGAAATCCGTGACCTGGAAACCGCCCACATGGCGGTACAGGCCGCCCTGACCGGCCACCTGGTGCTCTCCACGCTGCACACCAATGACTCTCCGGGGTCTATCTCCCGCCTGCTGGAGCTGGGCATGCCCGCCTACCTGATCAAGGCCACCCTGCGCGGCATCATGTCCCAGCGCCTGGTGCGGATTTTGTGCACGGCCTGCAAGATGAGCGCCCCCACGGACCTGGATGCCTGGGAGCAACTGGTGCACCCGTTCAAGCTGCCGGCACCTGAGCACACGGCGCGCCCGATGGGCTGCAAGGCGTGTCGGGAAACCGGCTACGCGGGTCGCCAGGGCATCTATGAACTGCTGGTCAACAGTCCCGCGGTCGCAGCCTGCATCACACCGCAGATGGAGGCGCGGGAGGTGCGCAGCATCGCCATGGCCGAAGGGATGCGCACCCTGCGCCTGGCCGGTGCGGCCCGGGTCGCCTCCGGGCAGACCACTATCGAAGAGGTCATGCGGGTGGCGCCCATGTTCGACGCCTGATGACCACCGCGGAGACAGCTGCCGACATGATCGCCACCGCTACGCTGCCCGCCGATCTGGCCGCCGCCGCCACTACGGCGTGGCAGCATATCCTCGACCACCCGGACGCGGCTGCCGTCGCCGAGCTGACGGCAGCGCTCGCCGCGCAGCCGGACATCGCGCCCGCACTGGCCCGGGTGCTGGCCTGCAGCCCATTTGTCGCCGGCCTGGTGCGGCGCCAGCCGCACCTGCTGGCCGCACTGCTCGGGGAGGGTCTGTTGCAGCGCAGCCTGCGGCCCGGCGAGTTGCAGGCCGAACTGCAACAGCGGCTGGCGGAGCCTGAAGCAGAGCTCAACCCGGTCCTGCGCCGCTTCCGCACGCGACACATGCTGCGCATCGTCTGGCGCGATTTTTGCCGCGAAGCTGACACCCTGGAGACAGTGCGGGATACCTCGGACTTGGCGGAGGCCTGCATCATCCTGGCCCAGGCGCAGCTGCAGCAACAGCTGGAGGCCCGCTTTGGTGTGCCCCGTGGCCGGCACAGTAAAGAGGCCCAGCAACTGATCGTCATTGCCATGGGCAAACTGGGGGCCCGGGAGCTGAATGTCTCTTCCGACATAGACCTCATTTTTGCCTACCCGGAGTCCGGGGAGACCGACGGCGAGCGCCGCAGTATCAGCAACTCGGAATTTTTCACCAAGCTGGGGCAGGGCCTGATCAGCGCGCTGGACCAGGTGACAGTGGACGGATTCGTGTTCCGGGTCGACATGCGCCTGCGCCCCTACGGCGAGAGCGGTTCCCTGGCGCTCAACTTCGCCGCCCTGGAGGAGTACTACCAGGACCAGGGCCGGGACTGGGAGCGCTATGCGCTGATCAAGGCCAGGCCAGTGAGCGGGGACCCGGACTGCGGTGCCGAGCTGATGGCGATGCTGCGCCCCTTTGTGTTCCGGCGCTATGTCGACTTCGGTGTCATCGAGAGCCTGCGTGGCATGAAGCAGATGATCAACAGCGAAGTGCGACGCCGCGGCCTGCAGCAGGACGTCAAGCTGGGCCACGGCGGCATCCGCGAGGTGGAGTTCATCGCCCAGTGCTTCCAGCTGATCCGCGGCGGGCGCGATCTGGGCCTGCAGCAGCGCGAGTTGCTGCAGGTGCTGGAGGAGTGTGTCGAGCTCCGCTGCCTGCCCGCGGCGACGGTCGCCGAGCTGCGCTCCGCCTACCTGTTCCTGCGCGACAGCGAGCACGCAATCCAGGGTTACCAGGATCAGCAGACCCAGGCCTTGCCCGCGGATGCGCTGCCGCGGCTGGCGCTGGCCACGGTGATGGGTTTCCCGGACTGGGACAGCTACCTGGCGGCCCTCGCCGGGCACCGCGAGCGGGTGGCGGCGCATTTCCGCGACCTTATCGCGGCGCCCGAGGACGAGCAGGAGGCCGCTGCTGACGGCCTTCCGCCCTGGGGGGATGATCTGGATGAAGACACTCTCGCGGATCTCGGCTATCGCGAAACCGCGCCCAGCCTGGAGCGCCTGCAGGCCCTGCAACGCAGCTCCCGGGTGGGTACCCTGCAGGCGGAGGGCCGGGACCGGCTGGAGCAGTTCATGCCGCGCCTGCTGCTTGCCTGTGCCGAGGCCGATGACCCCGACCGGGCCCTGTTGCGCACCCTGCCCTTTGTCACCGCCGTGCTGCGCCGCAGCGCCTATCTGGCCCTGCTGCTGGAGAATCCGCCGGCGCTGGCGGAGCTGGTGCTGCTGTGCAACGCCAGCCCGTGGATTGCGGAGCAGCTGGAGCGCCACCCGGTGCTGCTGGATGAACTGCTGGACCGCGCCAGCCTCTACAATGCGCCGGACAAGGTGCTGCTGGCCACCGGACTGCGCCAGCAGGTGGCGCGCCTGCAGCCGGGCGACCTCGAGGCGCAGATGGATGCCCTGCGCTATTTCAAGGCGGCCCATGTGCTGCGGGTCGCCGCCAGCGAGCTGGTCGGGCGCCTGCCCCTGATGCGGGTCAGCGACAATTTGACCTGGATAGCCGAGGTGATCCTGGAACAGGTCCTGGCCGTGGCCTGGAGCGATCTCACTGCACGCTACGGCCAGCCGCAGCGCGACTCCGACGGGTATGGTTTCGCCATTTTCGGTTATGGCAAGCTCGGCGGCATAGAGCTCAGTTACAGCTCCGACCTGGACCTCGTGTTCATCTACGACGCCGATGTGCAGGGCGTTACCGATGGCGAGCGCAGTATAGACAACGTCAAGTTCTATACCCGCCTTGGCCAGCGCATCATCCACATCCTGGAAACCCGCATGGCCATGGGCCAGCTGTACGAGGTTGATATGCGGCTGCGGCCCTCCGGCGCCTCCGGCCTCTTGGCCAGCAGCCTGAAGGGTTTTCGCAGCTACCAGGAGGACACCGCCTGGACCTGGGAACACCAGGCCCTGGTGCGGGCCAGGCTGGTCGCCGGTGACCCGGCCGTCGGCGCGGGCCTCGATGCCGTGCGCCGGGATATCCTTGGCCGGGCCCGGGACGAGGAGGCGCTGAGGGCGGAAGTGGTCGCCATGCGCGAGCGCATGCGTCGGGAACTGCTGCCAGCGCAACCACCGGAGGGCCAGGATTTTGACCTCAAACAGGGCGACGGTGGTATCGTTGATATTGAATTTATGGTGCAATATGCGGTTCTGGCGTGGTCCCATCGCGTGCCCGAGCTGGCGCGCTGGTCGGACAATATTCGCATTCTGGAAACCCTGTCCGGGTCTGGCCTGTTGACGCAGAGCGAGAGCAAGGCGCTGATCGAGGCCTATCTGGCGTTCCGGTCGGTCGCTCACCAACTCGCGTTGCAGCAGCTTCCGGGCCGGGTCGCGGGGAATGACTATCGCGAGCAAAGAGCCAGTGTGAAAGCCGTGTGGCAGCGCCTCTTCGGGGCGCAGGATGAACCAACAGGACAGCGGGACTGAACATGAGTGCAACACCGAATTTTGCAGATCGGGACGGGGTTATCTGGCTGGACGGTGAGCTGGTGCCCTGGCGTGAGGCCAAGGTCCACGTTCTCACCCACACCCTGCACTACAGCATGGGTGTGTTCGAGGGCGTGCGGGCCTACCGGACTCCCGACCGCGGCACCTGCGTGTTCCGGCTGAAGGAGCACACGGACCGCCTGTTCCGCTCGGCGCATATCCTGCGCATGGACATGCCCTTCGACAAGGACACCCTGAACGAGGCGCAGCGTACGGTGGTGCGGGAGAACGGACTCAGCGAAGCTTACCTGCGGCCCATGTGCTTCCTCGGCTCCGAGGGCATGGGCCTGCGCGCTGACAGCCTCAAGACCCATGTCATGGTGGCCGCCTGGGAGTGGCCCTCCTATATGGATCCCGAGGCGCGCGATCGCGGTATCAAGGTGCGCACCTCGTCCTACACCCGCCATCACGTCAATATCACCATGTGCAAGGCCAAGGCCAACGGCAACTACATCAACTCCATGCTCGCCCTGCGCGAGGCTCTGGACGGTGGTGCGGAAGAGGCGCTGATGCTGGATAACGAGGGCTATGTCGCCGAGGGCAGTGGCGAGAACGTGTTCGTGGTGCGCGACGGCCAGATGTTCACCCCCGACCTGACCTCCTGTCTCGATGGCATTACCCGCAACACGATCTTCGCCCTGGCGGCCGAACTTGGCTACGAGATCCGCGAGAAGCGGATTACCCGCGATGAGGTGTACATCGCCGACGAGGCCTTCTTCACTGGCACTGCGGCTGAAGTGGTACCTATCCGTGAGCTGGATGGTCGCCGCATAGGGACCGGCTCCCGCGGGCCGCTGACGGAAAAGCTGCAGGCCATGTATTTCGATTCGGTGCGCGGCAACCGCCCGCAACACCCGGAGTGGTTGACCCCTGTTGCCTGAGTCCGGGGCTGCAGCCGGTGCCATGGTTCCCGCCGTGGCGCAGGAAGCACACTTGCCGGATGGCGTGTTCTATCGCCACTGGCCCGCCACAGCGACTCCCCGGGGGGTCATCCTCCTGGCTCACGGGCTCGGCGAGCACAGCGGGCGCTACCAGGCCTTTGCTGACGACCTCTGCGGCCGCGGCTATGCAGTGGTGGCTCCGGACCACATCGGGCATGGCCAGTCTCCCGGGCGTCGC
>JBFHFJ010000030.1:0-19193 GCA_041583655.1 Haliea sp. | reverse complement strand
TCGCGGTGACCATTTCTGCGGTTGTCGTTGTCGCTAACAGCGCCAAAGCCGCCCCCGCTACCAGTGTTGTAATTTTTTTCATACTGTACCGTCCTTGATTTCATTTTTTTATGGAGTGGCGTTATTGTCGAATGACCCAGACGGTGTACCATTCTTTCTCGCCGAGGGAAGTTGAATACAGGGTACATTTGAATTAATCACGCCAGGCGAGTGAAACCCGGGCCTGTAGACGTCTCAAGGCAAATTATAACTTAGAATTGTAAATAAATCAGAAATATATAATTCTGAGTTATATAAAGTTGAGCCCAATCAAGTGTTGGATTAAGCAGCAAATGAACGGTAGCAATGAGGTGCAAGCGGTCATTCCGTAAGCTCTCCGGTCAAGATTACAGTTCATAGATAGAATTTCCGGCGGATTTCTGCCTCGCTGCAATGAGCCAGTATCCAGTGGGCACCACACGATAACGGGTCCTCCCTACGCTTTCCTCTAGCAGGGGCGCAGAGGCGCAGTTATCCGCTAGACGCTAGACTCAGAAGTGTCACTTGTTGTTTACCTTCGTGGGCAGGGGGGGCAGGTAAAAGCAGGGAGGGACGCCCCACAAAACCGGCGGGGTACTGTCCGTTTATCGCTAAATCGTTTTTTTTCTGGTGGAAGTGCCGGCGCTGGGAACCTTACAAAACCATACATTGCGGCCCCGGAGCTGGGAACCTGATAAAACCTGATATTCCGCCCGTGTGGCTGGGGTTTTTCTGGCCATTACGCGCGCGAGGGCAGAGGCTCCAGGCTAGTAAGAATTGCTAAGGGTAGGCGCGAGGCGGCGGGAAATTTACCGCCCTAAAAAGGCAGCCGTGCGCGAGGGCGAGGGGGTAGGCATGGCAAATACCTGTACCCCTATGCCGAGGGACCGTAGCGGGGGAACAATTCTTATATCCACAAAACTAAAGATGCCAATAGCGTCGTTACAGCTGGTGAATGTGCAGGCAAGGCTAAGCGAAAAACCGGGGTGACAAAATGCATTGGGGGTATTTTTGGGGGTATAACCTGAAAACCTAAATACATTAATCTTGATAAAACAATGGGATGCGTCAGCTATTCGGGCGTTCTCACACCCTGGTGCATTCCGGTCACATAGGTTGCACTTTATTCCGAGGACATGGGTAACACTTTTGGAGCGAAGAGGTTCACACCCACTGGCTCCACCCTGTTCTCGGCCTGGTCAAAAAAGCCTAGATCATAATCCATAAAACTGACAAGCCAGATCTCGTCAGCGATCTCTCTAATCCCTACATACTGGCCCGCAAACACGGTGCTCAGATTTACCTTGCGTCGCCCGATGCATATTCGTCCACACTGTGTGATCTGGATGGTGCGGTCGTGAAACGGGTGCTTGGGCGTCTCAGGATGGAAGTAGCCTCGGGCTGAGAACGCGTTAGTTGAATCGTTCAACGGCAGGTTCAGGGATGGCTGTTTGAATCAACACTGGTTCCGGGATGTTGCTGACGCGAGGCGAATCATTGCGGACTGGCGCGAACATTACAACGAGGTCAGGCCGCATAGTGCTCTGAACTACCAACCCCCCGCTGCTTACGAACAGGCAGCGTAACTATGGGATTTTTTCTCACAGGACGTGGTTACCGAAAGGGGGAAAGGTCACCAGGAGTGCCAGCTTTAAAACTTAACCTAGTTATACACGCAGCTTTTCAGCTTCGGGTTGTAAAAGCATCATGGCTACTCAGCATATGTAAATACATCAAGCTTGTGCCCATCAAGGTCCCGGAAGTACGCCGCGTAAAAGCCATCTCCTCCCAGGGGTCGCAGGCCTGGAGCGCCTTCGTCCTCAGCACCAAGCTCAAGGGCTTTGGCATGGAGCAGGTCCACTTTCTCTCGCGAGTCAACGCCAATCGCGGTCATCGTCCCATTGCCAATCGTAGCGGGCTTACCATCGAGGGGTGTCATAACACAGAGCATCACTGCATCCATATTTGCGCCCCAGCCATAGCCGCGCTCCCCAAAGTCCATTTGTCGCGTAATTCCAATTTCTCCAAGAAGGGTATCGTAGAATGAAACTGCCCGAGGCAGGTCGTTGGTGCCCAAAATCACGTAGCCAATCATAACGGTCACCCTGTGGTGTTTGCAGGAGCATAGTTGATAATTACCTGATTCCCAAGCAACGTCGGTCCCGGTGGGCCATCAGCTGAACAGGAGGGCTACCGTCCTGTTATCGCTTAATCGATTTTTTTCTGAGCAGTACGCGCGCGGGCGACTGTCGCGATAGTCCCGCCTATTGAGCTCTGAAAAGTACCTCGCAGTATTTGCAAACTCCCGGCAGCCTGCCGCCCTGAACCAGGCGCGAAAACGAGGTGAATTAATAGATTGGTGGGAAACTTCGGAGTGTAACCTGGCTTCGCATAGAGACAATTTTTGGCAATGGTGTCTTGCATGGACTATCCGGGCCTTCTTGCACACGAGACATCCTTTTCAAATTATTCCGGTACGCCTGTCCCCGGCCAGATGGTTTATAGTTCCCGCAGAAAGTGAGTCTCATGCCTTCTAAATCTTCCGATTTGACCGGAAAGATACCGCAGGGCATCGCGTTTACTGGTATGGGTTGGTTGCCATGTCGCATTCCAGAACCCCTTCCTTTCCTACGTCATCCTCGACCTGCGTAAGTTTTGCGCCACCAATAAACACGCCCAATTTGATACTTTGCTTGACGAAGTAGAGTTTGTCGGGCTCTGTTGTGATGACCAGGTTGTTGTCGCTGAACTCGGACTCGGTAGATATAGTTTGATCACCAGGTTCAACCTCAGTGTAGAAATAGGTCATTGGGGCTGTTTGGCCGACGGCTACACTGTTTATGGAAATCGACTTTTTTAACGCGCTGCCGAAGGTTGAGTTGCGGTAGATATAAATACCCGACAGACCCTTTGAAGGAGCGACGAAAGCCTTTCTTATAGCATCTTCTTCCAGGGTGGCCATTGGCACAGATGCGCATGCAGTCAGGAAAAAAACAACTATCGCCACGAACAACTGAGATAGCTTGCGGTTCATTCTCTTTCCCCGGTTAATGAGGAGGGGTGGTCTGTGTCAGGGTCATTGTGTATTTTGCCCGGGACCAAATGACCCCGGGTCCCGGGCAGCATGCAGCAAGATCAGTGCGCGCAGCAATCAATTCGCGGTGAAGTAATTGGCCAGGCTGATCAGCTTCAGATCAAGTTCCTTTACCAGCCACTTCCCGCGAACCTTCTCGACATACAGTGTGTAGCTGCCCGTGGCGACCGACACATTGGTGACCGGCCCGGTTGCCGGGTTGTCGGGGTTGGGGTTAAACACGGTTCGCGTGGCGCTCAGGTAGGCCGTGAGCGTGCCTGTGTTGCCTTTGGTTTCAACCTGGAAGTTGGTCAGCATGTGCTGGCCGCGGGAAATGGAAAGCCCGGTAGCGGGGTCCCTCGGTACCGCTGGATCGACGATGTTCCGCGCCCAGGCCCCCGGCCCTGTCACGCTTAACAGGGGAGGAGCGTTGAAGTCGGTTCCCGCGGGCCACAGGTTGAAGACGGCGTCCTCGGCGAAGCAGGCCTCGTAGATTTCCAGCCCGTCGAGAAACGCATCCGGGTTGCCCGGCTCGCCAAACGTGTCGGTGCCCTCCCCGTAGCAAAGCATGAGATTGATAATCTCGTTTTTCACCTGGAGGTTTTCTGTCGCCGAGGCGGCCATCGAAAAGTGCCCGCATACAAATCCCAGGGTGATTGAGAGCCAGGTCAGCCACAGGGATCGTGCTGTTTTCCTTTGGGTTACGATTGTAGTCATTCTGCGATTCCTTTTTATTCTGCCGTGTAGCGTTCAGGCATATGTTGGTGAGGGTGCAGAGAACCCTGCCTGTCGCAACAGGCAGGGCATTTTTACAATGCCACGCAATTCTGCGCGGATTGAAGACGCTTAGTTGTCAGGGTAGCCAGGATAAGGGTTCGGCGTGGGTGGGCAGGCGTTGTCCGGATTTGGCTCGGACACCGGTCCCCAAAACTCAACCTTTATCCCGTCGGGATCGTAATAGAATACGATGCCGATACCGCCAGCGACGGAGCCGCCGCCGAATGGGCCGATCAGCTGGTCCTCGAATCCGAGTCGGGTCATTTCCCGGATGGTCGCGTTCAGGTCGTCGACGTAGAACGCGATGCGGTCGATGCCGAGGTGATTGACCTTCCCGTCATAGGGTGGGGCAAAGTTAAAGGGCGTCTTCCACTGCCGCAGCTGCAGTGTGCCTTGATTGTCACCGAGCGGAGCGGGGTTACCGGGAAGGCTTACGTCCAGGCCCTCGAACTCGATGGGGTCATCAAACCCGTGTGCCGTGGCGAAGGAGCCGCCGCCATATTGCGAACCGTCCGCTTCGACGGTGAACCCCAGCAGGCGGTAGAACTCGCGCGACCGTTCAAGATCAGCCACGTTCATGTTGGTGTTTACCAGCCGCACCAGGTCCGGCCCCGGAGTCCTGGCGCCACTTTCCTCGATCAACTTCAGGTAAGTGCCGTCCTGGTCCTTCAGGAACACGAAGCGCTCGCCGTTGGGCGCTGTAGCGGGTGCCGAGACAAATTCAACGCCCTGCGCCTCAAGGTAGGCGTAGTCACCGTCGAGGTCCGTGGTCGCATAGGTCGCATAGGCCATGCCGATATGGTTCAGTTTGGCGTAGGGTGGGTCGTCCCGGAAAGACTCGCCCCTGAACTGCACGGTATCAATCCAGGGTGGGCCGCCGGTAATACTCGTCAGCGCGACGAAGATGAGGTAATCCTTCTCAAAACCGAGCGACTGTGCAAAGCCCTCGCAGGAGGGCGGTCCGGCAGGGAAAATTTCCCCGGTGAGCCCCAGTGTGTTGTAGAACGCGCGCTGCCTTGCCATGCTGCTGGTGTTGATGCCGAAGTACATTTTGGACCGAACATTGATGCTGGACTCGGTGAACTGGGTCACGCGGACGCCGAGCTTTCCGCCCGGCTTGCCGGCGACGCTCACCTCGATGGTGTTTTCCGGGTAGAGGTCCAGCGGTACGACCAGCTCGCCATCGCCGCGGAAGTCTTTCGGTGCGGCGACTTCCAGCCCGTTGACTTTGACCCGAGCATTGACGATGCCATCGTCCTGCAGCACAAGTTCTGCAGGACCGGCAATGGCCCGGAATGTAGCCGAGTCCTTCGTCGGTGCTCCGCGGTCACGCTCGTAGATTTTTGGCCCGAAGCGAGTCAGGTTGGCTTCGCCGGCCGAGGCTGTGGGCGCGAGCGCAAACATGCCAAGGAACAATGCTGATCCTGCCACTTTGAGGCCAGCGGTTAAACTGGAACGGATGTGTAAAGTTCGTTTCATACGACTCTCCAGAGAGAAATAATTATATTTTTTGGCGGTGCGCGAAACCCTGGAGGAACCCGGGTTCCGAAAGTTTTTCATGGTGACTCCTTGTTTTTCTTATCTTTGACGTTCAGCGAGTCGTGTCCGTCGGCGACACAGCGGGGAGTTCAGACCGCGTCGCAGCTACCGAGGGGCCTGACAAAGCTCTCGCGGCTGGACCGACCCATTTTGAGTATAGCTACTTGTTTGAATCGTGCAAGTTTGTTCAGGGTCCAGTCGCGAGCCAGGGGTTGCGGGTGGCCTGGCCCCTGCTGTACTGGTTACCTGGCGTTGATGGCAGGCGGCTGATTCCCGGTAAAGGCACAGAGAGTTCTCCGGGGAGGGGGACAAGAACAATGGCTGCCTGCTCTGCATCGGGGATGGGAGTCACCAACGGTGTGGCCTGTTAATCCGGCTCGTGGAACGCCGGTACATTGGCGGTCAATGACAAGGCGGAGGGGGCAGCGCCCTCCGCTGTCGCGTTGTTTTCCCTTGTGGTGTCGGACCAATCACTCGCCGTCCAGCACCCTCCCCAGGGTCACCTCACCCATGATGGTGGTGCGATTGATCACACGCCGGACGCCGGGCGGGGTACCGGTCGCGCAGTGCATGATGCGCCAGTTGTCCCAGAGCACCATGTCCCCTTCCTGCCACTGGTGGAAGTAGTGAAACTCCGGCTTGCGGGTGTGGGCTACCAGGCGCTCCAGCAGTTCGATGGATTCGTCGTTGGACAGCCCGAATTTCTGCGGGGTAATCACCCGGTCCAGGAACTGCTCGACGATTTCCAGTACTTTGCGCCCGCTTACCGGGTGGGTGACCACCGCGGGATAGACCGCGTCGGCGAAGTCTGGGAAGCCTATGTCCGATGGTTTGCGGGGCAGGTATTCGCTGGGCTTGTAGCCCTCGAGGTTCACGTAGCGCATGTGCTTGCGCTGCATGCTGAAGCTGTAGGCGACTTCCAGCTTTTCCAGCAGGGCCTGGGTTTCTTGGTCCAGGGTGTCCCAGGCCAGGGCCAGATCACCGAATCCGGTAAGACCTTCGGCCGAGGGCACTTGCACCGCGGTGAGCACGGCGCCGTGGTTGGGCCGGGCGGTGTAGTGAAGGTCCATGTGCCAGTCCAGGCGGCCGACGATGGCCTCGCCGTTGTAGTGGGCGAGCATGTACTGGTCCTTCTCGGTGCCGTTTTCCAGCACGAACAGCTCGGGGTACTTATCTGAGGTCTTTACCTTCAGCGGATGCAGCTCCAGTGGCCCGAAGATGCGGCTGAATTCAATCTGGTTTTCCGGAGTGATGGCCTGGCCGCGAAACAGCAGCAGCCCGTATTCATACCACAGGTCGCGCAGCTCCTGTTGCAGCGCTTCGCTCAGGGGCTGGGTGATATCGAAGCCACTCACTTCGGCACCGATGTGTTTCAGCGGGGTGACGGTCAGCGTCATGGGGTTTCCTCAATGCGTGAAAGTAATGGGGCAGCGTCCCGTTCTTATTCCAGGACCCGCGGGTCGCGGCGGATTTCCCGCCGAGCCATGGCTTCCCAGAGGAACGGGAAACCGTTGCCGTCGGTCATCTTGCCGGTGGCCGCCGCGGTTTGCGCATCCAACGGCTGGCCGTTGCCGAGCGCCTCGACCCGCCAGGCCAGGCGGCAGCGCCATTCCAGGGTGATGGCGCGCAGGTGGGCCTGGCGTACGTCCTTGCCGACCAGGAATACGCCGTGGTTGGCGAGCAGGGCCCATTTGTGCTCGCCCAGTGCCTCGACGGCAGCGCGCCCTTCCTTCTCGTCGTTCACCGTGCCGTGGTATTCGTCGAACACCACCGGGTCGCTGTCCACCAGGGCAGAGGTCTGGTCGTAGATTGGCGGTACCCGCTTGCAGGCGGCCCAGACGGAGCCCCACTCCGGGTGATTGTGGACCACCACCCGCACGTCTTCGCGCAGGCTGTGCATGTCGCGGTGGACGTTGATTGCCGGGGTGACGTTCCAGCGGCCGTCGAGGATCTTGCCCTCTTCGTTGATAGTGAGGATGTCCGAAGCGCAGACTTCGTCCCAGGCAAGCTCCCAGGGGTTGACCAGCATGGTGCCGTCGTCCTGGCGCAGGGTGATGTGGCCGGCGATGTGATCGTTGTAGCCCTCCCTGAAGAGTACCCGGCACAGCAGTGCCAGTTCCTGGTGCGGGGTGAGTGTCGGCAACGTCGGATAGCGGCCCGGATTGGGTACCAGCGGTTCCAGCACTTTCCAGTTGAGGCTGGGGTCATTTTTGTAGTCCATTGTCTGGATCCTTATGTGATGGATGATCGGCTTCAGGGCCGGGCGGGTCGGTCTGCAGTGCGTGGGCCAGCAGCATGTGCTGCAGCTCGGCGCGAAAGGTGGCATTGCCCAGCCAGTCGGGGTGTTCGTCCACGGCGCGGGCGCTCGTTTCGGTCAGGGTGGTGGCGATCAGGAAAGCGCGGATCCTGGCCGTTGCCGCTGGCAGCCCCGGCTGGTGGTGCAGCAGCGTTTCCTGCAGCCACTCCTCCAGTGAGCCGGTTTTGACGTAGCGGCGGACGCTGGCCTGGATGAGCGTGTCGAAGCCGATGTCGCGGTGATAGCCCCGATAGATCTCGCCGTGGCGCTGCAGCAGGCGCTGGTGTCGCTCGCAGGTGACAGCCACCAACTCCCGCAGGGTGCCCTCGAGTGACTGCCAGCGCAGGGTGCCGAGGTGGCGGGTCTCGCTGGCGAGCTGGTCGGCTTCCTCGGGCGCGTCCTCCAGCAGGACATCGAGGAGTACCGCTTCCTTGTTCGGGTAGTACTGGTAGAAGGAGCCGATCGTCACGCCCGCAACATCGGCGATGCGCTGTGCGGTGAGGGAGTCTGTGCTGTTGTCACTGAGAATGCGTCGACAGGCTTCTCGAATGGATGCGACGAGCAGCCGCGAACGCGCCTGTTTGGGCTCGCGTCGGGTTGCCTGCAACCTGTTGTCGGTGTTCGTCATGGCCTATACCCTAACGCAGCAGGGCTCCTGCACAACTCGCGTTCAGGATTGGATTGGCCGTTGATAATGCACTGTTTTCAATAGGAAAACCCGGAAAAGCTGATGGTACTCGGATTTTTCCTAGAAGACACCGCGCAAGCCGAAGGTCACCAGATTGGCGCTGGTGCCGGAAAGCCCGGCCGTGCTGTTGTACTGCGCAAAGGCGAACAGGTTGTTGGCAAACTGCGCCGAGAGCCCCAGAGTCAGCTCAAAGAAGTCCTCGTCCGGGTCATCGGTCGGCGAGCGGAACTGTATGCTGCTTCCCGGGACGGCAAAGGCGTAGCTGTAGTCCAGGGTTTGCGCTTCATTGTCAAACTCGTGCCGCCACTCAACCCCGGCATAGGGCAGCAGGACGCCAAAGCCGGTGCTGCTGGCATGCCGGACCATCACGCCGAATATGGATTGCACTGACCGGGTGTCCTGGCTGCCATAGCGCAGGGCCAGGCCGCCGCTGCCGCCGACTTCCCGCTCCTGGTATCCATCGATGCCGATGTCGAGATAGTCGAAGCCCGCATACAGGTCCGCCGTCGTCGCACCGCTGCCGAAAACATAGCCCGCCGTGGCCTGGGCGCCAAGCTGGGAGCTGTCGGTGCTGGCATCGAAACTGCGGTCCAGAGCCAGTCCAGCCGCGGTGCCCGTCGCACCCGGCGCGGCGGTAATCCGGGCTATGCGCAGCATGTCAAAGTCGTTCTGGCCGTAGCTCAGGATGCCGTTGACATAGCTGCTTTCCATTCCGTAGACAAAGAATCCGGACAGGCTGTAGCCATCGCTTTCGATCTTGCCGCCTGCGGAACTGGTGGCGAAGCTGCTGCCGGTCGTGCGATCGAGGTCGACCTCATAGCTGTTGTAGCCCAGTGCCACGCCGGCGGCAAGGCCGTTGTCGAAGGCGTAGTCGGCGCCCAGGGTGATACCCCAGGAATCGAAGTCGTAGCCGCCCTCGTTGTCGGTTTCGTCCCGGTCGCCCCAGCCGACTGCGCCATTGCTGAACCAGGCCCAGCCGGTGTCAGCATCCCGCTCGTCACCGGCACCGGTACCCCCGGCCAGTGCTGGCGGGCTGCCGGCCAGCGCCTCGTTGAGATCCTGGCCCTGGAAATTGACCGCCACGGGAGAAATACTGGAGCGGGCGCCACGACGAATGGCATCCATGCGCGCGCCCAGGTTCGCAAACTGGCGGTTACTGCTTTCCGTCGCCAGGCGCGATTGGCTTGATGCCTCCTCGCCGGAAAACTGGCGAATGGCGTTGTAGGTTTCTCCCGGGCTGGAAAAATTGTAGTTGTTGGTGGCGGCGCCCAGCACGGTGCTGGACATTTCCCGGCAGCGGCTGAACAGATCGACCCGCTCCGCTGTTTGCGGGCCACTCGCGCCCAGTTCCAGGCAGGTGGCCCTGATTGCATCGCCCGCATTGACGATAAACTGCGGCGCTCCCTGGTCAGCCAGCACCCGGCCTACATCCGTCGCTGGTCCCTGCTGGGCCTGGCTCGTTGTAATCCAGGCGAAGCCGCCAATGAATCCCAAGGTGACAATCTTATTCATATTATTTCCCCTTGTGTGCAACAAGTGCAGGCACGGCGGTCACCGTTTGCGAATCGAGGGCCATTTGCGCCTGTGCCAGGCCAGTTCCCCCGCTTTTCTACTTGTTCTGCAGAGAGTCTAGTTCAGCCTGACTACAGCGCAAGTGAGCATGCGGGATGTCTACCCCGTCTGCGGTTCGTGCGCGCCCCGTCCTCTTCGGCTGCGATGCGCCGGGGAGCGTCCTTTACAGGTCACGCCACTGGACTAGTATTAGAGTCTGCCTCTATGGTCGGGCGTGACAGGCGGGCCCACACTGTGAGAGTGATGCCTGTGGACGAAAATTGTGGGGTGACAGTTCGGGGAGATTCCCTCGAAGATGCCACCGAGGTGAATCCACTCCAGCATCGGGTACCTGAACCGGGCATGGTGCTGCGGGAGCGCTTTGTGCTCCAGCGCATGCTGGGCGCCGGGGGCATGAGCAAGGTGTTCCTCGCCATCGACCGCGAGCTAGAGGATTCCAATCCCCACGTCGCGATCAAGGTGCTTGGCGACAGCTTCAAGGATCATCCCCAGGCGCTGACCTCCTTGCGCCGCGAAGTCAACAATTCCCGCCAGCTGAACCATCCCAATATTGTCGGCGTCTATCACTTTGACCGTCATGACGACATTGTCTTCATGGTCATGGAGTACATGCGCGGGGAACCGCTGGACGAGTTCCTGCGCAAGCACCGGGACGGGCTGCCCTGGGACGAGGCTTGGCACATTATCCGCGGCTGCGGTGAAGCACTGGCCTATATGCACGACCACGGCGTGGTGCACTCTGACTTCAAGCCGGGAAATGTATTTATCACCGAGGATAACGAGGTCAAGGTACTGGACCTGGGTATCGCACGTACCCTGGATGAAGCGCTGGCAACCCAGAACACGACGCGTTTCGATGGCGACGCGCTGCTTGCACTCACACCACAGTACGCCAGTTGTGAAATGTTCGAGGGCCAGTCCCCTGATCGGCGTGATGATATCTACGCTTTGGGCTGTGTAGCCTACCTGCTGCTTACCGGGCGCCACCCCTTCGACGGGGCGCGCGCAATTGATGCCCGCAGCAATGGTCTGGTGGCAGAGCGTCCACCGGGCCTGCGTAACGCGCAGTGGCAGGCGCTGCAGAAATGCCTCGCCCACCGGCGCCGGGACCGCACGCCCAATGCCCAGGAGTTTCTCGCCGACTTCGGCCCCGTGACCAGGTCGCGTAACGCGGCCCCCTGGATTGCGGTGACCGCCCTGCTGCTGGTTGCCGGGGTCGCGGTAGGGGGCTGGCAGGCCTATCGGGATTCGCCGGAGCAGCGTTTTATCGACGAGATGCTGGTGCAATACCGGGACACCGGTGACCCTGCCGTTGGTGCTGACCAGGTGGCGTTGTGGCTGGAGCAGGGAGCGCAGAATATTGCGATGGCCAACGCAGCGTTTGCCAATGATGAATTTGATCGTGGCGGTTATTTCCTGCACGGCAGCACCAGTTCGGCGAAGTGGGTGTATGACCTGGTGTTGCGTCAGGCTACCGACGCAGCCAGCAAACGTGCCGCTGCCAGTGGCATGTTGCAGCTGGCGGCCGCCTATGAGGAGCCGGTGCTGAGGCTGACCGAGATGCAGCGTCCGCGCGAGGCGCTGGACCTTGCCTGTCGCGGTGTGGCCATCAATGCCCACAACCCGGTGCTGGGGGCGCTGTTGCCATCACTGGCCGAGATGGTCTCAAACCCCGGCGTCATCGCCGGTTGCAAGGAATTGCCTGAGGGTGTGCTGCCCTGACCCACCAGCCCCGGGTCCGAATTTACGCTTCAGTACCAGGAGGGAAAGAGCCCTATGAAAACGATCCAGAGTTGTGTGCTGGCAGGCCTGATTGCGGTGGCTGCCAGCGGTAATGCCAGGGCGCCGGACAACGAGGCTGCAAGCCGCGCCGCGGAACTGAAGGAATTCGACATTGTTCCCTGCCTGCTGCCGCCGCGGGTGCGGCGTCTGGGTGGCATTGTTTACCCGGAGCGGCGCCAGCTGACCCATGTCACTGCGAAAGTGTGCGAGCTGCGGGGCGGCGAGTATACGGCCTATGATCGGGCGACACCGGAAGCCTCGGTGGCGTTTTTCCTGCCGCTCGCCGAGGAGGGGGACCCCGCCGCGCAAACCCGGCTGGGCGAGGTGTACCAGTACCTTTTTGCCGAGCCTCGTTACAGCGATGCGATGGTCTGGTACCAGCGCGCAGCCGAACAGGGCGATGTCACCGCACTGCGCCGGCTCGCCCACCTGCATGAAAACGGCCTCGGGGTGGCGCGTGACTCGCTGCTGGCAACCAACCTGTGGCGGCAGGCTACCGGAATGGGCGAGGATCTGGTGCTGGCCTCCGAGGCGGAGGCGGCCAGGACCGCGGCCGAGCAGCGCGTGGCGCAGTTGACTGCGCAATTGCGCACCCGCAATGCCGAGACCGATGCCCTGCGCCTGGAGCTGGCGGAGGCCAGGGCCGGGCTCGCCGAGAGACGTGATGCCCTGCTCGGTGCGTCTGGAGAGGTGGCAGCCCTGCGCCAGCAGCTCGCCCGGGTGCGTGACCAGCAGATGCCTGAGGACAGCGGCCGGGTGGCGGCGCTGGAGCGGGAGCTGCGGGCGAAAGAGCAGCTGCTGGATGACCAGCAGTTCCAGCTGGAAAGCCTGGAAGCAACCCTGGATGCCAGGCAGGCTACCCTGGTCGCGAGTGTGCGTCAGGTGGAACTGGAAAACAGGCGCCTGCAGGGCGAGCTGGAGCGGGTGTCCGCCATGTCGGAGCTGGAGCTGTCTGAAGCCCGCACTGCGCTCGCATCGCGGGACCAGGAGATCGACCTGTTGCAACGCCAGCGGGCCGGGCTCGCCACCGAAGCCGAAGCCGGGCAGCAGGCACTTGCTGCAATGGATGCCCAGCTTGCGGCGCTGCGTGACGCGGCCGACAGCAGTGCCCGGGCCCGGGAGGAAGCGCGCCAGCTGGCTGCGGAGCGGCAGCGGCAGACCGAGGCGCTCGCCGCCAGTCGCGCACAGATTGAAGCATTGCAGGGCGCGCTGGCGGACAAGCGGTCTGAGGCCGAATCCCTGAGGAGCGAGCTGGCCACGGCCCTTGATGAGCGACAGAGGGCGGAGGCCATGCTGGCCCAGACCGAATCGGCCCTGGTCAAGTTGCGTCAGCAGCAGACTGCCGCCGGTGTGGAGAGGGAAAAGCTGCAGAACGCGGTGGCACTGGCCCGCAGTGAGCGCGACCAGCTCGCCGCGGCGGTGGCTGCCGCCGGAAGCGGGGAGTCCAGCCGCAGCGCGGAGCTGGAGCAACTGCGCCAGCAGCTCGCGGAGCGCGACACCCTGCTCGCCCGACAGGAAACCAGGCTGGCCGAAGTGGACGCGAAGGCGAGGCGTTACCAGCGCGAAGTCGCCGAGCTGCGCGAGCAATGGAATTTGCAGGTCGCTACCCGCAGCGTGCTGGAGCCGCTGCCGGACACCTCCCGGATCCGGATCCCCGGCGATATCAAGCTGGGGAAGTTCCACGCCCTGGTGATTGGCAACAACAACTACCAGCATCTGCGCCCGCTGACATTCGCCCACAATGATGCCAGCGCCGTGCACGAGGTGCTCACCCAGCGCTACCGGTTCCAGTCAGAGCTGCTGCTGGATGCAACACGCGGGGATATTTTTCGCCGGGTGGAGGCATTGAAGGAGACACTCAGGCCCGAAGACTCACTGCTGATCTACTATGCAGGGCACGGCTCGGAAGATGGTACTGACAGCTACTGGATGGGGGTCGATGCGACCTCGGCGTCGCCCGGTGCCCAGGAGATGTACGGCGTTTCCAGCAGTGCCCTGGCGCGCTGGCTGGCCATGTTGCCCGCCAACCATGTCCTGGTGATTGCCGACTCCTGTTACTCGGGGCGCGGCATAGTCACCTCCGGAGGGATCAAGCTGCGGCAGGATGAAATCGAACAGAACCTGAAGTTTTACCTGCAGAATCGGGCTCGCACGGTGCTGACATCCGGCGGCGTCGTACCGGTGCCGGATGGCGGTGCGGGCAATCACTCGGTGTTTACCAAGGCCCTGGTGGGCTTGCTGAACCAGAACACGGGCGTCCTGTTTGACAACGACCTGTATGCGCATATCAAGGAGCGCGTGCGGCATGGTTCGGAGACCAATATGGCCGTGCCGGAACCGATTTTTGGCCGGATCGAAATCAACAATGGCCACGGCTCCGGTCAATTTGCCTTCCTGCATCCGAACCTGATGGCCCGGCGCTAGCGCACTTCCGGGTCTGCTTCGCCCGGGACCGGCCAATCCCTCGCCGGAGCGGCGGTGCTCATGCGGGCATGCTGTTGCCCGCCCACACCACTTTCTCGTGTTCCCCGGAGAAATCCTTGATCAGGGCTGAGCGCACGATGAACTGGCTGGCGGTAATCAGCCATTGGCCGTCGATCCGCTGGAATTCATCGAAATAGTGCCCGCCGAGCTGCACGCTGGTTTTTTCCCGCGTGTTGATACTGTGAAAACGCAGTCCTACCCTGGCTTTCGCTGCATCCGGTCCGGTGAGTTCGACGATCATGTTCTCCGCATGATGCATATCCACTACGTGGTCGTGGCAGCCCAGTTCGACAAAGATTGCGACAAACTCTTCCCGGTTCTCGAACTGGCCGATGTGTCCAAAGTTGATGTTGATCCTGCCGGGCGCGAAGCATTCCCGTACCTCCTGCGGCTGCTTGTCATCGCAGGCGTTAAGGTAGCGAAACTTCAGTGTCCGGATTGCTTCCTTGTCCTGCAGGGCACGTACGTGTGCAGCGAGTTCCTGATCCTGTGCTTGCATGCCTGGCCTTCCGCGAAATGGGTGTTGAAGCCGGAAGCATAGCCCCCCGGGGCAGTCCGGAAAACTGTTTGTCGCGATCTGAAAGAACTTTGCCAGCCAGATGACAAATGGCCATACTCTTGCCTTTCACGGAGAAAGAGATGACAGCGGCACCGATCCCGGACAATGATCTAAAGCGGCTTGAAACGCTGAAGTCCCTCAATATCCTCGACAGCCTGCCGGAGGAGAGGTTTGACCGTCTCACCCGTCTGGCCAAGCTGGTATTCGATGTGCCTATAGCGCTGGTCAGCCTGGTGGACAGGGACCGCCAGTGGTTCAAGTCGGTGCAGGGGCTGGAAACGAGGGAGACACCACGCGATATCTCCTTCTGCGGCCATGCAATTTGCCGCGATGAGGCGTTCGTGGTGCAGGATGCTCTGGGTGATCCTCGCTTTCGCAACAATCCGCAGGTGACGGGTGATCCGGGCGTCCGCTTCTATGCGGGTTATCCGATCAAATATCTGGACGGCTCCGTTCTCGGCACAGTCTGCATTATCGATACCAAACCGCGACTGTTTGGGGCAAGGGAGCGCTTGATCCTGAAGGATCTGGCTACCCTGGTTGAACACGAGATGCAGGCCATGGAAATGGCCACCGTGGACGAGCTTACCGGGATCAACAACCGGCGCGGTTTCTTCATGATGGCGGCGCAGGCGCTGCGGATGTCCCGGCGCAAGGAGTTTGCGCTTACCCTGGTATTCATGGACCTGAACAAGTTCAAGCCCATCAATGACCGCTTCGGTCACGCGGAGGGCGACCAGGTATTGAGGGAGTTCGCGGATGCCCTGACCCAGGTGAGCCGGGATTCGGATATCGCCGCCAGGTTGGGCGGCGACGAATTTGTGCTGCTGCTGATCGATGCCAGCGAGCCCGAGGTGGACATGGTTATGGACCGCTTTCGCGCTGTCATTGCTGAGCTTAACAGCACCAGGGAGGAGGGCCGTGCCATAGCCTTTTCCCACGGTGTGGTGCGCTACGACCCCGAGACGCATGAGGATCTGGACGCACTCATTGCCGAGGGTGATGCCTTGATGTACGAGCGCAAGCGGAGTGGCAGAAACGGTGATCCACCCGCTGGTCTCAGGCAGGGGGTAACATGACCTTGGCCGGGGCGCCGGCCACTTCCCGCACCAGTCTGGGCACCAGATAGCCCGGAAGCGTAGCGCTGATCTCCCGGTGCAGTGCCCGGGCTCTTGCGGCGCTGACCTCAAAGTGCGCGGCCCCCGTCACCCGATCCAGAAGGTGCAGGTAGTAGGGTAGCGCACCAGCCTCGAAGAGGCGCTCGCTGAGATGGGCCAGCGCGGCCGCACTGTCGTTGATCTGCGCCAGCAGGACCGCCTGGTTGAGCAGCGTGATACCGCGGTGGCGGATCATCGCGAAAGCCGCCGCTACCGCGCCGTCAATCTCATTGGCGTGGTTGCAGTGCACCACAATCACGGTTTGCAGCCGCGGGCTGGACAAGGCCGCAAGGAGGCCCGGTGAGACCCGCTCCGGAATGACCACCGGCAGTCGCGTATGCACGCGCAACCTCCTGACATGGGGTATCGCGGCCAGCTGGGTGACCAGTTCGGCCAGTTGGGCGTCACTGGCGACCAGGGGGTCGCCGCCACTGAGGATGACTTCGCTGATAGTTGAGTCCCGCGCGATGTAGTCCAGTGCTGCGGGCCACTCGCTGCGGCCGTTCTGGTTTTCCGCGTAGGGGAAGTGGCGCCGGAAGCAGTAGCGGCAATGGATGGCGCAGCTGCCTGTGACCAGCAACAGCGCCCGGCCGTGGTATTTGTGGATGATGCCCGGGTGCGGGTTGGCCGCGCCGGTTTCTCCGGTGGGGTCAGGACCGTACCCCGGCGCGGACTGCAGCTCACGGAAGCCGGCGAGCACCTGCAGCAGCAGAGGGTCGCGGGGATCGCCCGGTACCATCCGGCCGACAAATGACCTGGGGACCCGCAAGGGGAACTCCCGGGCGGCAGCGTCGCTCCAGCCCAGTTGCTCCGGGCGCAACTGCAGGGCGGCGCACAGGGCGGCCGGCGAGGTGATCAGGTCGCGCATGGCCGCGCGCCAGTCGCCTCCCGATACGGCGCTGATCAATTGCGGGTTACGCTGTGCGGTCAGAGAGTGCTCGAACATCAATGGCTGGTTCCGGTCCCTGCGATCGCTGGCGCGGGCACGCCCGGTGGTGGCCGTGCTCCCGGCGGGCTGGCGGACTCAGCCCAGGCGATCGCGAAGGCTATAGAATAGCATGCCGGCCACGAGTCCGGGCCACCGCAACAGGGTGCCACCGGGGAATTGCCGGGAGGGTACCTGCGCCATGATGTCGAAGCGTTCGGCGCTGCCGCTGATGACTTCCGCAAGCAGCTTGCCCGCGAGGGTTGCGATGGGCACGCCGTGGCCGGAATAACCGTGGGCGTAGAATATCCGTGAGGACAGGCGGCCGAAATCCGGCATCCGGTTCATGGTGATGGCGAGTGTGCCGCCCCAGCCGTAGTCGATACGGGTGCTCGCCAGCTCGGGATAGATGCGCAGCATGTATTTGCGCACGAAACCCTTGATGTCGGCGGGGAAGCGCCGCGTATAGGACTCGCCGCCGCCAAACAGCAGGCGATTGTCCGCTGACAGCTTCCAGTAGTTGACCACGAACAGGGTGTCCGTCATCGAGGTGTCGTCTCGGATCAGCTGCCGCGCCAGGGATTCCGGCAGCGGCTCGGTGGCCAGCATGTAGTTGTTGATGGGCATGATGCGGCCGGCCGTGCGCGGCTCCAGCTTCTCGAGGTAGCCATTGCAGGCGACTACCAGGTATTCGCAGGTGACGGCGCCGCCACCAGTGTTCACGGTGACTTTGTCACCGTCGCTGTAGCTGGTTACCCGGCTGCCCTCATGCAGCTGTGCTCCGAGGTCGCGGGCGGCTCGCGCCAGCCCCAGGGCATAGTTGAGCGGGTGCAGATGCCGTGCGCCGGTGTCCAGTGCGGCGCCGTGGAAGCCCTGGCCGGAGGTCATGGTCGCCAGCTCCGCGGGGTCAACATAGCGGAGCTGCTCGTAGCCATAGACGCGGTTCAGGTGCTCGACTTCCTCCCGGAGCTCCCTGGCGTCGCCGGCTTTTGACGCCACGTGCAGATTGCCCTGCTTCAGCTCACAGTCGATCCGGTGGCTGGCAATCAGCTCACAGACAGTGTCCACTGCCTCCAGGCCAAGTTGCCAGAGCGCCCTGGCATGCTCAAGTCCCACCCACTTTTCCAGTTGCAGCTGGCCCGCGCGCTGGCCGGTGCCGACATGGCCACCATTGCGCCCGGATGCACCCCAGCCTACTTTGTTGGCCTCCAGCAGGACCACGCTGTAGCCCCGCTGACGCAGGTGGATAGCGGTGGAGAGGCCGGTGTAGCCACCGCCCACGATGCAGACGTCAGCCGCACTGGTGCCGACGAGGGCAGGGAATTCCAGTTGCTGGTTGGCGGTGGCTGCATACCAGGATTCGACGTGCGCTTGATTTTCCATCCAGGCATTATACGGACACGCTTGCCATCTGCTAGATAACACGTTAGGGGTAGCCCTCTTGCGGCCTGAATTGCACTACTGCGATACTGGCTGCTTCCCACGTTGTGGATCCCGTATGAAAACCGATACCCAAGCCATTCAAGAGTGGCTCAAGCAGCACAAGATTTCCGAAGTGGAGTGCCTGGTGCCTGACATGACAGGCAATGCCCGTGGCAAGTTCATCCCGGCGCACCAGTTCCTCAGCATGGGGGATCCGAAGCTGCCGGAGAGTATCATGATCCAGACGGTCACCGGGGAGTACTCCGATGAGCACTGGGATTTCGTCGAGCCAACCGATGCCGACATGGTCCTGAAGCCTGACCTGAATACCCTGCGCGTGGTGCCCTGGGCCCGCGAACCCACCGCCCAGATCATCCACGACTGCTACAAGATGAACGGGGAGCGCCATCCGCTCTCCACCCGCAATGTCCTGCGGCATATTCTGGATCTCTATGCGGCCGAGGGTTTGCAGCCGGTAGTGGCGCCGGAAGTGGAGTTCTACCTGGTGGCCAAGAACACCGACCCGGACTACGAGCTGATGCCGCCCAAGGGCCGTTCGGGCCGCCGGGAATCGGCGCGGCTGTCCTACAGTATTGATGCCGTAGCCGAGTTCGAGGACTTCGTGGAGGACATGTACGACTACGCGGATGAGCAGAAACTGCAGGTCGACACCCTGATTCACGAAAACGGCGCCGCCCAGATGGAAATCAACTTCCTGCACGGCGACGCCATGTCCCTCGCCGATCAGGTGTTTGTATTCAAGCGCACGGTGCGTGAAACCGCACACAAGCACGGTATGTACGCGACTTTCATGGCCAAGCCCATGCAGAGCGAACCTGGCAGCGCCATGCACATTCACCAGAGTGTGGTGCGCGCGAGCACGGGCGAGAACATTTTCGTC
>JBFHFJ010000029.1:0-19704 GCA_041583655.1 Haliea sp. | reverse complement strand
CCAGGCGGGCTCCCAGGGCTTGCAGTTCGGCCCGGCTCAGCCCCAGTTGCCAGAGATGATTGAGGGCCAGCAGGGTGGTTGCGGCATTGGAGGAGCCGCCGCCCAGGCCGCCGCCCATGGGAATGCGTTTTTCGCAGTAGATGCGGACCCCGTGCCCGCCGCGCTGCAGCAGGTGGGCGGCGCGCAGGATCAGGTTCTCCTCGTCGGGCAGCGCGACACCGGGCATGTCCAGCTGTACCCGGCCGCTGTGGTCGGGGGTGAAGCGCATGCTGTCGCCCCAGTCCAGCAGCTGAAACACCGTCTGCAGGGTGTGGTAGCCGTCGCTGCGACGCCCGGTGACATGCAGGAACAGGTTCAGTTTGGCGGGGGACAACAAATCCAGGGTGACTGACATTACACGGGTTCCGGCTGCCAGTCCTGGATGATGACCCGCGCCCGGGTGTCCCCGCGTTCGATGCTGAGGCGGGTGGGGAGCAGGTAGTCGCCGAAGCGCTGGTAGCGCTCGTAGCGAATAATCCAGCCGCTCTGGTCAAGCTGCTGCAGCAGGTCGTCCGTCACTTGTACGGCGGTAGCGAGTGGTGCCGGCGCGGGCAGGCCCTTCAGCCAGAACGGCAGGGCCTGCAGCGGCAGGTCCCAGCCGGTCTGCAGGCGCATGGCATCCGGGGTGGAGATGTCGAGTCGCGTGACCTCGTCGCCCCGCTGGACCAGCAGTTCCCGGCCGTCGCTGTGGATTTCCGTGGCCTGCAGGCCCATGGGGCCGGCGAGCTGCAGCCGCGTATCGCCGCCGCGCTGTTGCCAGTTGAGGCTGGCGGATTCCGACTGCTGGCCGCTGCGCAGGGCTATTTTGCCGCGCGCCGTCCAGTTCTCAAGGGCGGCCAGTTGTTCGCTGCGCAGCTGCCAGGGGTACCCGGCTACCGGCGCCGGGCCGGTGGCGCAGGCGGCCAGCAGAAGCAACAGCGAGAACGGCAGCAGGCGCAGGAGAGCCGGGGCGAAGCGTTTCACGGCCGCAGGTCGGAGATGGAAATGTCCAGCCGCTCGAGGGTCTCCCGCAGGACGCTGTGCTCGGGGTCCTGGCGCAGGCCGTCGCGCCAGACGCTGTAGGCTTTTTGCTCCTCGCCCAGCGACCACAGGACTTCACCCAGGTGTGCCGCCACTTCGGGATCGGGCAGACTTTCCCAGGCCCGCTGCAGGTAGCTGACAGCTTCTTCCGCCTTGCCCAGGTGAAACAGCACCCAGCCCATGCTGTCCAGGATGGCGGGCTCATCGGGAGCGATCTTGAGGGCGCGCGCAATCAGCTCGTAGGCCTCATCGTAGCGGGTGGTCCGGTTGCTGAGGGTATATCCGAGCGCGTTGAGGGCGGTGGCGTTGTCGGGGTTCTGCGCCAGGATGTGACGCAGATCGGACTCCATCAGGGCCAGGTCGTTTACCCGCTCGCCAAGCATGGCGCGGCTGTAACGCAGGGAAGAGGACTCGGGCAGCTCGGCCAGGGCCTGGTTGAGCAGCGCCATGTTCGCGTCCAGCAGACCCGCCTGGGCCAGCAGTTCCGACTCCAGGGCATAGAGCTGTTCGCGCAGCTCTGGATAGGCCTGACGCTGCAGATCGAAGAATTCCGCGCTGCCGCTGCTGTCACCGCCCGCGATGAGCATCTTGCCGACCCGGCCACGGGCATTGAAGAATTCCCGGCTCTCGGGGTCCTCCACCCGGCTGTAGGCCGCAATAGCCTCGTCGGGCCTGCCCTCATCCTCGGCGATGCGCCCCAGGTAGTAGTTCGCTTCATCAACGCGCTGCTCCAGCGCCAGTACCTGGCGCAGGTAGGCCTTCGCCGCGAGGGTGTCCCCGTTGTCCTGGTTGAGCAGGGCCAGGGAGAGCAGCAGGTCACCGTCCCGCGGCGATTGCACGGACAGGATCTCGAACTGGCGGCGCGCGGCATCGATGTCCGAGCGGGTCAGCAGGCGCGCGTATTGGAGGCGGAGGGACTTGTTCTCCGGTGCCGCCGCGAGCGCGGCCTCGATGCGCGCAAACGGGGCCGGATGATCGGCCTGCAGGCGCAGTTTGGCGTCCAGGAGCAGGGCCTGTGTTTGCCCGGGCTCCAGTGCAAAGAGCTTTGTCAGTACGGCGCTGGCGTCTGCCGCCTGGTCCAGCTCATCGAGGATCAGGGCCCGGGTCAGCAGCACGCGGGTGTCGTCGGGGAAGTCATCGGCAAGCCCGGCCACGGCGTCGGACAGCGCCTGTTTGTCGGCGTCGGACAGCTCGCGAAATCCCCCCAGCAGGATCGGGAAGTTGGGCTGCAGGCCCTGCCGGGCGACGGTCGCCAGATGCGGAACCGCGGCTGCCGGCCGCCCCTGGCGAATCAGCAGGGTGGCCAGGGTATTGTTTGCCTCCGGATGATCGGGTTCCAGCTCGACCCACAGTTGCACAGCTTGCAGGGCCTGCGGCTCGCGCTTCATGAACTGTGCCAGATGAGTGGCGTGGGCACTGACGCCGGGGTCGCGCAGCAGGTCTGCCTGTTCCAGGTAATTGCCCAGCGCCGTGTCATAGGCTTGTCGGCGCAGGGCGAATTCGGCGACCAGAAGTGGGTAGATGCTGTCCGCGGGAAAGGCCCGCTCCGGTGGTTCAGGTGCTTCCACAACGGCAGGCGTATCGGCGTCCTGATCCGATGGCGATGCCGGCGCCTGCCCGGGGGCGGTGGCGCAGCCGGACGCCGCCAGCAGGAGCGCAGAGGTCAGAAGAAGTCGGAACATGGTCAGGGCAGGCATAGGTATCCAGCGAACACGAAGCAATAGTGACATAGTCGGGCCACTAATCCCAACATCTGTGGACTCCGGGGAGAAGCGGAGGTTCCGGTTTCCGGATACGCAAACACCTGTCATTTGGGCCGTAACTTGCTAGAATTCGCGATTATTTTACCGAATGTGGTTTGGTCCGCGGCCCTGTGGCCCGCCGCCACGGGAGCTGACCGCAAACGCCATGAACCTGATTGCCCTGGGCATCAACCACAATTCCGCCGGTATCGAGGTTCGCGAGCGGGTGGCCTTTGCTCCGGAGCAGGTGGCCGAGGCCCTGGAAGATGCCTGCGAGCAGGCGGGACTGGACGAAGTCGTGATTCTGTCCACCTGCAATCGCACCGAGCTCTACGCCATGGTTCCGGACAACAGCACGCTGGCGGACAAGTCTGCCCGGCTGATTGAGTGGATGGCCAAGTATCACCACCTGTCCAGCCGGGAGCTGAGCCACGCTGCCTATTGCCACGAATCGGCTGCCGCCCTGCAGCACATGGTCAAGGTGGCCAGCGGCCTGGATTCCATGGTGCTGGGTGAACCGCAGATTCTCGGCCAGCTGAAGTCCGCCTATGCGGTGGCGCTGGAGGCGGGCACCATCGGTGGCGACCTCGACCGCCTGTTCCAGCGGGTCTTCGCGATCGCCAAGAAGGTCCGCACCGACACCGCAATCGGCGAGAACCCGGTATCGGTGGCCTACGCCGCAGTGGACCTGGCCGGGCACATTTTTTCCGACCTCAGTCGTTGCGATGCGCTGCTGGTGGGTGCCGGGGAGACAGTCGAACTGGTGGCCCGTCACCTGATCGAGGCCGGGGTGCGGCGTATTGTCATCGCCAATCGCACCCTGGGCCGGGCGCGGGAGCTGGCGCAGAAATTCAATGCCGAGGCAGTACTGCTGGCGGACATCCCCGAACACCTGCTGCACTCGGATATCGTGATCACCTCTACCGCCAGCCAGCTGCCCATCCTGGGCAAGGGCGCGGTGGAGCAGGCGATCAAGGCGCGCAAGCACCGGCCCATTCTGATGATTGACATCGCCGTGCCGCGGGACATCGAACCCCAGGTGGCCGACCTGGCCGACATCTACCTGTATACGGTGGATGATTTGCGGGAGGTGGTCGAGCAGAACCTGCGCAGCCGCCAGAGCGAGGCGCGCAAGGCGGACCTGCTGATCGAGGAGGGCGTCGCCCAGGTGCTGGAGGAGGTTCGCAGCCTGGCCGCGGTGGATACCGTGCGCCAGTACCGGGAGATGGCGGAGTCGATACGGGAGCAGGAAGTGCAGCGCGCGCTGCGCAGCCTGGCGCGTGGTGACGACCCCCAGCAGATTGTCGCCCAGCTGGCGCGCGGGATTACCAACAAGCTGATTCACGCCCCGACCGCGGGGCTCAAGCGCGCCAGCGCGGAAGGCCGCCAGGACCTGCTGGCCGGGGCCCGCAAGCTGCTGGGGCTGGAGTCCATTCCCGGAGCGGCGGCCAGGCCCGCTGACGCCCTTCCCGGTGCCAGCGGCCAGGGACGGGCCCAGGGTGAACCCCCTGACCCCGACGCGGAAGACACCAACAGGAACAATCCCCTCTCACAATCCGGGCAACGCACACTGCAATGAAAGCTTCACTGCTGACCAAACTTGATGCCCTCGCAGACCGTCACGAGGAAGTGTCGGCCCTGCTTGGGGATGCCGATACCATCGCCGACCAGAACCGTTTTCGCGACCTCTCCCGTGAATACTCGGAGCTGGAATCGGTGGTGCAGTGCTATGCCGAGTACAACCGGGTTCGCGAGGACCTGGCCGAGGCCCGGCAAATGCTCACCGAGTCCGATCCGGAAATGGTGGCCATGGCCGAGGAGGAGATCGACAGCACCAGCCAGCGGCTGGCCGCGCTTGAGCTGGAACTGCAGACCCTGCTCCTGCCCAGGGACCCGCACGACTCCGCCAACGTGTTCCTGGAGGTGCGCGCGGGCACCGGCGGCGACGAGGCGGCGATCTTCGCCGGCGACCTGTTTCGCATGTACTGTCGCTACGCGGAACACATGGGCTGGCGGATCGAGGTGCTGTCGGAGCGCCACGGCGAGCACGGCGGGTACAAGGAGGTCATCAGCCTGGTGGAGGGGCGGGACGTCTATGCCCATCTCAAGTTCGAGTCCGGCGCCCACCGGGTGCAGAGGGTGCCGGCCACCGAGTCCCAGGGGCGCATCCACACTTCCGCCTGTACCGTGGCAGTGATGCCGGAACCCGACGAAGTTGACGTCGGGGAGATCAGCAAGGCGGATATTCGCGTGGACACCTTCCGCGCCTCCGGCGCTGGTGGCCAGCACGTCAACAAGACCGATTCCGCGGTGCGCATCACCCACCTGCCCAGCGGCATCGTGGTGGAGTGCCAGGACGAGCGCTCCCAGCACAAGAACCGGGCCCGGGCCCTGTCCCTGCTGCAGGCGCGGCTGATGTCCTCGGCGGTGGACAAGCAGGCGGCGGAGCAGGCTGAGCAGCGCCGCAACCTGGTCGGCAGTGGCGACCGTTCCGAGCGCATCCGCACCTACAACTTTCCCCAGGGTCGGGTCACTGACCACCGCATCAACCTCACCCTGTACAGCCTGGATGAGGTGATGGAAGGCAACCTCGGTGCCATCGTCGGTCCCCTGCGCCAGGAGTACCAGGCGGACCAGCTGGCGGCGCTGGCCGCTCACTGATGACGACGGTCGGAGTCTGCCTGCGCGCCGGCGATGACCTGCCGGGAGACAGCCCGCGGCGCGACGCCGAAATCCTGCTCGGCCATCTTCTCGACAAGACCCGCAGCTGGCTCTACGCCTGGCCGGAACACCCGCTGAGCGCGGGCCAGGCCGAGGCGTTTGCCACCCTGCTCGAGCAGCGTCGCGCCGGCGTGCCGGTGGCCTATCTGACCGGGGAGCGGGAATTCTGGTCCCTGCCCTTGCGGGTATCTGCAGCCACCCTGATCCCCCGTCCCGAAACGGAGACCCTGGTCGAGTGGGCCCTGGAGCTTGGGCTGCCCGGGACCGCGGCGGTGCTGGATCTGGGCACCGGCAGCGGTGCCATCGCCCTGGCCCTGGCGACCGAGCGCCCCGCCTGGGAGCTGACAGCCACCGACGCCTCCGCGGCGGCGCTGGCGGTGGCTGAAGACAACGCCCGCCGGCTCTGTCCGGGGAGGGTGCGGCTGCTGCCCTCGGACTGGTTTAGCGCCCTGCCAGGCGAGCGTTTCGACCTGATTGTCAGCAACCCGCCCTATGTCGAAAGCGACAGTCCCTGGCTGGGTCGCGGGGACGTGCGTTTCGAGCCGCGCAGTGCGCTGGTGGCCGGGCGCAGCGGCCTTGATGACCTGCGCCGGCTGGCGGAAGACGCCCCCGCGCATCTGCGCCCGGGGGGCTGGCTGCTGCTGGAGCATGGATTCCGGCAGGGCGAAGCGGTGCAGCAATTGCTGGCCGCGGCTGGCCTGGTCGAGGTGACCACCCGCTGCGACCTCAGTGGCCGGGAGCGCATCACCGGGGGGCGCCAGTTTGCTGGGTGACGCGCAACTGGAACGCTACAGCCGGCAGCTGCTGGTTCCGGATGTGGATATTGCCGGCCAGGAACGGCTGGCGGCGGCGACCGTGTTGATCGTGGGTCTGGGCGGTCTGGGCTGCCCGGCCGCGCTCTACCTCGCCGCCGCCGGCGTCGGTACCCTGCGCCTGGCGGACGGCGACCAGGTGGAGCTCAGCAACCTGCAGCGCCAGATCGCCCATACCGAGGCGGGCCTCGGCGACAACAAGGCGCTGTCCGCTGCGCGCGCGGCCCGCGCTGTCAATGGCACGGTCCGGGTCGAGGTGATCGACCGCCACCTCGACGCCGGGAGCATGGCCGCGGCGGTCGAGGGGGTCGACCTGGTGCTCGATGCCAGTGACCGTTTTGCTACCCGCTATGCCCTGAACCGCGCCTGCGTGGCGGCAGGCGCGCCGCTGCTCTCCGCCGCCGCCATCCGCCTGGAAGGGCAGCTGGCGCTGTTCGATACCGCCGCTGGCGGCCCCTGTTATCGCTGCCTGTACCCGGACGCGGCGGCGGATGATGGCAGCCTGGCCTGCGCCGAGAACGGTGTGCTGGGGCCGGTGGTGGGGGTGCTGGGTTCGCTGCAGGCACTGGAGGCCATAAAATACCTGGTCGGCATGACGCCAGGCCTGCGCGACGCGCTGCTGGTGCTGGACCTGCGCAGCCTGACCCTGCAGCGGCTGGCCCTGGGCCGGCGCCGCGGTTGCCCGGATTGCCGGCCATAGGTCACTGCGTTTGCTGCGGCAGCCGTTGCTGCGGCAGCCGTCGCTGCGGCAAACTTTTTGCCCAGGCCACTGTCACAATGCCTGAATTCCACGAGGCTCGAAGATGAATCGTCTGGCATCTCTCTACTACACGCTGCACGACGCGGTGTTCGGCTCCCTGCGCCACCTGGACTGGCTGCCGTCCCTGGCCCTGCGCCTCTACCTGGTGCCGGTGTTCTGGCTCGCGGGGGTGCAGAAGATCGGTGCGATGGACAACACCATCGAGTGGTTTGGCAATTCCGAGTGGGGTCTGGGGCTGCCTTTCCCCGCGCTGCTGGCCTATCTCGCGGCCTATACTGAGGCGATCGGCGCGCTGCTGCTGCTGTTGGGTCTCGCCACCCGCTGGATCGCGTTGCCCCTGCTGGTGACCATGGCGGTCGCCGCGCTGACCGTGCACTGGGAAAACGGGTGGGCGGCCATTGCCGATTCCGGCTCCCAGGAGGTAGCGGTGCGTCTGGGCGCGGCCCACGACCTGCTGCGCGAACACGGCAACTACGCCTGGCTGATGGAGCACGGCAACCTGGTGATTCTCAACAACGGGATCGAGTTTGCCGCCACCTATTTCATCATGCTGCTGGCCCTGGTGAAAATGGGGGGAGGGCGTTTCGTCAGCGCCGATTACTACCTGTCGCGCCTCTGGCCCCGGCACAGCTATTCGCGGCCAAAAATGCTAGACTAGCGCGCCACAATGCAGCGGTATGATTTGAACCCGGACAGGAAATTACCTTGATCAAGAGTCTACTCGGTCGCGGCAGCAGCAGCGCTGCTGCCCCCGCCCCCACCCCGGAAGCCCCCAGCAGCGACTCCACCCACGGCAAGCCACCCCGCGGCCCCGGTCACAGTGACCGCGGCCAGGGCAAGACAGGGCGCTCCCGCCGCCGGCAGGCCTCACCGGCAGAGAGCACCTGGTCCCTGGACGATTTCCAGGTGCCGCCACAGGAAGGGCAGACCCGGTTCCACGACCTGGGCCTGCGTGACGAATTGATGCACGGTATCGCCGATCTCGGCTTCCAGTACTGCTCCCCGATCCAGGCTGCCATTCTGCCCCACACCCTGCAGGGCCACGACGCGATTGGCAAGGCGCAGACCGGCACAGGCAAGACCGCCGCCTTTCTCATTACGGTATTCAATGACCTGCTTACCCATCCGGAAGAGGGGGAGCGCTTCCTGGGCGAGCCGCGGGCGCTGGTGATCGCGCCGACCCGGGAGCTGGTGATGCAGATCGCCGCTGATGCCGAGGACCTGGCCCGGCACACCGGGCTCAAGGTGGCGACCCTGATCGGCGGGATGGACTACCAGAAGCAGCTCAACCGCCTGGGGTCCGTGGTCGTCGACCTGGTGGTCGCGACTCCCGGGCGCCTGATTGATTTCATGCAGCGCCGGGACGTGTTCCTCGACCGGGTGGAAATCCTGGTGCTGGACGAGGCCGACCGGATGCTGGACATGGGGTTCATCCCCCAGGTCAAGCGCATCGTCCGCGCCACCCCGCGCAAGGAGGACCGCCAGACCCTGCTGTTCTCCGCCACCTTTACCCAGGACATTATCAACCTGTCCGAGCAGTGGACCTATGAACCGATAACAGTCGAGATCGAACCCGATCACGTGGCCACCGATTCGGTCGACCAGAAGGTCTACCTGGTGAGCAGCGAGCAGCGCTACAAAGTGCTGGTCAACCTGGTGCGCAGCCCCGAGGCCACCAGCGTGATTGTGTTTGCCAATCGCCGCGACCAGGTCCGGCGCCTGCACGAGCGCCTGCGCAAAGCCGGGGTTTCCTGCGGCATCCTCTCGGGCGAGATTCCCCAGGCCAAGCGCAGCAGCACCCTGGCCCAGTTCAAGAAAGGTGATATCAAGGTGCTGGTGGCCACCGATGTCGCCGGTCGCGGTATCCACGTCGATGGCGTCAGTCACGTGGTGAACTACAATCTGCCCGAAGACCCCGACGACTATGTGCACCGCATCGGCCGTACCGGGCGCGCCGGCGCCACGGGGATTTCCATCAGTTTCGCCAGCGAGGACGACGCCTTCCTGCTGCCGGACATCGAAGCCTTGCTGGGCGAGCGGCTGGAGTGCACCCATCCCCCGGCAGAGCTGCTGGCGTAAAGCGCCGCTAGCGGAGCTCCTCGCACCAGAGCAGCGTGGCGCCCACCACTGCGGCGGGCACCACGAAAAAGTTGATGAGCGGAATGCCCGCGCACAGGGCCACGAGGCCGCCGAAGCCCAGGCTGCTCAGGCGGCGCCGGGCCACCGCGGCCTTCACCTCCCCGAAGCCCAGCTGGTGGTTGTCCACCGGGTAGTCAACGAACTGGATGCTCATCATCCACGCCCCGAGCAGGAACCAGAGCAGCGGCGCCGCGAGGTTGATCCCCGGCACTAAGCTCAGGATCAGGACCAGCAGGGCCATCGGCACGTAGTACAGCAGCTTGGCGAGCTCCCGCAGTACGGCCCTGGGCAGCGACAACAGCGCCGCCAGCGGGCCCTCAAGGGCGTCCACGGGCTTGCCAGTCACCAGTTCCTCGGTTTTCTCGGCCAGCAGATTGTTGAAGGGCGAGGCGATCAGCAGGGCCACGGAGGTGAAGGCATAGCCTGACAGCAGGCCGAACACGATCACCAGCAGGGGCCAGATGATCCATTCAAGGAATCCCAGCCAGGCCGGCAGGCTGTCCATCCAGCTGTCAATACTTCGATCCAGAAAACTGAACGCCAGGCCAAGCAGAGAGCCAAAAATCAGTATATTCACCAGCAGCGGTACGATCACAAACAGCCGCAGTGCCGGATGCGTCAGCAGGCGGGCGCCACGCAGCAGATAATCCGCGCCTCGGACAATGTTGCCTTCCATAATGCGTTCATGCTCCCCGGGTGTTGGTTATAATGATGCATCGCATGGGAGCGGGAAGCCATGGCTGACGACGACAGAACGCTTTTTCACCAGGAAATGGTCGACGTGGTCCCGTTGAAGCGTGAGCGCCGGGTGGCGCTTGGCGGCGGGTCCATCGACGACCGGGACAGTTCCCTGGCCGCGCGGCGCCAGGCCGCGGTCACCGCGCCCGAGGCGGACCGCAACATCCTCAATGACCGCGAGGCCGAGCCGCTGGACCCCTGGTACGTGCTGGATTTCAAGCGTCCCGGTGTGCAGAACGGCGTCTATCGCAAGCTGCGTCAGGGGCGTTATGAGCAGGAGGCCCGGCTCGACCTGCACCGGATGACCGTGCGCGTGGCCCGCAAGGAGCTGTTCGACTTCGTTGAACAGTGCCACGAGTTTGGTTTGCGCAGCGTGGTGCTGATCCACGGCAAGGGCGAGCGCAAGGCGGAGCGCGAACGCAGCGCGGTGCTCAAGGGGCATGTGGATGTCTGGCTGCGGGAAATGCCCGTGGTGCAGGCATTTCACAGCGCGCAGCCGCGCCACGGAGGTACCGGCGCGGTCTATGTGTTATTGCGCAAGAGCGAGGAGCAGAAGCGCAAGAACCGTGAGCGGTTCATGAAGGGCAGGGTGCCGACCGACAGTTAGGCACGGCCGGTCGGGGCGGGCTCAAGCGGTGGCGCCGGCGCTGCGCAGGATGTCCGCGTACTCTGCCCCGTGGCGGTGTTCCTCGACGATCTGCAACACGCTGCGCCCGTCCTTGCCGGTGGCATTCAGATTGCGCCCGTCGCCGGTAAAAAACTGCACGAACAGCTCGAAGTCCGAGGCGCGCATGCTCTGGTAGGCCTTCAGCAGCATGTGGAAATCGGTGTCGCTGCCGTCGTGGGCGCGCACCTGCAGGAAGCTGCGCACATGATCCTCGGTCCAGACTTCGTCGATGACCTTCTCTTTGTCTTTCTTCATGATTCCCCGTCACTGCCGGCCGCTGCCAGCTTCTGGTTGAGCAGTTCATTGACCATTTGCGGGTTGGCCTGGCCCCTGGACAGCTTCATGATCTGGCCGACAAAAAAGCCCGCCAGTTTTTTCCGCTTGCCCTCGTCCGCCGCCAGATACTGGGCGACCTGGGCCGGATTGTTGCCGATCACCTCGTCGACCAGGGCCGCCAGGGCGCCGCTGTCGCTGACCTGTTGCAGCCCCCGGGCGGCGATGATCGTGTCGGCATCGCCTTCCCCCGCCCACATGGCCTCGAATACCTGTTTGGCGATCTTGCCGGAAATACTGTTGTCGAGAATGCGCCGGATCAGCCCGGCCAGGGCGGCGGCGCCGACCGGGCTCTGCGGCAGCTCCAGTTCGCTGCGGTTCAGCTGGCCCAGCAGCTCCACCTGAACCCAGTTGGCGGCGATCTTGGCGTCGCCGCAGCCTTCCACCACGGCCTCGAAGTAGTCGGCCAGCGGGCGGTTGGCGGCGAGTACGCCGGCATCGTAGGTAGACAGCCCATAGTCGCTGACAAAGCGCTGGCGCTTGGCTCCGGGCAACTCCGGCAGCGTGGCGCGGATGCTTTCGACCCAGGCCTCATCAATCACCACCGGCAGCAGGTCGGGCTCGGGAAAGTAGCGGTAGTCGTTGGCGACTTCCTTGCTGCGCATGGAACGGGTTTCATCGCGGTCGGCGTCATAGAGCCGGGTTTCCTGCGCAACCTGGCCGCCGGACTCGAGGATATCGGCCTGGCGCTCGGTCTCAAAGCGGATGGCCTTCTCCACGAAGCGGAACGAGTTGACGTTCTTGATCTCGGCGCGGGTGCCCAGGGTGCTGCTGCCCGCGGGGCGCAGGGACAGGTTGATGTCGCAGCGCATGGACCCCTCGGCCATGTTGCCGTCGGAGATGCCCAGGTAGGTCACCAGGCTGTGCAGGGTTTTCAGGTAGGCGACCGCCTCCTCGGCGCTGCGCAGGTCCGGTTCGCTGACGATTTCCAGCAGGGGGGTGCCCGCGCGATTGAGGTCAATGCCGGTCATGCCGTGGAAATCCTCGTGCAGGGACTTGCCGGCATCCTCCTCAAGGTGGGCGCGGGTGATGCCGATACTGCGGGTGCTGCCATCCTCAAGCTGGATTTCGAAGGTGCCGCGGCCGACGATGGGAGCCTGGAACTGGCTTATCTGGTAGCCCTTGGGCAGGTCGGGGTAGAAATAGTTCTTGCGGTCGAACACCGAGCGCAGGCCGATCTCGGCGCCGATTCCGAGGCCGAACATCACCGCGTAGCGCACGGCCTGCTCGTTCAGCACAGGCAGCATGCCGGGCATGGCGAGGTCGACAGCACAGGCCTGGGTGTTGGGTTCAGCGCCAAACGTGGTGGCAGCGCCGGAGAAAATCTTGGATTGGGTGGCCAGCTGCAGGTGGACTTCCAGCCCGATGACGACGTCCCAGTTCATTGTGTACCTCCCGCCGGGACCTGCAGGTGCCAGTCCGATACCTGTTGCAGCTGGTGGCCCACATTGAGCAGCCGCGCTTCCTGGAAGTGCTGGCCGATCAGTTGCAGGCCCACGGGCATGCCATCGACCAGTCCGGCGGGTACCGACATGCCCGGCAGGCCAGCGAGATTGACCGCCAGGGTATAGACATCCTCCAGATACATGGCCAGCGGGTCGTTGCCCTTGGCGCCGAGGGCGAAGGCGGGGCCGGGCGTGGTAGGCCCGGCGATCACGTCCACCGAGCCGAAGGCGTCGAGGAAATCCTGGCGGATCAGGCGCCGGACCTGCTGGGCCTTCTTGTAGTAGGCATCGTAGTAGCCTGCGGACAGGGCGTAGGTCCCCACCAGGATGCGCCGCTTGACCTCGTCGCCGAAGCCCTCCTGGCGGCTGCGGGTGTAGAGGTCGCGCAGATCCTGTGGCTGCGCGCAGCGGTAGCCATAGCGGACGCCGTCGTAGCGCGACAGGTTGGTGGAGGCCTCCGCCGGCGCGATGATGTAGTAGGTCGGGATGCTGAGCCCGGTATGCGGCAGGGATATGTCCACCAGGGTCGCGCCCTGCTGCTCAAGGAGGGCGAGGGCGGCGTGGATGCGTTCTGCGGTGGCCGCGTCCAGGCCCTGGCCGAAGTACTCCCGGGGCAAGCCGATGCGGAGGCCGGCCAGCGGCTGCTGCAGGCTGGCGCTGTAGTCTTCTGACGGCAGCTCGGAGGAGGTTGAATCCAGCGGGTCAAAGCCGGCCATGGCATTCAGGAGCAGGGCGCAGTCCTCGGCACTGCGGGCCATGGGGCCGCCCTGGTCGAGACTGGAGGCAAAGGCCACCATGCCCAGCCGGGAAACCCGCCCGTAGGTGGGCTTGAGGCCGGTAATGCCGCAGAAAGCCGCCGGTTGGCGGATGGATCCCCCAGTGTCGGTACCCGTGGCGAGAGGGGCCAGGCGGGCTGCGATGGCGGCGGCGGAACCCCCGGAGGAGCCGCCGGGCACGCAGTCCACCCGCCAGGGGTTGCATACCGGGCCGTAAAAGCTGGATTCGTTCGAGGAACCCATGGCGAACTCGTCCATATTGGTCTTGCCGAGCATGACGGTCCCGGCGTCGCGCAGGCGCGCGGTGACTGTCGCGTCATAGGGCGGGACGAAGTTGTCCAGCATCCTCGACCCGCAGCTGGTGCGGATGTCGCGGGTGCAGAAAATGTCCTTGTGAGCGAGCGGTATGCCCAGCAGCGGCCCGGTTTCCCCCGCCGCGAGCCGCTGGTCGGCCGCCGCGGCTGACGCCAGGGCGCCGTCCTCATCGACCGTGATAAAGCTGTTGTATTGTCCGTCCAGCGCGCGGATGCGGTCGAGGTAGCTGCGCGTGAGTTCAACGCTGGAAAATCGTTTCTCGCGCAGCCCGAGGCTCAGCTGGGCGACTGAAAGTTCATGCATGAGACGTCCTGGAGGCGGCCGGGCCGCTATTCAATGACTTTGGGGACCAGGTACAGGCCGTTTTCCACTGCCGGTGCGATGGCCTGAAAGAGCTCGCGCTGGTTGGCCTCGGTAACGGCGTCCGCGCGCAGGCGCTGGACCGCGTCCAAGGGATTGGCCATCGGCTCTACCCCGTCGGTGTCGATGGCCTGCAGCTGGTCCACGAGGGTCAGGATATTGGCGATGCGGGAGGTGACCTCGGCCGCTTCATCCGGCGCGATCCGCACGCGCGCCAGCTCCGCAATTTTCTCTATCTCGTCCTGCTTTACTGTCATCAACTTCGCTACCATCGGTAATGTGCCGCCTGCACGGCGGGGGCGTAAAGTTATCACATTTGCGCCTTGCTCAAAATCCCTGCGATTGATACAGTTGCGAGCGAAGTCCCACACCGCAGAATAACGATATTGCCGCGTCTTACCCGAGGGCAGTTCCAGCCCGGAAAGTTGGCAGCAAGGGGTGCTTGCAGAGCTCCGCGACCGGAGTTCCCCGATCTATTCACAAGGTAGTAAAAATTCATGTTGAAGAAGCTGCGCGGAGTGTTCTCAAACGATCTCTCTATCGATTTGGGCACAGCGAACACTCTTATCTACGTGCGCGACAAGGGAATAGTACTGAACGAACCATCAGTGGTGGCGATTCGTTTCCACAATGGCGTCAAGACCATTGAAGCTGTGGGCACCGAGGCAAAGCGCATGCTGGGTCGTACCCCCGGCAACATCACCGCCATCCGGCCTCTCAAGGACGGCGTCATCGCCGACTTCCAGGTGACCGAGAAGATGCTGCAGCATTTCATTGCCCGGGTGCATGAGAGCCGTTTCATCCGCCCCAGCCCCCGGGTGCTGGTCTGCGTGCCCTGCATGTCCACCCAGGTTGAGCGGCGCGCCATCCGCGAATCCGCCCTCAGCGCGGGTGCCCGCGAAGTCCGTCTGATCGAGGAACCCATGGCGGCGGCCATTGGCGCCGGCCTGGATGTCGAGGAAGCCAGCGGCTGCATGGTGGTCGATGTCGGCGGCGGTACCACCGAAATTGCGATTATCTCCCTCAACGGCGTGGTCTACCGCGACTCGCTGCGCGTCGGTGGTGATCGTTTCGACGAGGCCATCGTGTCGCATGTGCGCCGGCGCTACGGCAGCCTGATCGGCGATGCCACGGCAGAGCGGATCAAGCAGGAAATCGGCTGTGCATTCGCCGGCAGCGAGCTGCGGGAAATCGATGTCCGCGGGCGCAACCTGGCGGAAGGCGTGCCGCGCAGCTTTACCCTCAATAGCGATGAAATCCTGGAAGCGCTTGCGGATCCGCTGTCGGCCATTGTGCAGGCGGTCAAGTCTGCGCTGGAACAATCCCCGCCGGAGCTGGCTGCTGACATCGCCGAAAGCGGTATCGTCCTGACCGGCGGCGGCGCGCTGCTGCGTGACCTCGACCGGCTCATTTCCGAGGAGACCGGCTTGCCGGTGATCGTGGCTGATGATCCCCTGACCTGCGTTGCGCGGGGCGGCGGTCGGGCAATGGAGCGCATGGACCGCCATACGATCGATTTGCTCTCGACCGAGTAACCCTGCCGCGGGCGCTGCTATCAAGCCGCTATTTGTCAAGGAGTCCCATCTCGGCCTGCGTATCCTGCTGGCGTTCCTTGTGGTCGTGTGCCTGATAACCGCGGACCTGCGTTTCAACAGCCTGGGAAAGACCCGCGCCGTGCTGGATAACCTGACAGCGCCGGTACTGTGGGTGGCTGACATACCCGCCAACATCGGCGCCTGGCGGGATACCCATATCCGCGCCCGCAGCCAGTTGCTGGAGGACAACCAGCGCCTGCGCCGGGAGAACCTGCTGTTGCAGGGGCGCTCGCTGCAGATGGCATCCCTGCAGGCTGAAAATACACGCCTCAGGGGGCTGCTCAATTCCACCGCGATGCTGCGCAACGACGTGCTGGTCGCTGAGCTGATCGGTGTGTCGCCCGACCCGGTCCGGCACCAGCTGGTCCTGAACAAGGGGGCACGCGATGGTGTCTATGTCGGGCAGCCGCTGATTGATGCTGACGGACTCATGGGCCAGGTTATCGATGTCGGCGAACTGACTTCCAGGGTGCTGCTGCTGACAGACCTCACCCACTCACTTCCGGTGCAGGTCAATCGCAACGGTATTCGCGCCATCGCTGAAGGCACCGGTTCCCTGGACGCCCTGGAGATCCAGCATATTTCCGCGACCACCGACATCCAGGAGGGGGACCTGCTGGTGAGCTCCGGTCTCGGGGGGCGTTTTCCCGTGGGTTACCCGGTGGGCGAGGTGGTGTTGGTGCAGCGCGACCCCGGCCAGCCTTTCGCACGGGTTATCGCACGCCCCTCTGCGGCTTTGAATCGCAGCCGCCATGTCCTGCTGGTGTTTATCGAGGTACCGGAGGAACCGGTACCCGCGGCACCGGAGTCCTGAGTCGTGACGGCGGGAAACGCGCTGGTATTCACGGTGGTGGCGGGCAGTTTCCTGGTGGCGGCGGTGCTTGCCGTCCTGCCTCTGCCGCAATGGCTGCTGTGGGCGCGCCCGGAATGGGTTGCCCTGGTCATTATCTACTGGTGTATCGCCCTGCCGCACCGTGTTGGCATCTTTACTGCCCTGCTGCTGGGCTTGCTGGTGGATGCCCTGGAGGGCGCGGTGCTCGGCCAGAACGCACTCTCGCTCTCTGTCCTGGCGCTGTGCTCGCTGCTGGTTTACCAGCGGCTGCGTGTGTTCAGCCTGTGGCAGCAATGTGGCGTGGTGTTCCTCCTGATTGGTCTGCACCAGGTGCTTGGACAGTGGGTGCAAAACCTGGAGGGCGCAGGTGCGCGCAGCCTCCTGTTCCTGTTGCCCGCGGTGTCCAGCGCCCTGCTCTGGCCTGTTGTCCTCCACCTCCTGCGCGGCACCCGCCGCCATTACCGGATCAGCTGACATGCAGGCGCTCATCCTCGCATCCGCATCCCCGCGTCGGCATGAACTGTTGACACGTCTCGGTGTCCATTTTCTGGTGGACGCAGCGGAGATTGACGAGAGTGCACGTACGGGTGAAGACGCCCTCAGCTATGTTACCCGTATGGCCCGGGAGAAGGCGGACACCGTCTGGCACCGGCGCGGCGACGGGGCGCCGGTATTGGCGGCGGATACCACGGTGGTGATGGATGAGGACATCCTCGGCAAACCCGCCGACCACTTTGCCGGCCTGGCCATGCTGGCACGCCTGAGTGGCCGCACTCACTCGGTGATTACCGCGGTGTGCTTGCGCTCGGAAAACGGTGCCTCCGCGGTGGAGGTGGAAACCAGGGTGACATTCCTGACCCTGAGTCGCGAGGTCTGCGAGAACTACCTGGCGACGCCAGAGCCCTGGGACAAGGCCGGCGGCTATGGTATCCAGGGGTTGGGCGGCGCGCTGGTCAGCAGTATTGAAGGCAGCTACAGCAATGTGGTCGGGTTGCCGCTGGCGGAAACCTGGCAGTTGCTGGCCAGGAACGGTATTCCAACCACCCTGGGCTCCCCGGATGGATGAAGAAATCCTGGTCAGTGTCAGCGCTGGCCTGACCCGGGTCGCCCTGCTTGCCGGGGGTGTGCTCCACGAACTGCATATCGAACCTGTAGACCGCCCCAGCCTCGTGGGCAACCTGTATGTCGGCAGGGTCCGGCGGCTGCTGCCGGGCATGGACAGCGCCTTTATTGACATTGGCGGCGGCAGTAACGGTCTGCTGGGCGCCGCCGACTTCGCGCACCGGGGGGCGATTGGCGATCAGCTGAGTGTGGGGCAGGGGCTGCTGGTCCAGGTGACCCGCGACGCCATGGGCGACAAGGGCCCCAGGTTGACGACGTCGATTACCCTCCCCTCGCGCTATCTGGTGCTGGCGACCACCGGCACCCGGGGCAGCGTTTCCCGCCGTATCCGCGCAGCGCCCGAGCGGCAGCGGCTGCAGCAGCTGCTGTCAGTTCTGGTGACCGAGCTTGGACTGGAGGGCGCCGGTCTGGTGGCGCGCACGGCGGCGGAGAATATACCGGAATCGCTGCTGCGCGCCGATGCCCAACAGCTCGCCGCGCGCTGGAAGCAGGTGCGGGGGAGCGTCGCGCGCACGGTGGCTCCGCGCCTGGTGCTGGCCGAGCCGGCCTTGCCCCAGCGCGTGCTGCGCGACAACGCGGGCTCGGGGCTGTCCCGCATCACCGTGGATGATGCTGCCTGCGCCGCGGCTGTCAATGCCTGGTGCGCGGACAACCTTGCGGTGCCCATGGCGGTGGTCGTGGATAACGGGTCGCCCGGCACCCTGTTCCAGCGCCGCGGGGTCGAGGCGGAAATCGGAGCTGCGCTGGCGGCCGAGGTGCGCCTGCCTTCTGGCGGCAACCTGGTTATCGAGCGCACAGAGGCCATGACCACGGTGGACGTCAACACCGGTGCCTTCACCGGCAACGGCGACCTGGAGGAAACGCTGCTGCGGACCAACCTGGAGGCGGCCGCGGCGCTGCCCCGGCAGCTGCGCCTGCGGGCCCTCGGCGGCATTGTCGCGATTGATTTCATAGATTTGCGGGAGGAGGCGCAGCGGCGCGCCGTGGTGCTGGCGCTGGAGCAGGCCCTGGGCGACGACCCCGATGCAGGTCCCGTCAGCAGCGTTGCCCGGCTCGGGTTGGTGATTCTGACCCGCAGGCAATCGCGGCCGCCGCTGGCCGACCTGTTGCTGGGGGCCTGCCCCCAGTGCGCGGGCAGTGGCCGAGTCGCCCTGTCATCTGCGGCAGGTCAGTGACGTGTTGGTGAACTCGTGAAAGTGTCTGTGTACCAGCGGCTGAGCAGCATTCTGTGGGGCGGCATTGTCGGCTTCGTGGTGCTCCTGGCGGTTTTTGTCAGCAGCGGCCGCCTGCTGGTGACCATGGTGGGGGAAAACCAGGACTGGCTGGTGAGGCAGGTGAACGCGCGGGCTCCCTTTTCCATAGAGGAGGGGAGACTGTCCGCCGAGTGGCAGGGTTTCAGCCCGGTCCTGGTATTCCAGGGTTTGCGTCTCGGGTTTCCCGACGGCGAACCGCTGCTCCTGGGGGGCGGCCGGGTAACCCTGAATGTCTGGCACAGCCTGGTCAGCCGGTCACTGAGGTTCAGTCGCCTGCGGCTGGAGGAACTGTTGCTCACTGGCGAACTGGATGCCGATGGCCGTTTCCGGCTCCAGGGCCTCGGTGGCAGCGGCGGCAATGCCGCTGCCTGGTTACAGGCCCTGCTGCTGGATGTTGAACGGGTCGCGCTGAAGGCCAATACCCTGCAGTTGCAGCTGCCTGATGGCGAGCAGGAAATGCTGGCACTGGACCTGTCCCTGTTGCGGGATGGCAGCCGGCGCCAGCTGCGGGCCGAGCTGGCCTCGGTGGATGGTTCCCGGATGCTGATTCTGGCGGATGGGATGGGCAATCCGCTGGCACAGGACGACTACACCGGCGACGTCTATCTCCGTGCCGACCTGGTCGACCTGAAGCAGCTGGGCCGCTGGCAGCCGCTGCTGGGGCAGGCTCTCCCGTTGCGGGCTACCGGCGGGGCTGTGGTGGAGGGCTGGCTCGCCTGGACGGGTGGCATCTCCGGGCTGCAGCTGCGCCTGGCGGGGCAGGACCTGCTGCTTGAGGGGGACCATGAGGCCTGGTCCCTGCCCCTGGACTCGCTGCGGCTGGAGTCCAGCCTGCTGCAGCGCGGCCAGCGCCTGACCCTGTTCACCTCTGATGTGGAGATTGGCTATGCAGGGGCCGAGTTCACGCTTCCCCGTCTGCAAGTCGATGTTTGGGGCGATTCCCTGCGCGTGCGTGGCAGCGGCCTGCCGCTGGCGGACGGCAGTGCGCTGCTGCTGGGAACGCGGTTGTTGCCGCCGGCACTCGCCGCGGTGATG
>JBFHFJ010000028.1:0-19992 GCA_041583655.1 Haliea sp. | reverse complement strand
GCGGTGGTCAACAGGGCGGCGGTTATCCTCAGGACGACTACAGCCAGGCCGCTCCATCCCCGCAGCAGCAACCGGCGGCTTCCCCCGGTCGGCAACCCAGTGCGCCGCCTCCCGGTGATTTTGGCGACTTTGACGACGACATCCCGTTCTGATCGCGGGCTTGGTCAGCCTGCCAGCGCCGCCCGGCCGGAGATCCTCCATTGCGTGTTTTGCTGATCGGATCCGATAGCTCCCTGGGCCTGGCGCTGGTTGATCACCTGCGGCGTTGGGGCAGGCACGAGCTGGAGGTGGTTTCCAGTTCCGCGTCCCGCTGGAAGAGTGAGCGCCATGCCAAGAAGGTGGTGCGCCGGGTGCGTGCGGATATCGTGGTGGATGCGCGACTGCAGGGCGCCATCGACAGCGGTGAAATCCTGACGGAGCTCGACATTGAACGCAGCCACTGGCTGGCCAAGGCCTGCCAGCGTGGAAGCGCCAACTACTTCCTGCTCTCGACGGCCCGCGTATTCGCGGGTGACGCCGGGCGCGCCTATCGGGAGCAGGATGAACCCGACAATACCGAAACGGTAGGCCGCATGTTGGCCCTGGCAGAGGCCCGCACTCGGGAAACGTGCGACAAGCATGTCATTCTGCGCCTTGGGCCAGTGTTCGCTCCCGTTGGGGTGAACGTCCTTTCACATATGCTTGAGCGGCTGATTGAGGGCGGCCACCTGGTGCTCGATAACCAGCTGCGCGGGTGCCCGATAGAGTCAGCGGACGCGGCCCGGGTGGTGGCCGGGGTCCTTGACCAGCTCGGGGCTGGAGCGGAAGCCTGGGGCACCTACCACTACTGTAGTCCTGACCCCACCAACTGCTACGAGTTTGCAGAAGCCCTGCTCGCCTCGGCGTCCCAGTTCTCCGATTTTTCTCCCGACGCCGTACAGCTGCAGCCTGCGGCAGCGGGGGACCAGCCGCGCAACCGGACGCTGCAGTGTGGCCGTATCCGCAACACCTTCGCCATCAAACAGGTGCCCTGGCGCGGCTTCGTTGCCGATGCCGTGCGCCAGTACTTTTTCCAGCGCAAGCAACAAACCCGCAAGGAGGCCTGACCGTTTATGTCCGCACCTTCCACTGAAGTCCAGCAGGCACTCAGCGTCGCCGTGCTAACGGTTTCCGATACGCGCACCCCTGAAACCGATACCTCCGGGCAGTATCTGCAGGAGGCGCTGCTGGCTGCCGGACATACATGCAGTGACCGCCAGATTGTCCGTGATGACATCTACCAGATCCGCGCTGTGCTGTCCCGCTGGATTGCCGATGATTCGGTTGAGGCGGTACTGGTCACCGGCGGTACCGGTTTTTCGGGTCGGGACTCCACGCCGGAGGCCGTAGCGCCCCTGTTCGACAAGTCGATCGACGGCTTTGGCGAGGTGTTCCGGGCGCTGTCCCTGGCGGAAATAGGTTCCTCCACTGTGCAGTCCCGGGCTCTGGGCGGGTTGGCCAACAACACGGTCATATTCTGCATGCCTGGTTCCACTGGCGCCTGCCGCACTGCCTGGTCCGGGATCATCCGCGACCAGCTCGACAGTCGCCATCGTCCCTGTAACTTTGTCGGCGTACTGAGGACGCGGGCCGGGCTGTCGTGAGCGGTTTGCTGCCGGTGGACGAGGCGCTGGGAGCGATGCTGGAGCGCGCCCCGGCAGCGCCGCCGGTCCAGCGTCGGTCCCTGTTGTCTGCACGCGGGGCGGTGCTGGCTGAGGATGTTGTCGCCCCCGTGGCCGTGCCGCCTGAGGACAACAGCGCGATGGATGGCTATGCGCTGCGCGTGGCGGATGCCGGGCTGGTCCTGCCCGTCAGCCAACGGATTCCCGCCGGTGCCGTGCCCGCCCCCCTGGAGCCGGGAACGGCGGCGCGTATATTCACAGGAGCTGCGGTACCGCCGGGCGCGGACACCGTGGTGATACAGGAGCACTGCCGGGAAGTCGCGGGGTGTGTGGAACTGCTGGAACCGGCGGGAACGGGGGACAATATCCGTCCCCGGGGCCAGGATATCGCCGAGGGTTCACGGGTGTTCGCCGCCGGCCGGCGCCTGCGGGCTCCCGACCTCGGCTTGCTGGCATCGGTGGGTCTTGGAGAGGTGCCGGTATATCGTCCGCTGCGCGTTGCGGTCCTGTCCACGGGCAGTGAGCTGGTGGAACCGGGGAGCGGGCCCCTGCGCCCTGGCCAGATCTATAACTCCAACCGCATAGTCCTCAGCGCCCAGCTTAAGGCCCTCGGCATGGAGGTAGTGGACTGCGGCATTGTCGCAGACAGCCCGGAGGCCACCGCCGCGGCGCTGGAGGACGCGGCCAGCAGGTCTGACTGTATCCTCAGCTCGGGTGGTGTCTCCGTCGGTGAGGAAGACCACGTCCGCGGTCAGGTCGAGCGCCTGGGCTCCTTGACGCTGTGGCGCCTTGCCATCAAGCCGGGCAAGCCGCTGGCCTTCGGCGAGGTCAGGGGAGTGCCCTTTATCGGCCTGCCAGGCAACCCGACTTCCAGTTACGTGACGTTTTGCCTGCTGGCACGCCCGTTCCTGTTGCGTGCCCAGGGTGCGGCTGATGTGGCGCCGGTCTGTCTGTCGGCGCGTGCGAATTTTTCCCGGGAGAGGCCGGGCAACCGCCAGGAATACCTGCGGGTGACGCTGGCTCCCGGTGCGGAGGGGATGCTGGCCACACCCTTCAATAACCAGAGTTCAGGGGTGTTGAGCTCGGTGTGCGCCAGCAATGCCCTTGCGATAGTGCCGGTGGGCATGACGGTCAGTGCGGGCGACTGGTTGCAGGTACTGTTGCTGGAATCCCTCGAGTAGGCTGGCGCTGCGCCCGCACAGGAGGGCAGTGGGGCGGCCGCACCTCGCCGGCCGCACCTCGCCGGCCGCACCTACCCGGTATATTTCTGGAAGACGAGGGAGGCGTTGGTACCGCCAAAGCCGAAGCTGTTGGACATGACCCGCTGCAGGTCCACATTGTCGTGGCGCTTGGTGGCAATCGGCAGCCCTTCGGCTTCCGGGTCCAGTGTGTCGATATTGGCGGAGGCGGCGATGAAACCGCGCTGCTGCATCAACAGCGAATAGATCGCTTCCTGGACACCCGCCGCACCCAGTGAGTGCCCGGAGAGGGACTTGGTCGAACCAATCACCGGAATATGGTCGCGGTCTCGATACGCTTCGCGCACGGCCTTGAGTTCCTGGATGTCCCCCGCCGGGGTGCTGGTGCCATGGGCGTTGATATAGTCCACCGGGCCCACCACGGTGGCCAGCGCCTGCTGCATGCAGCGCACGGCGCCCTCGCCGGAGGGCGCGACCATGTCATAGCCGTCGGAGGTGGCGCCGTAGCCCACCAGCTCGGCGTAGATTTTGGCACCCCGCGCCAGGGCGTGGTCCAGTTCCTCCAGTACCAGCATCCCGCCGCCGCCGGCGATCACGAAGCCATCGCGGTTGGCATCGTAGGCCCGGGAGGCCCGCTCGGGCGTCTCGTTGTACTTTGTCGACAGTGCGCCCATAGCGTCGAACAGGCTGCTCAGGGTCCAGTGCAGCTCCTCTCCACCACCGGCGAACACCACATCCTGCTTGTTCATCTGGATCTGTTCCATGGCACTGCCGATACAGTGCGCGCTGGTGGAGCAGGCGGAGGAGATGGAGTAGTTGACACCCTTGATCTTGAAGGGGGTGGCGAGACAGGCGGATACAGTGCTGCCCATGGTCTGGGTCACCCGGTAGGGGCCGACCCGGCGCAGGCCCTTCTCGCGCAGGATGTCCGCCGCCTCGGTCTGGCTGGCGGAAGAAGCGCCGCCGGAGCCCGCGATGATGCCGGTGCGAACATTGGAAACATCCCGGTCGTCAAGCCCTGAGTCCGCTATGGCCTGCTGCATGGCAATATAGGCAAACGCAGCGGCATCGCCCATGAACCGCAGCTGCTTGCGGTCGATGTGCTCGGCGACGTCAATGACCGGCGCGCCCGCGATGTGCGAACGCATGCCCATGTCGATTTGCTCCTGCCGCAGGCTGATACCTGAGCGCCCTTCGTACAGGGCGGCGGCGACTGTGTCGGCATCATTGCCGAGACAGGACACGATGCCGAGCCCTGTGATGACTACCCGTCTGCTCATGTGACTAGAACGACTCCGTTGATGAGAACAGTCCGACCCGCAGGTCGCTGGCATTGTAGATATCGCGCCCGTCAACGGATACCACGCCATCGGCGATACCCATGATGAGCTTGCGTTCGATAACTCGCTTCATGTGAATGTTGTAGCTGACTTTGTGCGCACTGGGCAGGATTTGCCCGGTGAACTTGACCTCGCCGGAGCCCAGCGCCCTGCCGCGGCCAGGATTGCCGCGCCAGCCGAGGAAGAAGCCCACGAGTTGCCACATCGCATCCAGGCCCAGGCAGCCTGGCATTACCGGGTCACCGGGAAAGTGGCATTGGAAAAACCACAGGTCGGGATGAATATCCAGTTCCGCGATGATCTCGCCCTTGCCGTAACGGCCACCCTCCGAGCTGATATGCGTAATCCGGTCCAGCATCAGCATGTTGTCGGTGGGGAGCTGGGCGTTGCCAGGGCCAAAGAGGTTGCCAAGGCCGCAGGCGACCAGGTCTTCTTTGGCAAATGCATGTTGTGCAGTCATAGTGTATCCAATCGGGCCCTGGGACAGGGTGAAGCTGCCGGCACCGGCTTTGCGTTGTGTTTATCCGGTGGGGTAAACGGGTTCAGGTCGCCCATTCTAATACCTGCGGGGCACAAGTCCAGCACTGAGGTTTGGCAAGCTCCCGGGGCTGGCTGGCCTCGCCCTCCGTCCTTCAGCTAAGATAGCCTCTTCAACGTGACTGGAATCAGCATGCTAACGCCCGTTTTACTTTCCGGTGGTGTCGGAAGTCGCCTCTGGCCTGTGTCCAGGGAATTGCACCCGAAGCAGTTTCTGCCGCTGGCCGGAGAGCTCACCATGCTGCAGCAGACACTGGAGCGTACCGGTAACCTCGAAGCCAGCGCGCCGGTGGTGGTGTGCAACGAGGAACACCGTTTCATGGTTGCCGAGCAACTGCGCCAGGTGGGTATCGCGCCCAGTACACTGATTCTCGAGCCGGTTGGCCGCAATACCGCACCTGCGGTTGCGCTGGCGGCACTGCAGGAGCAGGCGCGGGACCCGGAGGCGGTGCTGCTGGTGCTGCCTGCGGACCACATTATCCAGGACAGCGCAGCATTCGCCGAGGCGGTGGCCCGTGCCCTGCCGCTGGCCCGGGAGGGCCACCTGATGACTTTCGGAGTGGTGCCGCAGGCCGCTGAGACGGGCTACGGCTACATTCGCTGTGGCGCCGCCCTGGGGGAGGACCTGTACGCCCTGGAGGCCTTCGTCGAAAAACCGGACGCGGATACCGCGCAGTCCTACCTGGACAGTGGCAGCTATCTGTGGAACAGCGGTATGTTCCTGCTGCGCGCGGCGACCTACCTCGAACAGCTGGGCGAGTTCCAGCCACAGATGCTGGCCTGCTGCCGGCGCGCCATGGCCGGCGCCACTGTGGACCTGGACTTTATCCGGCCCGAGGCGGGTGCATTCTCGGGCTGTCCGGCGGACAGCATTGACTATGCTGTCATGGAGCATACCCGGGCGGGCGGCGTGGTGGCTCTGGATTGCGGCTGGAGCGATGTCGGGGCCTGGTCTGCCCTGTGGGAGGTTGCCGCGCGGGACGAGCACGGCAATGCCACCCAGGGCGATGTCATGCTCGACAACTGCCGCGACAGTTACTTTCGCAGCGAGTCCCGGCTGGTGGCCGCAACGGGCGTATCCAACCTGGTGGTGGTGGAAACCGCCGATGCGATTCTGGTCGCCGATCGCGATCGGGTACAGGACGTCAAGCGCATCGTCAACCGGCTCAAGGCGGAGTCGCGCCCGGAAGCCTCCCTGCACTCCCGTGTCTATCGCCCCTGGGGATCCTATGAGTCCCTGGTCACCGCGGACCGCTTTCAGGTCAAGCGCATCATAGTCAATCCCGGGCAGACCCTGTCGCTGCAGATGCATCACCACCGGGCGGAGCACTGGATCGTGGTGCACGGCACCGCCGAGGTGACCTGCGAAGACAGGGTGTTCATGCTCGCGGAGGATGAGTCCACCTATATTCCCCTCGGCCGCAAGCACCGCCTCGCCAACCCGGGGCGCATCCCGCTGGAGTTGATCGAGGTGCAGTCCGGAACCTATCTCGGGGAGGATGATATTGTCCGCTTCGAGGATGTCTACGGTCGCGACCGGCCGGTCACCAGCAAGGAGAAGAATTCATGATCAAAAAGTGCCTGTTCCCCGTGGCGGGTTACGGTACGCGGTTCCTTCCCGCGACCAAGAGCATGCCCAAGGAAATGTTGCCCATCGTGAACAAGCCGCTGGTCCAGTACGGGGTCGAGGAGGCCATTGCCGCCGGCATGACGACCTGCGCAATGGTGACCGGGCGCGGCAAGCGCGCCATTGCCGACCACTTCGACATCAGTTTTGAACTGGAGCAGCAGATATCCGGCACCGGCAAGGAGGTGTACCTGCAGAGTATCCGCGATGTTCTCGACCGCGGCGTGTTCACCATGGTGCGGCAGCGGGAAATGAAGGGTCTGGGGCACGCCATCCTGACCGGCGAGGCCCTGATCGGCAACGAGCCGTTTGGCGTGGTGCTGTCAGATGACCTCTGCCTGAACGACGGGCCCGGCGTGCTCAGCCAGATGGCGGAACTTTACCGGCAGTTCCGCTGCTCCATTGTCGCCATCCAGGAAGTACCGATGGAGGACGTCCACAAGTATGGTGTCATTGCCGGTGAGAGCCTGAAGGACGGTATCTACCGGGTCGACGAAATGGTGGAAAAGCCCGATGCCGCCGTGGCGCCCTCCAATCTCGCGATCATAGGCCGCTACATCCTGACCCCGGATATCTTCGACATCCTGCGCGAAACACAACCGGGCGCCAACGGTGAAGTACAGCTGACTGATGCGTTGCAGACCCAGGCCCGGCAGGGCTGCGTCATGGCGTACCGGTTCAAGGGCCGGCGCTTCGATTGTGGCAGTGTGCCGGGCTTTGTCGAGGCCACCAATTACGTCTACGAAAATCATTATTCCCGCGGCTGAGCCGGAGCGCGCCGTGCAGTCACTGGATTGTTTCAAGGCCTACGATGTGCGCGGACGGGTTCCGGACCAGCTCAACGAGGATATCGCGCACCGTATCGGCTGTGCCTTTGCCGACGTGATCAAGCCGCGCAAGGTGGTCATCGGCCACGACGTCCGCCTCAGTAGCGAAGCGATCAAGGGTGCTTTGGCCGCGGGGCTGCGCCAGCAGGGGGTGGATGTCTACGACATTGGCCTCTGCGGCACGGAGGAGATCTACTTCGCCACCTCGCACGCGGGCATGGATGGCGGCATCGTGGTGACGGCCAGCCACAACCCCATGGATTACAACGGGATGAAATTCGTGCGTGCCCGGTCCGAACCGATATCCGGTGACAGCGGCCTGTTCGAAATTCGGGATCTGGCGGCCCGCAATGAGTTCACCCCGGCGGCGCAGGCTGGCAGTTATCAGCCCCTGGACAGCTCCGCTGCCTACATTGCCCACCTGCTCAGCTATGTGGATGTAGCCAGTCTGCCGCCGCTGCGGATTGTGGTGGATGCGGGCAACGGCGGCGCCGGCCGGGTAATCGACCTGCTGGAGCGGCACCTGCCCTTCGAGTTCATCAAGCTCAACCACCAGCCTGACGGCAATTTCCCCAACGGTGTGCCCAATCCCCTGCTGCCGGAAAACCGGGCCCAGACCAGCGCGGCGGTGGTCGCGAATGGCGCCGACATGGGGATTGCCTGGGACGGAGATTTCGACCGCTGTTTCTTCTTCGACGAGCGCGGCGAGTTCGTCGAGGGCTATTATCTGGTGGGCCTGCTGGCGGTGGCTTTCCTGCAGCAGGACCCGGGAGCGGCGATTGTGCACGACCCGCGCCTGACCTGGAACACGCTGGACCTGGTGCAGGCCTGCGGCGGCCGTGCGGTGCAGAGCAAGACTGGTCACGCGTTCATCAAGGAGCGCATGCGCAAGGAGAACGCCGTTTACGGTGGCGAAATGAGCGCGCACCACTACTTTCGTGACTTTGCCTACTGTGACAGCGGCATGATTCCATGGCTGCTCGTCACTGGCCTGATGGGCAGTCGCGGTCTGCCCCTTTCCGCTCTGGTGGCGGAGCGCGTAGCTGCGTTTCCCTGCAGTGGCGAAATCAATCGCACGATTGCCGATCCGCAGGCGGCGCTGGCCCGGGTGGCGGAGCGTTACGGGCCTGAAGCAAAGTCGGTGGAGTCGGTGGACGGGGTCAGCATGGAGTTTGCTGACTGGCGCTTCAACCTGCGTCTCTCCAATACGGAGCCGGTGGTGCGCCTCAATGTGGAAAGCCGGGGCGATGCGGCCCTGATGAAGGCCCGCACCGGTGACCTGCTGGCGCTGCTTGAGGCCTAGCTCCCGGCTTGCCTCACCTGCACGGCGTGCCATTCGGCCAGCAGTCGCTCGGTCGCCGCATCCATGTTCCGGGGGCTGTCCGGCTCGTCCAGGCGCTTGAGGATCGCGGTGCCGATCTCCTTGCCCAGTTCAACGCCCCACTGGTCAAACGAGTTGATGCCCCAGAGCTGGCCGCTGCAGAAGGTCCGGTGCTCGTACAGGGCGAGCAGGGCGCCGAGACTGTGCGGCGTGACCGCGTCCAGGGTTATGACGCTGCTGGGTCGGTTGCCCGGCATGGCCAGGTGCGCAGCCAGCCGGTTGGCTTCCGCGTTTTCCAGCCCCCGTTCCAGCAGGCTGGCCCGGGCCTCGTCCTCGCTGCGCCCGATCATCAGGGTGCGACTCTGGGCGAGGCCGTTGGCCACCAGCATCCTGTGCCGGGCATCATCCCCGAGCGGAGTCGTCAGCGGCAGGATGAAATCTGCCGGGCACAGGCGAGTGCCCTGGTGCAGTAGCTGGTGGAAGGAGTGCTGGCCCATGGTGCCGGCGGCCCCCCACAGAACCGGAGCGCTGTCATAATCAAGCGGCTCCCCGTCCCGGGTAACGCGCTTGCCATTGCTTTCCATCGTCAACTGCTGGAGGAAGTCCGGCAGGCGCGCCAGGCCCTGGTCATAGGGCAGCACAACCTGGGTGCCGGCGGCAAAAAAGTTGCAGTACCAGATCTCCAGCAGGCTCATCAGCATGGGCAGGTTGTGGGCGATATTGGCGCTGGCGAAATGGTTGTCCATTTCCTCGGCACCGCCGAGCAGCTTGCTGAAGTTTTCCCAGCCGATAGCGATGGCGGCGCTGAGGCCGACCGCGGACCACAGTGAGTAGCGACCGCCCACCCAGTCCCACAGGGGCAGGCAATTGTCGGCGGGCACGCCAAACGCCGCGGCGGCCTCCAGGTTGGTGGTGATGGCCAGGAAATGCCGCTGCAGGTCCTCCGCGGGGGCCCCGGCTGCCAGCAGCCAGTCGCGTGCGGCGACGCCGTTGGCCAGGGTCTCCTCGGTACGGAAGGATTTGGAGCAGAGTATGAACAGGGTGGAGCCCGGATCCAGTCCCTGGAGGGTGTAGTGCAGGTCCGCAGGGTCGACATTGGCCACATAGTGGCAGCGCACCGGTCCGTGGTACGCGGCCAGCGCTCCATTCACCAGGCGCGGCCCCAGGTCGGAGCCGCCGATACCGATATTCACCACATCCCTGATGACCTCGCCGGAATGGCCGAGCAAATCGCCCCCGTTGATCCGGTCACACCAGAGGCGCATGCGCTGGCGGGTATCCTCCACCGCGCTGAACTGCGCGTTGAGGCCAGCCGGTGCGGCGCGGGCCCTTAGCAGGGTATGCAGCGCCGGACGCGACTCCGTGTTGTTCAGCGGTGCCCCCGCCAGCAGTTGTCCTGCGCGCAGAGGCAGCTGGGCCTGCTCTGCCAGCCGCAACAGGGCGGCGCGACTGTCCCGGCACAGCAGGTGCTTGGAATAGTCAAGGGTCAGCCCGGCGGCGCTGGCGGTGAATTCAACGGCCCGCTGCGGATCCTTGCTGAACAGGGCGGAGATAGTGGTGCCCTGCATTTGCGCGGCCAGGGCCTGGAGTTCACGCCAGGATGGGAAGTCGGAAAGACGCAAGGTTTCAGTCATTGAGGGCACCGCCAGAGTGGTTGTGCAGTATAGGCAGCGCTGCGGCCGCCTGCAATTTCGCGCGGTCTAGCTGTCCCGTTCCAGTGATAGTCGGGTCAGTGCGTGCAGTGCCTCGAGGGCCGGGCCCGGCGGCAGCCCGGCGAGCGCCGCCAGGGCCTGATCGTGGTGCTCACGGGCCCGCTCACGGGTGTAGTCCGCGGCGCCGCAGCGCCCGATAGCCGCGACAATGGCCTGGATGTCTTCTGCTGTCTTGCCGGTGATGGCCCGGCGGACCAGGCCCTGCTCATGCGGGTTGCCGCAGCGCAAGACATGAATAAGGGGCAGGGTGAGCTTGCCCTCATTCAGGTCGTCTCCCACGTTCTTGCCCATGGTGGAGGCGTCGCCGGTGTAGTCCAGCATGTCATCGATCATCTGGAAGGCGAGGCCGAGGTGCAGGCCGAAGGTGGCCATCTGCTCCGAACGGGCTTGGCCGCTGCCGCTGAGGACGGCGGCACCATGGCAGGCGGCGGCAAACAACACCGCTGTCTTGCGGGTAATGATGTCCAGGTAGTCCTGCTCGCTGGTGTCGGCATTGCCGGCCCGCGCCAGCTGCAGCACTTCGCCCTCGGCGATGGTGTTGGTAGTGTCTGCCATATGGCGGAGGATGTTCATGTCCTCGAGCTCCACCATCAGCTGGAATGCCCGGGTATACAGGAAGTCGCCGACCAGGACGCTGGGCGCATTGCCGAAAGTGGCGTTGGCTGTGGGCCGTCCGCGCCGCAGTTCGGAGACATCCACCACATCATCGTGGAGCAGTGTTGCGGTGTGGATAAACTCGATGACAGCGGCGAAGGTAATATGCGCGTCCCGGCACTCGCCGAGGGCGGCGCCAGTCAACAGGGCCAGCAGGGGGCGCAGACGCTTGCCGCCAGCGTCAACGATGTAGTGGCCTACATTCTCGACCATGGGAACGTTGGATTGGAGCTGGTCGATGATCAGCCGGTTAACCCGCTCGAATTCCCCGGCGACGCTGGCTCGAATGTGCTGCATAGTAGGCTGGCTTGGTAAGTGCTCGCGCATGCTAGGGTGCACGGTCGGGGGTGTCAAGCGGCCACCGGGCGCGGGCAAATAAACCTTGCTCGAGATGGCTACTTTGAGTAGAATCGCCGCCCTCTGGTGGTCGTCTGGCTCAGGCTGAGCGGTTCCGGGTTCCCTAGACACTGTTAGTGCCTGGCTCTGCCCCCTTGATTCAAAAGGGTTTTTTCCGAGACCGCGAGCAGGCTAACTGAACGGAGAGTGCAATGTACGCAGTTATTGAAAGCGGTGGCAAGCAGCATCGTGTGATTGAGGGCGAAACCCTCAAGCTGGAGAAGATTGAAGCGGCCACCGGTGACACGGTCGAGTTCGACCGGGTGTTGATGGTTGGCGGTGACCAGGTCAAGATCGGCACGCCGCTGGTTGCCGGCGGCAAGGTGACTGCGGAAGTGGTCAGCCATGGGCGCCACAAGAAGGTCAAGATTGTAAAGTTCAACCGCCGCAAGCACTATCGGAAAGAAACCGGCCATCGCCAGTGGTTTACCGAAGTGAAGATTACCGGCATCACGGCGTAACGGAGGCTATCGACAATGGCACACAAGAAAGCAGGCGGCAGTACCCGTAACGGGCGCGATTCCGAAAGTAAACGCCTTGGCGTCAAGCGCTTTGGCGGTGAAGTGGTGAAGGCTGGCAACATCATCGTGCGTCAGCGCGGCACTCGCTTCCATCCCGGCGACAATGTTCGTTGCGGCAGGGACCATACCCTGTTCGCCACCGCCGAGGGTCGGGTTGAATTTGTGACCAAGGGTCCAAACAACCGCAAGTTCGTCCAGGTGGTGAGCGCCTGATCGGGCGTTTACGCTGAGTGAACACAAAAGCCTCGTCAACTGACGGGGCTTTTTTTTTATACTGGGAGCCAACCCGCGGACGCGATGGCGCGTGCGGCACAGGGTAGCAGTGGCAGGGTCATGAAATTTGTAGATGAAGCAAGCATCAAGGTGTTTGCGGGCAACGGCGGCAATGGCTGCCTCAGCTTCCGCAGGGAGAAGTACATCCCCCGCGGAGGCCCCGATGGCGGTGATGGCGGTGATGGCGGCAGTGTCATCATCGAGGCCGATGAAGGCCTCAATACCATGGTGGACTTTCGCTTCGTGCGCAGCTATCGCGCGCAGAACGGCGAGTCCGGGAAAAGTCGCAACTGCACTGGCAAGAGCGGCGAGGACCTGGTGCTGAAAGTGCCGATCGGTACCACCATTATTGACGAGGACAGCGCCGAAGTGCTGGGCGACCTGGCCGAGCACGGCCAGCGGCTGGTGGTGGCTCAGGGTGGTTGGCATGGCCTGGGCAACGCCCGCTTCAAATCCAGTACCAATCGTGCGCCCCGCCAGACCAGTCCGGGTACCGAGGGCGAGCAGCGCTCGCTGAAACTGGAGTTGAAGGTGCTGGCGGATGTGGGCCTGCTGGGCCTCCCCAATGCCGGCAAGTCCACTTTTATCCGGGCGGTGTCCGCCGCCCGGCCTAAGGTGGCAGACTATCCCTTTACCACCCTGGTGCCCAACCTCGGCGTGGTCAAGGTGGATTCCCACCGCAGCTTCGTGGTCGCGGATATTCCCGGACTGATCGCGGGCGCCTCCGACGGCGCCGGCCTTGGTATCCGTTTTCTCAAGCACCTCACCCGCAACCGGATTCTGCTGCACCTGGTGGATATGGCGCCGGTGGACGGCAGCGACCCGGTGGACGCGGCGGTGGCGATTGTGCAGGAGCTGGAGCGGTTCAGCCCGACCCTCGCCTGTCGGCCGCGCTGGCTGGTATTGAACAAGATAGACCTGGTGCCCGAGGGTGAACTCGCCGCCCGCCGGGAAGCCGTGCTGCAGGCCCTGGGCTGGGAAGGCCCGGTGTACGAGACGGCCGCCATCAGTGGCGCGGGCACAGCGCGCCTCTGCCAGGACCTGATGGTCGCGCTGGAGGAGCAGAAAGCGCTGGAAAAGGCCGACCCGGAGGTTGCAGAGGCCGAGGCCGAACAGCAGGCGCGCATGCAGCAGGAGGCCCGCGAGCGTATTGAGGCCTTGCGTGCGCAGTATCGGCGCGCGGCCGCAGACGATGGCAGCGACGGGGATGATGACGACGATGTGGAAGTGGAATACGTGCACTGATGGATACCTGCGCTCGCACTGAAATTGCGTCGGCCCGGCGCTGGGTAATCAAGGTTGGCAGCGCCCTGCTGACCAACGATGGACGCGGTCTGGACAGCGCGATGATTGGCAGCCTGGTGGCCCAGATTGCTTCCCTCAGGGCCGGCGGCGCGGAGGTGGTCCTGGTTTCCAGCGGTGCTGTTGCCGCGGGGATCGTGCGGCTTGGCTGGCCCCGCAGGCCGTCCCAGCTGCACGAATTGCAGGCCGCCGCCGCAGTGGGCCAGTCAGCACTGATCCAGAGCTATGAAACCGCGTTCCGGGGGTACGACATCGCCTCCGCGCAGATCTTGCTGGGCCACGACGATATCACAGCCCGCGACCGTTACCTCAACGCCCGCGGCACCCTGACCACCCTGCTGCGCCTCGGCGTGGTGCCCATTGTCAATGAAAACGACACGGTGGTAACTGATGAAATTCGCTTTGGTGACAACGACACCCTGGCGGCCCTGGTTGCCAATCTGATCGATGCCGACGCCCTGCTGCTGCTCACCGACCAGCAGGGGCTCTACGAGGAAGACCCGCGCATGAATCCCTTCGCCGCCCTGGTGGAAACCCGGGACGTGCACGATGCCGGCCTGGACGCAATGGCGGGGGAGGGCGGTGCCCTGGGGCGCGGGGGCATGATCACCAAACTGCGAGCCGCCAGGCTGGCCGCCAGGTCAGGCACGGAAACGGTGATTGCCAGCGGTCGCCATCCCGATGTGGTGGCGGAGGTCGCGAGCGGCGTTATCGTCGGCACCTGGCTGCGCACCGGCAAGCAGCCCCAGAATGCCCGCAAGCAGTGGCTTGCGGGCATGGTCCGCATTGCCGGCAGCCTGGAGTTGGACGCGGGCGCGGTGCGGGTGTTGCGGGAATCGGGTCGCAGTCTGCTGCCGGTCGGCGTGCGCGCGGCCTCCGGCAGCTTCCAGCGCGGAGACATGGTGTCCTGCCTCGGACCCGACGGTCGCGAGGTGGCTCGCGGGCTGGTGAACTACAGCGCCGCCGAGACCCTGCGCATCATGGGCCAGCCGTCGGCAGCCATCGAGCAGGTACTCGGGTACCAGGGTGACGAGGAAATGATTCACCGCGATAACCTGGTGCTGTGTTGAGCACATGAGCATGAGCGCTGAAATATTGCTGGTTGCGTACTGCGCAGCAATTGCCCTGCTGTCACTGGCGGGGGGGTTGCTGCCAAACTGGGTGCACATGACCCACACCCGCACCCAGCTGGTGATGAGCTTTGTTTCGGGGCTGATGCTTGGGGTCGCGTTCTACCACCTGTTGCCGCACAGCATCGCCCTGCAGCCCCCGGCCCGGGCCGCGGATATTTCCACATGGTGGCTGATGGTCGGCCTGATCACCATGCTCCTGCTGCTGCGCATGTTTCACTTCCACCAGCACGACTTCAGTCCGGCGGAGGAGCAGCATCACGACCATCATGTGCACGACCACGACCACGACCACGACCACGGTGATCACCACCATGCACCGGCTGCGCCCGCTGCCCACCGCCTGAGCTGGGTCGGCCTTGCCCTTGGTCTGGGTTTACACACGCTTATCGATGGTGTCGCGCTTGGCGCTGTCATGCAGGGCGAGCCTGGTCACGCGGCCGGCCTGCTGGGCGTGGGCGTGTTCCTGGCGATCCTGTTGCACAAGCCCCTGGACGCCATGTCGATTACCACGATCATGGAGGCCGGGGGCTGGAACCGCCGCTCCCGGGCCCTGGCCAATGTCGGCTTCGCCCTGCTGTGTCCGCTGGGCGCGCTGCTGTTTTACTTCGGAGTGGACCTGCTGGGCGACGCCCGGCACCACGCGGTGGCGGTTGCCCTGGCATTTTCCGCCGGCGCATTCATCTGTATCGCCCTGAGCGATCTGCTGCCCGAAGTGCACTTCCACAGTCACGATCGCGGCAAGCTGACGCTGGCGTTTCTCGCGGGTATTATTCTCGCCTATGCCATTGGTGGTATTGAGCCATCCGGAGCCCACCTGCACGGGGGCTGAGGAATCAGGAGGAGTTGATGGTCAAGCGTATTATTTATCCGCCCATGTGGCTGGTGTTCGGTATCCTGGTCATTTTTGCCCTCAACGAGTTCTATCCAGGGGCGCGCTTTACCAGCCTGGCGGGCCAGCTGCTCGGCGGTGTGATCCTGGTGGTGGGACTGGCCATGCTGGTGGTTGCCGGCGGACTGTTCAAGCGTGCCGGCACCGACCTGATACCCTTTCGCAATGTATCAGCACTGGTCACCGACGGCGTCTACCGCTTTACCCGCAACCCCATGTACCTGGGGATGGCCCTCATTCTGCTGGGCGTGGCGGTAACGGTTGGCGCGGCCACCGCGCTGCTGATCCCGCCGCTGTTCATGGCCATCATTGAATGGCGCTATATCCGCCCGGAAGAAGCGCTGTTGCAGGGCTTGTTCCCCGAGGAGTTTCCCGCCTATTGCCAGCGGGTGCGACGCTGGCTGTAGCCTCGCCCTTAGCGGTCGGCTCCCATGGCGACGGCGCGGGCCTGGCTGGCTTCGCTGTCAAAGCTCACTGGCAGCCAGCCGCAGACCTGCTGGTTGATGATCGTGGCGAGAGCCTCAATATGGCCCTGATCACTGTTCAGGCAGGGGATGAATTCGTAGCGTTCGCCACCGGCCTGGACAAAGTAGTCGCGGTTCTCGACTCCGATCTCTTCAATTGTCTCCAGGCAGTCCGCTGAAAACCCCGGGCAGATGACCTGCACGGATTTGATACCCTGCGCGGGCAAGCCCCGCAGCGTTTCATCGGTGTAGGGTTGCAGCCAGGGTTCACGACCGAAACGGGACTGGAAGCAGGTCAGATAGTCCTCGGGGCCCAGACCCAGCGCTTCAGCCAGCAGCCGGCTGGTTTTGTGGCACTGGCAATGATAGGGGTCACCCTGTTCCAGGTAGCGCTGGGGTTCGCCGTGGTAGGACATCAGCAGTCTGTCTGCTCGCCCATGTTGCTGCCAGTGGTTGCGCACACTCGCTGCCAGCGCTTCGATGTAGGCGGGGTGGTCGTGGTAGCAGGTCGCGAAACGCAGCTCCGGCAGCCAGCGCCGGCGGCGGAAATCCTCCGCCAGGGCATCGAAAGTGGAGCCGCCGGTGGGGCCGCTGTACTGTGGATACAGGGGCAGCACGAGCAGGCGCTGGACGCCGCGATCAAGCAGCGCCTGAACCTGCTGGGGGATGGAGTGCGAACCGTAGCGCATGGCGTACTCCACCAGGACAGAATCGCCATGTTCTGCTTGCAGCCTGGCCTGCAGCGCCTCGGCCTGGGCGCGGGTATGCAGCAGCAGCGGTGAGCCTTCCGCGGTCCAGACGGTGCGGTAGGCCGCGGCGGAGCGCGCCGGACGGATGTTGAGAATGATTCCGTGCAGGATCATGAACCACAACAGTCGTGGCACTTCCACTACCCGAGGATCGGACAGGAACTCCCGCAAATAACGTCGCAGGGCGCCTTTTTCCGGCGCGTCGGGTGTGCCCAGATTGGTCACCAGGACACCGACCCTGGGCGGCTGACGGTGGTTGTAGTCGGTGGTTCCGCGATAGCGCATGGGGCGTCATTATCCTTTGAGTACCGCCTGAAGCCAAGCAGCGAGATGGTTTGTACTGAGCAACTGTCCCTTACGCAAACCATTCATCGCTGGATTGATGCAACTCACCGCTGCTTGCCCGCCAGTCACCGAATGCCGCTTTCGGCTGTCTCCGCGCTCTCCTAGTCTACACATCAAGGACAGCGATTAACGACCGGATCGTCAGTCCCTGCAACCCACAAACCACACTATCCGGTAGGGAGAACACCATGAAAACTCAATTCAACAAGCGTATCGCGGCTCTGGTCTTTGGTCTGGGTAGCTGCATGGCAATGACCGCAATGGCCGGCAGTTATCAGGAAGCCACCCTGGTGCAGGCGCACGGCATGGAAGCACGCACTGCCCGTGTCTCCGTCGCGGACCTCAATACCGCAACGGCAGAGGGTCAGAGCGCGCTGCACGGGCGCCTGAGCCAGGCCGCCCGCGAGGTCTGCGGTTCGACTGATTACCGCATCGCCGGCAGCGTCCGGGTCGCGGCCAACAACAGGGCCTGCTACGAGTCAGCCCTCGCGGAGGCCCTGTCCCAGGTCAACGCCGCCCAGGTCGCCGACATCAGCAAGTAGGTGTTGATCTCCCGCTACCCCTGGCGGGAGCTCGGCGGGGGAGCCATCCGCAAGGTGGCTCCCCTTTTTCATTGCAGCAGGGTGTCGAGTATCACCCCGAGCAGGAACAGGGGCGTAAAGTGGCGGGTGTGGCGAAAGCAGGCTGCTGAGAACCACAGGGGCCAGAGTTTCTCCGGATAGCTCTCCGGGCGCCTGTCCGGCTTGGGCCCGCCCAGCATCCGCAGGTTGCGGCGCAGGCTGGGCAGGCTGGCGAATACCAGCAGCAGCGGCCAGCTGAAGGCGCCGGTGAGCACCAGTGCCAGGGTCAGTCCATACTGGGCAAGCAGGAGCAGGGCGGTCGCTTGCCGCGCCCGGCGCTCGCCCAGCAATACCGGCAGCGTATGCACCGACTTCTCGCGGTCTGCGTCCAGCTTGTCGGTGTGCTTGCCAAAGAGCACCGCGGTCGGCCCCAGCGCAAATACGAGGCTGAGCCAGGCCACCGCGCCACTCCAGCTGCCGGTGACCACGAAGTAAGTGCCCCCTACCATCAGCGGCCCCCAGACCAGCAGCACCGCAGGCTCGCCCAGGCCGATGTACTTGAGCGGCCAGGTGTAGAAGAGCACGAAAAAAGCGCCCGCCAGCATCAGCCCCAGGGTCGGCCCGCTGCGCACGCTGACCAGCCACAGCCCGAGGGCCAGGGCAATTGCGGCGGTGAAGGCAAAGTAGCGCCAGAACTGGGTTTGGCTCATCAGGCCGTCTTCCAGCACGTGGACGCCGTACTGGTTGCGATAGTAATTGTCGCGGTCTATACCACGGCGGGAGTCAGTGAAGTCATTGAGCAGGTTGTTGCTGGCGTGGGCAAACGTGAGGCCCAGCGCACAGGCCAGCCACAACAGGGCATCAAAGTGCCCGTCCCGCCAGGCGAGCAGGCCACCGAGCGCGGCTGCGGTCAGGGTCATGAACAGCACCGACGCCCGGCAGGCCAGCAGCCAGCGGGACACCGGGTCCAGCTGCTGCCATGTCCCGGCATCGACGCCCGGCATTCCATTGAGCGCAGCGGCCCACAGTTTCAAGTCTGGCACGGATGCTTCCCTGGTCTGTCCCCGAAACCGCGCAGCATAGCAGGCATTGGCAGGGATGCGGTGGTCAGGTAATCGCATTGAACTGGACACGGAAGACCCTTTCCATGACAGGCACCTTGCGAGCCTCGGCCCGGACTTCGTCTTCCGCCCACTGCCGGGCGACCGCGAGCCGCCGCTGATTCCGGTTCATCCGGGGTAACTGGTTGCTTTTGAAACCAACTGTCCCGGGGGCTATACTGCGTCATCCCATTTGCCCCCCAAGGCCTGCATGCGAAACGCCCTCAGCCTGACCCGGTTTCTCCCCTACCGCTGCAACACGCTGGCGCGCAAGATCAGTGTGTCCCTGTCGCGTATCTACACCGAACGTTTTGGCATCAGCGTAGCGGAGTGGCGGGTGCTGGTGACTCTCGCCGAATACGGTGAGCTGCAGGCAAAGCAGGTCGGTGAGCTTACCAGCATGGACAAGGTACAGGTCTCCAGGGCAGTGGCGGGCCTGCTGGATCGCGAGCTGCTGCTGCGCCGGCCCTGTGAGCGGGACAGCCGCGCCGCGTTGCTCTGCCTGAGCGCTGCAGGTGTCAGGCTGTACCAGCGCATTGAGCCCGAGGTGCTGGCCTGGGAGCAGTCCCTGCTGGCACCGCTTGCGCCCGCGGAACGGGAAACGCTCTTCGCCCTGATCGACAAGCTGGAACTGCAGCTGGCGGGCATGGCAGACCGGGCCACGGCGGGCCAGGGTCCGGTATGACCCAGGAGGAGATCGTCGCCAGTCTGCCCGCTCATCTGCGCCCCTTCGTGCAGTTGCAGGACTATGCTCAATACACGGCCCGGGACCAGGCCGTGTGGCGTTTTATCATGCGCCAGCTCACCCGGCGCCTGCGCGACAGCGCCCATCCCGTCTATCTGGAGGGGCTGGCCCGCACCGGCATAGCCGTGGACCACATTCCCTCCGTGGAGGAGATGAACGCCTGTCTGGCGGACCTGGGCTGGCGGGCCGTAGTTGTCGACGGCTTTATCCCGCCGGCGATTTTCATGGAATTCCAGGCGCTGAAAGTGCTGGTCATTGCCCTGGATATGCGCAGCGTCGACCATATCTTCTATACCCCGGCGCCGGATATTGTCCATGAGTCCGCGGGTCACGCCCCCTTCCTGGTTGACGTTGACTACGCCGAATTCCTGCAGCGCTTTGGCGAAATCGGGATGAAGGCGATCGCCTCGCACCAGGATTTTGCCCAGTACGAGGCGGTGCGCCACCTGTCCATCGTCAAGGAAGCTCCGGACAGCACCGCCGCGGATATCGCCGCGGCGGAGCGTGCGCTGGAAGAGGCCATGGCGGTGACAGGGGAACCCTCCGAGGCGGCGCTGCTCACCCGGCTGCACTGGTGGACGGTGGAGTACGGCCTGGTAGGGGAGCTGGAAGACTATCGCCTGTTCGGTGCGGGCCTGCTTTCCTCCCTGGGCGAGAG
>JBFHFJ010000027.1:0-20181 GCA_041583655.1 Haliea sp. | reverse complement strand
GTGAGCTTGCGCACGATCGGGTTGCCGGTGAGTTCACCGCCGATGGCGGAGGAGCTGCCGGCCACAATGTTCAGCACGCCTGCGGGTACGCCTGCACGCTCTGCCAGGACTGCCATGGCAAAAGCGGACAAGGGGGTCTCAGTGGCCGGCTTGATCACGATGCTGCAGCCCGCGGCCAGTGCCGGTGCCGCCTTGCGCGCGATCATGGCGTTGGGGAAGTTCCACGGCGTGATGGCCGCCACCACGCCCACTGGCTGCTTGATGCAGACAATACGCCTGTCCGCGGAGGGTCCCGGGATCACGTCGCCGTCGATACGCTTGGCCTCCTCACCAAACCACTCGACAAACGAGGCGCCGTAGGCGACCTCTGTTCGCGACTCGGCCAGCACCTTGCCCTGCTCGGCGGTCATGATGCGGGCGAGGTCTTCCTGGTTGGCCATCATCAGGTCGAACCATTTGCGCAGGATCTGCGCGCGCTGTTTCGCCGGGACGATCTTCCACTGGGCCATGGCTTTCTCCGCCGCCTCGATCGCGCGCCGGGTCTCGGCCGCGCCGGTCTTGGCGACCTGCGCAATGACCTCACCGTTGGCGGGGTTGCTGACAGGGAAGGTGGCGCCGTCGTCGGCGTCGACCCAGCGGCCGTTGATGTAGGCCTGGGTCTGGAGCAGCGTGGGGTCGGAGAGTGACAGGCTCATAGTAAGGATCCTTGTTGCTGTGCGTGCTTGTACTGGTGGGCTGACCGGTGCCCAACGATTCCCGAGGGACCCTATCATGCCTGCGGCATTGGCAGCCACCACGGCATATCACTATAGCCCGTTTGCCCGGGATACGCGCTCCCCGAAAAGGGGGGTGAGGGGGGCCGGTGCAGGATCAGCGCTGGCGCCGTCTCCGGCCGAGCCGGTGCTTGCGCACCAGGCCGCGCAGTTGATCGTAACTCAGGCCGAGCGCGTCGGCAGTGCGCCGCTGGTGGTAGCCGTTGTCCGCCAGTGCCTGGTGCACCAGGCGGCGTTCGATGGCCTGCATCCGAGCGCCGAAATCGGTAACGCCCGGAGTGGCGATGGCCGCCGCTTCGCTTCGGGGTGCAGGTGTGGATGCGGTGGCTGGGGGCGGCACAGCCTCCGCGTAGGGCGAGACAAATGGATCCAGCACCACATCCGCCACTGGCTGGCGGGCATTGTTCCAGCGGTACAGAGACCGTTCCACGGTGTTCTTCAGTTCCCTGACGTTACCCGGCCAGGGGTGGGCTTGCAGGGCTGCCATGGCCTCGTCGCTGAATCCGGGGAACAGCTCCCAGCCCAGTTCGGCGCTCATCTGGATGGCGAAATGGCGGGCCAGCTCGGGGATATCTTCCGGGCGCTGGTGCAGTGCGGGCAGGTGCACCACATCGAAACTGAGCCGGTCCAGGAGGTCGGCGCGAAACTCCCCCGCAGCGGTCAGCGCGCGCAGGTCGGCATGGGTGGCCCCGACCACCCGCACGTCGACCTGCAGGGTTTGCTGGCCTCCGAGGCGCTCGAATTCCCCGTATTCAATCAGGCGCAGCAGCTTCTCCTGCAGGCGCAGGGACATGGTCCCCAGCTCGTCGAGGAGCAGGGTGCCGCCATCAGCGCGTTCGAAACGGCCCTGGCGAACCCGGGTTGCACCGGTGAAGGCGCCGGGTTCGTGACCGAACAGCTCCGACTCCAGCAGCGAGTCCGCCAGGGCGGCGCAGTTGACCTTGACGAAGGGGCCATCCCAGCGCGGTGAGAGAAAGTGCAGGCGCTCCGCGGCCAGTTCCTTGCCGGTGCCCCGGGCTCCCAGGATCAGGACCGGACGGTTGATGGCAGCCAGCCGCGATACCTGGTCCAGGGCCCGGGCCAGGGCGGCAGAGCTGCCGATGATGCTGTCCTTTGATGTCATGAGGTAAATATAGCCTTATAAAAAGGTATTTAAAGCCTTATATAGGTAAATAAAGCCTATTAAATACAGGGGGAGCTGGTTCATTTCCCATTGAGTGGAGAAAAAAATCAATAAAAACAGCGCACTGCACGTTCTGGCACGATTTCTGAGTGTGTTTTGGCGAAGAACGCGATCACGTCGCTGTCAATCGGGGCCGGGCCTCAAGGGAGAGAAATCATGGGAATTTTTTCGCGGATGACCGACATCATTAACTCCAACCTCAACGCCCTGCTGGACCAGGCGGAGGACCCGGAGAAGATGATCCGCCTGATCATCCAGGAGATGGAAGACACGCTGGTAGAGGTGCGCAGCTCATCTGCCCGGGTGCTGGCAGACCGCAAGGCGGCCGCCCGTCGCCTGCAGCAGGTGGAGGCTGAGGCGGCAAGCTGGGAGCAGAAGGCGAAGCTCGCCATCAGCAAGGGCCGCGAGGATCTGGCCCGGGCGGCCCTGCAGGAGAAGCATGCCATTGAGGATGAGCTGGCTGTGGTGGCGGCGGAACTCACCGCCGCGGACGAGCACATCGCCCAGCTGGGCACGGAGATTGGCCAGCTGCAGCAAAAGCTTTCCGATGCCAAGTCGCGGCAGCAGGCGTTGCTGATGCGCAGCAAGACCGTGGAGTCGCGGATCAAGGTCAAGCGGCAGATGCACCGGGAGGCCCTGGATACCGCCTTCCAGCGCTTCGAACATTTTGAACGGCGGATGGACAACCTGGAGAGCCAGCTGGAACTGCTGGATGTGGGCCGTGAAGTGCCCGCGGACCTGGCTGCGGAAATCGAGGCCCTGCAACAGGACGAGCGCATCAGCGATGAGTTGCAGCGGTTGAAGGCCGAGCTGGAGGCCCGCATGGCCAGTCGGGATGCCAACGGCTAGTGCCGGCCACAACGAACTGGCAGGATACGGCCTGACCGCAGCCCTGCCCGAGGAAGGAAACCATGCAATTCTGGCAATTCATGTTTGTGCCCACGATCCTGTTCCTGGTGATCGTGGCACCGATCTGGATCACGATGCACTACCGCAGCGTCAACCGCTCCTCCCGCAGCCTTAACGAGGAGGACCGGCAGTCCCTGGAGGAACTGCTGGCAACGGTGGACCGGCTGACCGAGCGTATCGGCGTTCTGGAAACAATCCTGGATTCGGATCACGCCAACTGGCGTGACCAGACTGACCGCCAGCGGCGGGGCAAGGAGCACACCCATGAGTGAACGCAACTACCGCGACTATCGTCGCTACAACGGCCCGGACTGGCGCGGCGGTGAACGTCGCTTCCGCCGTCGGCGGGCATCCGGCTGGGGCATGAATCTCTACCGCAACACCCGGGCGGGCAAAATCGCCGGCGTCTGTGCGGGGCTCGGCGATCACTTCGATATCGCCCACTGGGTGGTGCGCCTGCTCTGGGTGGCTGCAATTCTGTTTACCGGTAGCCTGGCCCTGTGGGCCTACCTCGGCGCCTGGTTGCTGCTGGCGCCGCGGCCGGTATCCCGGGACGGCGATCGCGCAGGCCTGGCGCCGGATGACCTGGATCCCGGTCCGGAGGTCGAGGTGGAAATGGAGTACGACGAGCGCCATCACGACTATCGCCCGCGCAAGGTATTTCGCTACAGCGAGCCCGGCACTGTGCGCCTGCGCCGGGCCAGGGAGCGGCTCGACGCAGCCCTGCGCCGGGTAGAGGCCATGGAATCCTACGTGACTTCACGGCAGTACGAGCTGGACCGGGAGATTTCCCGCCTCTAGCGGGCTTGCAGGCAGGGGTTCCCCCCGGCCCGCTGTATGGGCTATGCTCGGTGGCATGAATCTTGTTATGCAAGACGCTGGGGGTGCCCGGTGGTGCGAAAGAAGGAACAGCCCGTGACGGCCATTGAAGCCATCGACCTCAAGAGCAGTGTCCAGCTGGAGCCGTTTGTTCCGCCGCCCCACGCGTTGCTGGCCCTGACCGAAGCACACCGGGTGGTGGTGGAGATGGTGTCCCTGCGCCTGAGCCGCAAATTGCTCGACAAGGCGCCGCGGGGTGATGGTCACCCGGTCATGGTCCTGCCAGGCTTCCTCGGCGCCGATGGCTACAACGCGTCTCTTCGCCGCTACCTGACAAAGCTGGGCTATGCGGTCCACGGCTGGGGCATGGGCCGCAACCTGGGGCCGCGTGAAGGGGTGCTGGAAGGACTCCAGGAGCGCATTACATTTCTCTCGGATCGCTATGAGGGGCCGGTGTCCCTGGTCGGGCACAGCCTCGGCGGGATATTCGCCCGGGAACTGGCGCGGGAATTCCCGGATCGCGTGCGGCAGGTGATCTCCCTCGGCAGTCCCTTCGGCGAAGGCCGCCTGACCGCGTCCTATCCGTCGCGCCTGTTCATGGCGCTCAACCCCATGGATGAGCTGCCGATCGAACAGGAGCGCCTGCATGTGGCGCCGCCGGTGCCCACCACCGCAATCTACTCACGTGGTGATGGCGTGGTGAACTGGCAGACCACCCTGCAGCGCAACGGTCACGCGCTCACCCAGAGTATCGAGGTGCGCGGCAGCCATTGCGGCATGACCTTCAACCCGGCCATCTGGTACCTCGTCGCAGACCGCCTCGCGCTGCCCCACGGCGGCTGGCGGCCCTTCGAGCGGCACAGCTGGACCAGCCTCCTGTACCCGGCTGCGTCGACCTGAGCCGGCGGTTCGTCGGCGCATTAGTGTGAAAGACGATAGACTGGCGCCAGCGCAGCAAGCAGCGGGAGAGGGTGCAGGGACAGCGGATGCGGGAACGACTGGAATCTTTCGGCGGTAGCGGTGAGCCGTTGGTGTTCGCCCATGCCAACGGCTATCCCCCTGGGAGCTACCGGCGGTTGCTGGCGTCGCTCGGAGAGCAGTACGCGGTCACCGGGTACCGGCACCGCCCGCTGTGGTCGCGTGAACCGGTGCCGGCGCGGGCCGACTGGCACCAGTTCGCCAACGACCTCGCCCAGACTGTGGAGCGCGGTTTCGATGAACCCGTGTGGATGATGGGGCACTCCCTGGGGGGCGTTGTGTCCATGCTGGCGGCGCTGCAGAAGCCGCAACTGTTTCGCGGACTGATCCTGCTGGATCCCGTATTCGTCAAGACCCGCCAGGCCCTGGGTCTGAACCTCACGCCGCGCTCGCAGCTGGCGAAATTCCCCATGGTGCGCCGGGCGCTGAATCGCCCGGACCGCTTCCCCGACCAACAGGCAGCGTTCGACTTTCACCGCGGCAAGCGCGCCTTCAGTGCTGTTCCCGACGAGGTGCTGTGGGACTATGTGCGCGCCGGTTTCAGGCAGAGGGAGGATGGCGGCTGGGAGCTCGCCTATACAGGGGGCTGGGAGGCCGCCGTGTACTCGTCGCTGCCCCTGGTGTGGCTGCGCTTGCCGCGGCTCAGGGTGCCTACGCTGGGCATTGGCGGCGAGCAGTCCGACATTCTCCCGGCTGCCGCCCTGCGGCGCTGGGCGCGAAGGCAACCCGCAGCCGAGTTGCACAGCATGCCCGGCGGCCACCTGTTCCCGCTGGAACATCCGGACCAGACCGCGGCGCTGGTGCTGGACTTTCTCTCCCGCCAGCCGCGCTGATGCTGCACCGGATCTGGCTGGGTTTCTTTCTCCTCGCATTCGGCAGCGCCCTGTTCCAGTGGCTGGTGGCTGGCGACGCCGAGGTTTTCCAGCGCATGGTGGCCGGCCTGTTCGAGATGGCGGGCCTGGCGGTGCAGCTGGCGATTGGCCTGATCGGCCTGATGGCCCTGTGGCTGGGGGTGGTGGCCATCGGCGAGGCGTCAGGGCTGGTAGACAAGCTGGCGCGGCTGCTGTCGCCGCTGTTTGTGCGTCTGATGCCGGACGTGCCGCGCGGACATCCGGCGATTTCCTCCATGACCCTCAACCTGTCGGCGAACATGCTTGGTCTGGACAACGCCGCCACGCCCCTGGGCATCAAGGCGATGAAAGACCTGCAGGGCCTGAACCCCAGCCCGACAGTGGCCAGCAACGCCCAGATCCTGTTTCTGGTCCTGAATACCTCTTCGGTGACCCTGTTTCCGATAACGGTGCTGCTGTACCGCGCCCAGATGGGGGCTCCTGATCCGGCGTCGGTGTTCATTCCCATCCTCATCGCCACCAGTTGCTCCACCCTCGCAGGCCTGCTGGTGACGGCCTGGGTGCAGCGCATCAATCTGCGCGATACGGTGGTGCTGGGCTGCCTGGCAGGCGTGTTTGCCCTGTTGCTGGCACTGGTGGGCTGGTTTTCCACCCTGACCGCCAGCGAGCTGCAGCGCCAGTCCAGCCTGCTCAGCAACCTGCTGATCATCAGCCTGATCATCCTGTTCCTGGTGGTGGCGCACCGCCGCGCGGTCAACGTCTATGAGACTTTTATCGAGGGCGCGAAGCAGGGCTTCGAGACTGCCGTCGGCATCATTCCCTACCTGCTGGCGATGCTGGTGGCGATCGGTGTGTTTCGTGCCAGCGGTGCGCTGGAGCTGGTGCTGGAGCTGCTGCGGGCCGGGGTCGGCGCACTGGGCTTCGACGCCCGCTGGGTCGAGGCCATGCCCACGGCGCTGATGAAGCCCCTGTCGGGGTCTGGTGCGCGGGCGATGATGATCGACACCATGAATACCTATGGCGTGGATTCCTTCCAGGGCCGCCTGGCGGCGACCATGCAGGGCTCCACCGAAACCACCTTCTACACGCTGGCGGTGTACTTCGGCGCGGTGGGGATTCGCCATGCCCGTCACGCCCTCGGCTGCGGGCTGGTGGCGGACGCCGCCGGCATTACCGCGGCCATCGTCGTTGCCTATTGGTTCTACACCTGAGTCGTTTTCACAAAACTTTCATGGAGCGCAGGCCGAAAACCGGATGAACGCGGTCGTCGTGCGCGTTAGACTGCGCTTTCCGTTGTTCTTGAGGCTGCCCCGGGGCAGATAATCCGCAGTGAATGAGATACACAGCTCCCTGCAGCGGCGCCTGGCTGACCTTGATGAAAGCCTGTTCATCCCCCGGGAGATCAGCTGGCTTTCTTTCAACGCCCGCGTGCTGCAGGAAGCTGCCGACCCCACCGTGCCGGTGATCGAGCGCCTGCGCTACCTGGGCATTTTTTCCAACAACATGGACGAGTTCTTCCGCGTTCGGGTGGCGGAAGTGCGGCGTCTCATTACAGTGTCCGATGCCAGCCTCAGGCCCCAGGCCAAGGATCTGCTGGCCGCCATCCAGAAGCGGGTGGTGGAACTGCAGAAGCAGTTCGAGAAAACCTACAACGGGGTCCTGCAGGACCTGCGGGCGCGCCAGATCTACATGGTCAATGAGCGCCAGCTGGATCCCGGCCAGGCCGCGTTCGTCCAGGCGTTCTTTACCCGCACGGTATTGCCGGAGCTGGAGCCCATCCTGTTGCGGGACGGTCACTCCATTTCTCCGCTTAACGACGAATCCATCTACCTGGCTCTGGATATCCGCAGTGGCGAGGACTACAACTACGCGGTGGTCGAGGTCCCCACGGATCGGCTGGACCGCTTCGTGCAGATTCCCAAGCGCAAGGGCAAGGCCGGCAAGGTATTCATCGCCCTGGATAACGTCATCCGTGCCTGCCTGCCGCAGATGTTTCGCGGTGTGTTCCAGATCGACGAGGTGGCGGCCTACTGTTTCAAGTTCTCCCGCGACGCGGAGCTGGAGATCGATCCGGGGATCAGCGAAAGCCTGATCGACAAGATGGAAACCAGCCTCAAGCAGCGGCGGCGGGCGGAGGCGGTGCGCTTCGTCTATGACGCGGCCATGCCGCAGCGCCTGCTGGATCACCTGTGCTCCCGGTTTGGCTTCGGCAAATATGACAGCCTGATTCCCGGTGGTCGCTATCACAATTCGAAGGACTTCATGTCCTTTCCCAATGTCGGCCCCAAATACCTCGAATTCCAGCCCCTGCCGCCGATTCGCCTGCCGCGCCTGGACGATCCGGGCAGCCTGGCGGACAACATCCGCGAGCAGGATGTGTTTCTCTACTATCCGTATCACCCCTTTGACTACATTGTGGATCTGCTGAAGACCGCGGCGCTGGACCCCAGCGTTACCGCGATAAAGATCTGCCTGTACCGGGTGGCGAAGCAGTCCCGGGTCATTGATGCCCTGGTCAACGCGGTGCAGAACGGGAAACGGGTGCTGGCGGTGGTGGAACTGGCTGCGCGCTTTGACGAGGCGGCGAACATCAGCTGGGCCCAGCGCCTGACGGAGAGCGGCATCCAGGTGATCTTCGGAATTCCAGGGCTCAAGGTTCACAGCAAGCTGCTGCTGATCGAGCGCCGCGAGGACGGGCAGATTCGCTATTACAGCCATATCGGTACCGGTAACTTCAACGAAAAGACCGCGCGCTTCTACACTGACTTTACCCTGTTGACCTACGACCAGAACATCGGCCGGGACATCTACGATGTTTTCGATTTCCTGCAGTACACCTACAAGCGCCCGCGCTACCGCACCCTGCTGGTGTCTCCGCACAGTACCCGCCCGGGCCTCATGCACCTGATAGAGCAGGAGATCGCCAATGCCCGGGCGGGCTATCGTGCCGAGATCACCCTCAAGTGCAACAACCTGGTCGACAACCAGCTGGTGATGAAGCTGTACGAGGCCTCGGACTCCGGTGTGCAGATCAAGCTCATCATCCGGGGCATGTGCTCACTGCTGCCCGGGGTGAAGGGCATTTCGGAGAACATCGAAGCCATCAGTATTGTCGACCGCTATCTTGAACACCCGCGGGCCTATGTTTTCTACAACCGCGGTAATCCGCGCTACCTGATCGGCTCCGCCGACCTGATGACGCGCAACCTGGACTACCGGGTGGAGGTGCTGTGCCCGGTGCGGGATCCCGCTGCGCAGAAAACCCTGCAGGACATTCTCGACCAGCAGTGGCATGACAACGTCAAGGCGCGGATCATTGACCAGGACCAGGTAAACGAGTTCGTGCCGCGGCCGCGCAAGGCTCCCATGATCCGTTCCCAGGAATCGATTCACCGCTACCTGGCCACCGGCAAGCTGCCGCGCTACCCGAAGACCCCGGTCACCAGCAGGAAACCCCAGCGTCGGCGCAAGCGGCGTTGACCGCCGGCGCTGTAATTGCCCCGCCGGCTGCTCTACACTGCGTCAACGTTCCCAAACGAGCCCTATCACCATGGCCGGTACCAGCCTTTTAGTCCTGCTCGACGACATCGCCACCATCCTCGACGATGTGGCCTCAATGAGCAAAGTGGCCTTGCGCAAGACTGCCGGGGTGCTCGGCGACGACCTGGCGGTCAACGCCGAGCAGGTGACCGGGGTTCGCGCCGACCGCGAGCTTGCGGTGGTCTGGGCGGTGGCCAAGGGGTCCTTTCGGAACAAGCTGATTCTGGTTCCCGCCGCGCTGCTGGTGTCCGTGTTTGCGCCCATACTCATTGCCCCGGTACTGATGCTCGGCGGACTGTTCCTGTGTTACGAGGGTTTCGAGAAAGTTGCCCACAGTGTGCTGGATTCGGGTGAGGCCAAGGCAGCCAACCGGGCCAGGTTGCGGGCCCAGCTGGCCGACCCCGCCGTCGATCTGGTGCGGGTGGAGCAGCGCAAGATACGCGGTGCAGTGCGCACCGACTTCATCCTGTCCGCGGAAATCATCGTCATTACCCTGGGCACCGTGGTTGATGCCGCCCTGGGCACCAAGATCGCAGTGGTTGCCGGCATCGCCCTGCTTATTACCGTGGGTGTCTACGGCCTGGTCGCGGTGATCGTCAAGCTGGATGACATGGGCCTGCACCTGGCGGAAGACGAGGGCGTCGGCACTGTCGCGTCCGGCCGGCGTGCCCTGGGGCGCGGCCTGTTGCTGTTTGCGCCACGGTTGATGAAAACGCTGGCGGTCGTCGGCACCCTGGCGATGTTCATGGTAGGCGGCGGTATCCTCGTCCACGGGCTGGCGCCGGTCGACGCTGTGATCAAGTCCCTGGCAACTGCCGGCGCCAGCCTGCCGGTGCTTGGGCCCGTGCTGGGCCTGCTGGCCCCGACCCTGCTGGCGGCGGTGTTCGGCGTTGCCGCGGGGGCGGTGGTCCTGGCCCTGGTCACTGGCGTCAGCCGCCTGCGCAGGGGTCGCGGTGCCACTGGCTGAGCGGGCTGGCGGCTTAAGGTTTCTCTAAGATTGGGTCGTTAGAGTGGTCACCATCAACAGCCAGCTGAGGCATGATGGTGAAACCAGTTACGATCGATATCCAAAGCTGCAGCGAGGCCAGCGGCCCGCTTCCCGGCGCCGCGGCCGGCGCCGGGTTGCCGCTGGTTGAGGCTTGCCCCGAAGCCCATCCCCGCCGCGAACGGCTCGAACAGTACATCGCATCGGTGTTCCAGGCGGCCTGGGACGCGCGCGTGCTGGGTTTCCTGCCCCTGCTCTGCAGCCTGCAGCAGGGGGAATATTTCTCGGCGGCCCTCGGCCTGCGCAGCGCCAATCACGGCCCCCTGTTTTGCGAGCAGTACCTGGATCGCCCGGCACTGCATGAGGTCGAGGCCCTGCATGGGGTGCGCTGCGCCCCCGGTAACCTGATGGAGCTGGGCAACCTCGCTGCCTCCCACCCGGGCCAGGGTTCCCTGCTGTACCTGCTGGTTACCGCTGCCATCCACGACGCCGGTATCCGCTACCTGATCTTCGCCGCCAATCGCGCTGTGCGGCTCTCCATTCGCCGTATCGGTTTCACCCCGCTCACTATTGGCCCCGCCCGGCCGGAGCGCCTGGGCCCTGCCGCCGCCAGCTGGGGCCGCTATTATGAGGGAGACCCCAGGGTCATGGTCGGGGATATGGCGCTGACCCGGCAGCAGGTGCTGGCGCGGCCGGCCCTGGCCGCTGCCCTGGACCAGTACCGGCCGTCGATTGCCGTGCTGGCCAGTGCAATCCGCGAGCATTGCGCATGAACCCACTGCTGCTGGCGCTGCAGGAGCGGGCGCGGCAAAGCCCGGGGAACACGGTGCTCACCGATGGCGCAGCCGGCACCACGGCCGCGCAGCTGTTGGATGACATCGCGGTGCTGGGTGCCCACCTGGCCGCCCTGGGGGTCCAGCGCCTGGCCCTTTTCGCGGACAATTCACCGGACTGGGTACGCGTGGATCTGGCCGCCCAGAGTAGCGACATCTGCCTGGTGCCCGTCCCCACCTTTTTCAGCCCGGCCCAGCGCGAGCACATCCTGCGAGCAGCGGGCGTCGATGCACTGATCAGCGAAGCGCGCCTGCGCGACTGTCTGGACCTGCCGGCCGGCCGCGGCGTGGCGCTGCCCCGGTGCCCCGGCCTGGTGCTGGACCGGTTGCCTGGCACTGCCGGCGGGCAGATACCGCCCGGCACTGCCAAGATCACTTTTACCTCCGGTTCCACCGGCACCCCCAAGGGCGTTTGCCTGTCCACCACGCAGTGTCTTACCGTCGCCGCTGCCCTGGTGGATGCCGTCGGGCTGCAGGCCCCGCGACACCTGTCCCTGCTGCCCTTGAGCACGCTGCTGGAAAATATCGCCGGCGTGTACATGCCACTGCTCGCAGGCGGCATGGTTGTCCTGCCGCAGCCAGCGGAAAATGGCCTGGCGGGCAGCTCCAGCGTCGACCCGCAGCGCTTGCTGCACGCCCTTGAGGCGTGGCAGCCACAGACGCTTATCCTCACCCCCCAGTTCCTCGCGCTCTTCGACCACGCCCTGCAGGCGGGGTGGCGGGCTCCCTCAAGCCTGCGCTTCTGCGCGGTGGGCGGGGCCCGGGTCGCGCCGGCCTTGCTGCGGCGTGTACGCGACGGCGGTTTGCCGGTGTTCGATGGTTACGGGCTGTCCGAGAGCGCTTCGGTGGTAAGCCTCAATACCCAGGCGCTGGACCGTCCCGGCAGCAGCGGGCAAGTGCTGCCCCATGTCCGGGTGACGGAACGCGATGGGGAACTGTGGGTCGAAGGGAATCGTTTCCTGGGCTATCTCGACGACCCCGCCAGCTGGCAGTCCGGCCCCGTCGCCACCGGTGACCTGGGCAGTATCGACGGTGATGGTTTTCTCACGGTATCCGGTCGGCGCAAGCACCTGTTGATCAGCAGCTATGGGCGCAACATTTCCCCGGAGTGGGTGGAAAGTGAATTGCTGGCGGACGGCGTGCTGCGCCAGGCCGTCGTGCTGGGGGATGACCGCCCCTGGTGTGTCGCTCTGGTATACCCGGCGGATACTGGCTGCGGTGACGCGGCAATTGCAGCGACGATCGCCACCGCTAACGAACGCCTGCCGGATTACGCCCGGGTGGGCCGCTGGATCCGGCTCGCCACACCGCTCGCGAGCAATGATTTGCTAACGGCCAACGGGCGCCCTCGTCGCGCCCTCATAGCGGCGCGCTTTGCGGCCGCTGTGGATCAGTGTTATTCCCCCCTCAAGGAGTCACAAGCCTTATGAATACGCCCTCTACCGGTTTCTTCCAGCAGTTGCAGGACAGTACCCAGACCGAGCGCGAGGCCCTGCTCAACACCAGCCTGGTGCGGGATGCGCTCGCCGGCAAGGTCGATCGCGAGCGCTATGTGGCATTCCTGGTGCAGGCCTATCACCATGTCCGGCACACGGTGCCCCTGCTGATGGCTGCCGGCGCGCGCATGCCCGCTGACAGGGAATGGCTGCGCACCGCGCTGGCAGAGTATATCGAGGAGGAGCTCGGGCACCAGGAATGGGTTCTCAACGACATTGCCGCCTGTGGCTACGATCTGGAGAGGGCGCGGAACAGTATCCCCAGCCGGGAAACCGAACTGATGGTGGCCTACGCCTACCACATTATCGACCGGGTCAATCCGGTGGGCTTTTTCGGCATGGTGCATGTGCTGGAAGGCACCTCCATCACGGTAGCGGACAGAGCGGCAGACGCCATCGCCTCCGCCACCGGGCTGCCGCGGCAGGCGTTCAGCTACCTGCGCTCGCACGGGGCACTGGATATCGAGCATGTGAAATTTTTTGAGAACCTGATGAACCGGATAGACTGCGTGGAGGATCAGCGCCAGATCCTGCACTGCGCGCGCAATTTCTATCATCTGTATGCCGATGTCTACCGCAGCGTCCGCGCCGAGCAGGCACTGCAGTTGGCGGCCTAGGACATGCCCATGGATCTTGCGGGCAAGCGGATTATTCTCACCGGCGCCGCGGGCGGGATTGGCCAGGTTTTCGCGACCGCGCTGGCGGATGCGGGCGTGCGACTGGTGCTGGTGTCGCGGAGCGAGGATGCCCTGCAGGCCCTGTGCGGCCGGCTGCCGGGGGGTGAGCACGAGGTGCTGGCGGCGGACCTTGCCACCGCCGAGGGCCGTGCCGCCCTGGTCGCCGTGGCCGGCGCGGCCATCGACGGCCTGATCAACAACGCGGGCGTCAGTCATTTCGGCTTGCTGGGCAGTCACAGTGAGGCCGAACTGCGGCAGGCTCTGGAGCTGAACCTGTTGCTGCCGATGCTGCTGGCGCGCGAGCTGTTGCCGGCGCTCAAGGCCCGCGGTGGCACCATCGTGAACGTGGGTTCCGCATTTGGCAGTATCGGTTTTCCGGGGTATACCGCCTACAGCGCCAGCAAGTTCGGCCTGCGCGGATTCACCGAAGCCCTGCGTCGCGAACTGGCGGACAGCGGTGTCAGGGTCCAGTATCTGGCACCGCGGGCAACGGACACCGCCATGAACAGCGCGGCGGTGCAGGCGATGAACCATGAGCTGGGCACCGCCATGGACCCGCCCGAGCGCGTCGCCGGGGAGCTCATGTCCCTGTTGGCAGCTAACAGGGGCGTGCGTCTGGTCGGCTGGCCGGAGCGTTTCTTCATCAAGCTCAACAGCGTTTCCCCCGGCCTGGTCGACCGCGCACTGCTGCGCCAGTTGCCGGTGGTTCGCCGCTACGCGCTGGCGGCCGCCAGCAGGCGCGAGTAAACTCGGGGCATGCGTATTCTGCTGGTTGAGGATGACAGCTCTCTCGCGGCGGGCCTGCAGGCGGCCCTGAGCCGGGAAGGCTTTGCCGTCAATCATGTGGACTCGGGGCGACAGGCACTGGCTGCGCTGCGCGCGGAGCTGCCGGACATGGTGGTCCTGGACCTGGGGCTGCCGGACATGGATGGCTTGCAGGTGCTGTCGAACCTGCGGGAAACCAGCCGCGCCCTGCCGGTACTGTTGCTGACGGCCCGCGACGGTGCCGAGGACAAGGTCAAGGGTCTTGATCGCGGTGCGGACGACTACCTGGCCAAGCCCTTTGACATGAAAGAACTGGCCGCCCGCCTGAGGGTGATAGAGCGGCGCCTGTCGGCCACCGCGCCGACCAGTCGTCTCAATGTGGGCAGCGTAGAGCTGGATACCGCCGCCCATTCGGTCACCGTGGGCGAGACGCCCCTCGAGCTGCCACGGCGCGAGTACATGTTGCTCAAGGCGCTGATGGAGAGTACCGGCAAGGTGCTCACCCGGGAGGCGCTGGAGAGCAGGCTCTACAGCTGGGGCGAGGAAGTCAGCAGCAACGCCCTGGAAGTGCACATCCATCACCTGCGGAAAAAGCTGCCGGAGGAGTTCATCAAGACTGTGCGGGGAATAGGCTACACCGTGCCGCGACGATGAAGTCCATACGTACCTCCCTGGTCATCATGCTGGTGGCCGCATTTACCCTGGTCTCCTTCCTGGCGGCGCTCAATGGTTACCGCGCCAGCATGGAAAAGGCCGAGGAGCTGCTCGATGCCCAGCTGCGCTATGCCAGCGATATCCTCGCCAGTGTCGGTCCCGGCTACAGTGCTGAGCCCGGCATCGTCAATGGCGCCGAGGGTTTTGTCTTTCAGGTCTGGGACGGGACAGACCTGCTGCTGCGTTCCGCCAGCGCACCACCCGGTCCCCTGACCCCGTTTATTGCCGGGTACCGCTATGTGAATTTCGCCGGTTACCGCTGGCGAACGCTCACCGTGGCGAGTGGCGAACAGCGCTGGAGCATGGTTGCCGAGCGCGCCGATGTGCGCCATCTACTGGCGGAGAGTGTTGTCCTGGAATCGGTTACGCCACTGCTGCTGTGGCTGCCCGTGGCCGCGCTGCTGATCTGGGTGGTGGTCGGTTGGGGGCTCGCGCCGCTGCGCGACCTGAGTCGCCAGATCAACCGCAAGGCCAGCGACGATCTTGCGCCGCTGCAGTATGCGCAGCCCCCGGCGGAGCTGCGCCAGGTGATCGAGTCCACCAATGGCCTGCTGCTGCGTCTGGCGGGCGCCCTGCAGCGGGAGAAGCATTTCGCGTCCCACGCTGCGCACGAGTTGCGCACACCCATCAGCGCACTGAAGATCCACCTGCACAATCTGGAGGACGAGATTGGCTCAGACAGCAGTGCCCTGGCCCACGCCAATGCCGGTGTGGAACGCATGCAGCACCTGGTGGAGCAGCTGCTGGATCTCGCCCGCACCCAGCCCGAATTGATCAAGGCCAACTTCCACAGTATGGACCTGCACGCGCTGGCGCAGCGGGTGACGGCGAACTGCTGGCCGGAGTTCGAGGCCCGCAGGCAGTCCCTGTCGTTGACCGGCTCAGCAGTGTTCATGCAGGGGGACGAGGCAATGCTGGAAATCCTGGTGCGCAACCTGCTGGACAATGCCCGCAAATACACGCCCGCCGGCGGCGAGATCGCGGTATTCGCCGGCCAGCGCGAGGGGCGTGTGGTGCTTGAGGTGGCTGACAGCGGGCCGGGAATTCCCGAAGCCGAGCGCGAGCGCGTTTTCGAGCGATTTTACCGGGTGGGTGATCGGCTGCAGGACGGTGTCGCGGGAGCCGGCCTCGGTCTGGCGATAGTCCAGCACATCATCCAGCTGCATGGCGCCCGTATCAGCCTGGGCGCCAGCCCCCTGGGCAGCGGGCTGGCAGTCACTGTGACGTTTGCCGAAGGTGGGCAGGCAGATGGGTAGCGCAAAGCGCCTGGCGCTGCTGTTGGCACTCGCCCTTGCCTGCCCGCCCGCGCTGGCAAAGACACCGGTGTTCGAACTGGAAATCCGCGACCATCTGTTCCAGCCCGAAGAAATCCGGATACCGGCCAACACCAAGATAAAGCTGGTGGTGTACAACCGCGACCCGACCCCGGAAGAATTCGAGAGCTACGAATTGAACCGGGAGAAAGTGATCATGGGCGGCCGCAAGGCCAACATTTTCATCGGCCCGCTGGCGCCAGGTGTTTATCCGTTTTTCGGCGAATTCAACCCGCGCACCGCCCAGGGGCGGGTGGTGGCCGAATGAGGGCGCGACATGTTGCTTAACTCCGTCATCCTGGTACTGCGTGAGGTGCTTGAGGCCGCGGTGCTGGTCAGTGTCCTGCTCGCGCTCGCCCACAATGTGCGCCTGGGCAGACACTGGCTCTGGTATGCGCTGCCGTTGGCGGTGATTGGCGTGCTTGCCTACTCCCGCTCAATCGGGACCCTGACCGAAGCGCTGGACGGCGCCGGCCAGGAAGTCATGAACGCCAGCCTGCAGGGTGGCGTGTTTCTGCTGGTCCTGCCCATACTGTACCTGTGCGTCGCGGTTCCGCAGTCCGGTCACCGGCGGCTGCTGGGCGCCTTGATGGGCGTCGCCGTGATATTCGCCATTATTCGCGAGTGTGCCGAGATCCAGATCTATGTGCAGGCCTTCAGCGCCGCGGGGGACCAGGCTCGGGCAGTCTGGGCGGGCAGTGCGCTGGGCGCGGGGATAGGGTTGAGTGCCGGTGTCCTGGTCTATGCCGGCCTGCTGGCCCTGGCCCCGGCCGTTTCACGTCGGGTCTGTCTTGCCGCGCTGGGCCTGATAGGCGCGGGGATGGTCATGCAGGGCACCATGCTGCTGGAGCAGGTGGACTGGCTGCCCCAGCAATCGCCGCTGTGGGACAGCTCGGCACTGGTCAGCGAACAGTCTTTTGTCGGCGAATTGTTGTATGCGGTGCTGGGCTACGAGGCCACTCCGGGAGCGCTGCAGGTCGCCCTGTACGGCGCCAGTCTGGTACTCGCCGCCGCTGCCGCAGCGGCAGGCTGGAAATGGAGAGTATCCCGTGAAGCAACTTTCTAGACCGGTGCTGGCGGTCGCCCTCTGCGGCCTGCTGTGGACCTTCCCGCCGCAGGGGCGCGCCGATGGCAGTGTGATTGACAAGATCTACCACCCCTATGTTGAGCAGCTTGAGTGGGAGCTGGAGTGGCGCGGGGTGCAGCAGCGCGACGACCCGGTCAGCGGCGAGGCGCGGCACGAGACCCACAAGCTGGGCCTGGGCAGGGCCGTGGCGGAGTATGTGTTCGCGGAGGTCTACCTGATCGGCGAGGCCAGCGCGGAACGCAGCCTGCAGGTGCAGGCCTGGGAGGCGGAGGTTCTCTGGCAGATGTCGGAGCAGGGTGAGTACCTGCTGGATTACGGCTTGCTGTTCGAGCTGGAGAAGTCGCGCGACGAGGATATCTGGGAGTATTCGACCACCCTGCTGCTGGAGCGGGAGCTGGGCCGGTTCAGCGCCACCGCCAACCTCGGCCTTGGTTACGAGTGGGGCGATGATATCGCCGACGAACTGGAAACCACCGCGGCCCTGCAGGCGCGCTACCGGCACTCGCCCGCGCTGGAACCCGCACTCGAGCTGTACCTGGGCGAGGACACCCGGGCACTGGGTCCGGTACTGCTGGGGATGGCCCGCGTCGGGCCACGCCAGGCGTTGCGCTGGGAAGCCGGCGTTGTCTGGGGCCTGGATCAGGCAACTGCAGACTACAGCTTTCGCGCAGTGCTGGAGTATGAGTTCTGACAGCGGGATGCCTTTGCGTATCAGTCATCGGCGCTCGGTGGCAGGCGGGGCCAGCCTGGACACGGGCGGGCACGCAAACAGGCCCTGGACTCCGCGCGGCAATGGACCGTCGAAATGCCTTATAGGAGATTGTTTGATCTCCTCTCGCATATTAAACTCCGCGAAATGACAACTAGGGGGGCAAAAAACATGGGTATGGAAAGTCGTGGCAAGAAGAGTGGATGGGTCCTGGCCGTTTTGTTGTTGCTAGGTGCCAGTGGGCCAGTAGCAGCGGGGAATGTACTGTTCGTAGCCAATGGATCCGCGGCCAGCTCTGATAGCATGCCTTCAGCGGTGCCGGCATTGCAGGCGGCTGGGCATACGGTCACGGCCGTATATGATGACTTCAGCGGCGGGGTAAACACCACCCTGCAGGGGAGTCTCACCGCCTATGACGCGGTGGTCTGGGCTGCGAGTGACGATAACAAAAGTACCGGAACAACGACCAGCGCCGCCACGATTTCATCTCTGGAGAGCTATGTTTCGGCCGGTGGGTTTTTGTTTATTACCGGCTATGATTCCATTGCCTCTCCAATCGACCAATTGCTGGCCGATTTCATTGCCGGTGCCAGTGGGGTAGGTATCTCTGATACTGACGGGTTGGGTCCAATTGCGCTTTCCAACGTGCTTACTCAGGGAGCATTTAATCTGGTGGGAGTCACGCCGGCCTCGCTGGATGATCAGGACTATATTGACGTGGCTGATCTTGGTCCGTCTGCCCAGGGAGTGTCGTGCGACTCTTCCGGATGCTCTTGGGTGTTGCGTACACTCGGAAGTGGTTTTATTGCCTATGTGTCGACCGATGGCGAGAGTGATGGGGATTTCACGGACTCTGATCCGTCGGATGCCTATTTCGCCTATCACGCCGCGTTGATCAATTTCGTTGGCAATGCCGCCAGCGTGGTGCCGGTTCCGGTGTTGCCGTTCTCCGTCCTGGCGGCCCTTGGCGTGCTGATCGGATTGCTGGGGATGCGGAAGCTGAAGCGCGCCTAGGGCCTTGCGGCCACCGCCGGTTTCTGGCCGGCGGTGGTGTCGTGCGAACACTCGGGCACGGCAAGACGACCTATTGGGGCAAAGGCGGGTCCCTACGAGACGGACTGACCCCTCTACGCATCAGAAAGAGGAGCCGGGCTCCTGCAGGAAAGCGATCTCCTCGTCACTGGATTTGCGCCCCAATATGGCATTGCGGTGGGGGAAGCGTCCGAAGCGCTCAATAACCGCCTGGTGGCGCAGGGCGAAGTCGACAAACTTGGCAAAGAGCTGCCGCTGGCTCGCTGGTGCATCGGCCGCCAGCTGGCGAAGCAGGGCAACGCCGCGGTCCTGGTGCCGGGGGTTCTCGGAATGCTCCAGGGGCAGGTAGCAGAACACACGCTGGATCGACCGCAATTGCAGGTCCAGCCCGCCCTCCAGGCCCTCAAGACACAGGCTGCGGGCCATTGCATCGAAAGCAAAGGCCCGCGGAGTGCCGCGGTAGATATTGCGCGGGAACTGGTCGCACAGAATGATCAGCGCCAGCCAGCCCTGCGCGGATCCGCGCCAATGGTCCAGGTCACCCGCGCCTGCCGCGAGCACCTGTGGCTCGAAGCGGGCGCGAATGCTGGCGTCGATATCCTCATTCTTGCTCCACCACAGCTTGCCCTGGTGCCGGGCGACGGCGGCATCGTCCTCGCCGTCGCCGAACCAGAAGGACAGAATCGCGTCGATGTCTTTCACCGTACAGGCCCCGCGGTGCGCTCGACGCGAATGTCGTGCACTGTCTGGGTTACCGGTGCGCCGAACTGGTTGAAGATGGCGACGTCGGTTGCGTCGCGCCCATAGCCGACCACGATGTAGCCTTGCTCGCACTTGGCCTGGGTGGCGTCAAAGGTGTACCAGCGGCCGTCCACATAGGCCTCGAACCAGGCGTGCATGTCCATGGGCTCGAGGTTGTACAGATAGCCGACCACCATGCGCGCGGGAATGCTGAGACTGCGGCACAGGGCGATACCGAGGTGGGAGAGGTCGCGACACACCCCGGACTGGCGCTGGTTGACCTCCACCGCGGACTCCGGGTACTCGCTGCTGCCAGGCAGGTAGCGGATGGTGCGCCGCAGCCAGTCTTCGATCGCGGCCACCTGGTCATAGCCGAGCAGCTGTCCCGCGGTGATCTCACTGGCCATGGTGTAGAAGCGGTCGGACTCGCAGTAGCGACTGGGCAGGATGAAACTGAGCACTGCGTCCGGCAGGTCCTGCACGGGAACGCAGGGCGCCCCGGGAGCGATATCGACGGTATCCAGGGTCATCACCTCGGCCGCCGCGTGTATGCTGAATTCCCCGGGTGGTGCGATCAAGCGCTGGCAATAGTTGCCGTAGCCGTCGGTGAATTCCGAGACCGGGACACTGGGGCTGATGTGGTATTCCTCCCGCGCCACCCACTGCTGGGGGCCGCGGCGGGGTCGCAGCATCAGCATGAAAGGGGTGGGTTCGATAATCTCAAAGGAGAGATCACAGCTGGTGTGGAACCACATGCCAGAAGTCCGCCGCGTCGG
>JBFHFJ010000026.1:0-20281 GCA_041583655.1 Haliea sp. | reverse complement strand
CCATCACCAGCATGGGGGACACCACTGATGAAGCGCAGAGATTTCCTGCTGGCCAGCGGCAGCGTACTGCCGGCACTGGCTATCACCCGGGCAATGGCGGAAAGCGGCCATGAACATCACAACCAGGGTGAGCCCACGCCGCGGGAGCGCGGCACGCAGGGCTACACACCCGTGCATACGCCCAATGGCTGGACACTCCCCCATCGCATGGTCGACGGCGTGAAGGAGTTCCACCTGGTGGCGGAAGAAATTGAGCACGAATTCGCCCCGGGATCAAAGGCCAAGTGCTGGGGTTACAACGGCACCAGCCCCGGACCAACCCTGGAGGTCGTGGAAGGGGACAGGGTCAGGATCCTTGTCACCAACCGGCTTCCGGAACACACCAGTATCCACTGGCACGGCCTGATCCTGCCCTCCGGCATGGACGGCGTCTCCGGCCTGACCCAGCCGGCCATCCAGCCCGGCGAAACCTTTGTCTATGAGTTCACCCTGCAGCAGCACGGCACGCACATGTACCATCCGCACGCCGATGAGATGGTGCAGCTGGCGATGGGCATGATGGGGATGTTTATCATTCATCCTCGAGAGGGGGAGCCGGAACCCATCGACCGCGACTACGCAATACTCCTGCACAACTGGGCAATGCATCCCGGCACATCGCGTCCCGATCCCGCGGTCATGCAGGAGTTCGACCTGTGGACCATGAACTCAAAGGTATTTCCCGCGATCGACACGCTGGTGGCGGGCAGTGGCGAGCGCGTTCGTATCCGCGTTGGCAATCTGTCCATGTGGAACCACCCGATCCACCTGCACGGCGTACAGTTCCAGGTAACGGGCAGCGACGGTGGCCGCTGGCCGCGTCAGCAGTGGCGCAATGAAGTGACAGAGATCATCGGTGTCGGTCAGATACGGGATATCGAGTTTGTGGGCGTCCCCGGTGACTGGGCGTTCCACTGCCATATGTCCCATCACACCATGAACCCGATGGGGCACGACCTTCCCAATACCCTGGGTGTGGACCAGTCGGGTATAGACGATGAAATACGCACGCTGTTACCCGGCTATATGGCCATGGGCGAGCACGGCATGGGCGAACACCAGGACCACACCGACTCCGGGCACATGAGTGGACCGCCAAATACGCTGCCGATGATGATGGGCAAGGGTCCTTTCGGGAATATTGAAATGGGCGGCATGTTCACCGTGGTCAAGGTGCGGGATGGCCTGGCGGCCGGAGACTACCGCGACCCGGGCTGGTACCAGCACCCCTCGGGTACGGTTGCGCGGCGTATCAGCGATAATCCGGACTACGGCCAGCCGGCCCGACGCGGTAGACTGGCAAGTCCCCTGACCGGCGACTTGCCGGTACCCAAAAGGCAGGGGCACCAGCACTGACACAGGAAGCGATGGATACAGCAGGCTACACCCAGTTGCTAGGCCCGTTTGCCAGTCTGGCCCTGGCACTGGGTATTGGTCTGCTGGTCGGCAGTGAGCGGGGTTGGCACCACCGGCGCCACGCCGAGGGCGCACGGGTTGCGGGCATCCGCACCTTCTCCCTGCTGGCGCTGCTGGGCGGTGTTGTGGCGGTTGCAGGTCGGGCCCTGTTTCCGGAGCAAGCGGCACTGGTATGCGCCCTGGTATTCATCCCGGTGGGTTTGCTGTTGACCGCCGGCTATCTACAGGAGTCCCGTCGCGATGAAGACCTGAGTATCACCACCGCCGTTGCCGCCATGGCCACCTACTGGCTAGGGGCCATGCCCGCTTTCGACCTGGCCTTGCCTGCGGCGGCCAGCGCTGTGCTGCTGGCGCTGCTGCTGCATCTGAAAGAGACCCTGCACCGCTGGCTGCGGGTACTCGATCGGCAGGAACTCACGGGCACCCTGCAGTTTCTGGTGGTTTCGGTGGTGATGCTGCCGCTGCTCCCGGACCGGGGTTTCGGGCCCTGGAATGCCCTCAACCCCTGGCAGCTGTGGTGGATGGTCGTGCTGGTTTCCGGCTTGTCGCTGACCGGTTACTTCACCATGCGCCTCACCGACCCCAAGCGCGGCATCCTGCTGACCTCGTTCGCTGGCGGCTTTGCCTCCTCGACCGCGGTGGCTTTCAGTCTCTCCCGCCTGTCCCGGCACATCAGCCAGACGCGGACCCTGAGCGCCGGCATCCTCGTCGCCTGCAGTACCATGTTTGCGCGGGTGCTGGTGGTTATTTTTGTGCTCAGGCCGGAACTGGTGCTTCCGGCACTGCTGCCCCTGGGCGGTGGCATGCTGGCTCTGCTGGGCTCGGCCCTCTGGCTGTTACGCCACCGCGAAAGGGGCGAGACTCAGCCACCCAATGTCCACAACCCGTTTCAACTCCTGCCTGCACTGCAGTTCGGCGCGCTGCTGGCCGTGGTCATGTTGGCCGTTGAAGCGCTACTGGATTGGTACGGCGAAACGGGACTCTACCTGCTGTCGACAGTGACCGGGTTCGCTGATGTCGACCCCATTGTGCTGTCGCTGGCGCCGAAAGCAGGCGGTCCGTTATCTACCGAGCTGGTCTTGCTGTGCATCTGCCTGGCAACGGCTACCAACACCTTGGCGAAGGGGGTGTATTGTCGGGTGCTGGGGGGAGCAGAGCTGGGCAACACCGTGTTGCTGCCCGCTGTCGGCTGTGCGGCCCTGGTCATGGGCCTGGCGATTGCGGTTACTGCCCAGGGCTGAACAGCGCACCGCGCTGGCCAAGGACGATTTCACCTCCAGCGATGACGCGGCAGCACACACCGCCCCGCCAGTCAGGATCAAGCGCGGCGCGCAGTCCCGGACGCGCCTGGTCCATTCGCTCACAGGGGTCTGTTTCACGGGTTATCAGCAATACCAGTTCACCGAAGCGCAGGGTGCTGCCAACATGGGCCGGGGTGAATTCCAGGCCACTGACAAGCAGGTTGGCGCGTCGGGTCATCCAGGGCAGGTCCTCCCCCAGTTCGACACAGGCCCTGTTCCAGCTCTCACGACTGAGCAGCGTGACCTGGCGCTTACCCGGCCTGCCGCGAAAATCACCTTCTACCCCGCGCTCCGGCGTCACCACTGCCCGGTCAAGGGCCTGCATCGGCGCCTTGGGCCGGGCGCGTATGGCGATCCCACAAAGCTCCAGCATTCAACCCGCCTCCCTGAACCCTGGCGTCCAGAACATGGCTAATATCAAACTGCGCTTTCCGATGCGGCCAGCGATCCCGGAACAGCCGCCCGGCTCAGACATCCAGGTTGGCGACGGAAAGGGCGTTCTCCTCGATAAACTCGCGCCGGGGCTCGACCTGGTCTCCCATCAGGGTGGTGAAAATCAGGTCTGCCGCCATGGCATCCTCCACCGTAACCTGAAGCATGCGCCGCGCGTCCGGGTCCATGGTGGTTTCCCACAGCTGCTCCGGATTCATTTCGCCGAGACCCTTGTAGCGCTGAATGTTGTAGCCCTTGCGGGCCTCCGCCATCAGCCAGGTCAGGCCCTCCTCAAAGCTGCGGGTGGGCAGGGTCTTGTCGCCGCGCTGGAAATAACCGTCTTCATCGATCAGCGTGTTGAGAGTCTCGCCCAGGGCCACCATGCTGCGATATTCGCCCGAGGAGAAGAACTCATGCCGGTACTCGGTCTCGGTCTCCACACCGTGGGCGAGCAGCTTGACCACCGGGAAGTGGCTCTGCCGCTCATGGTCCTTGCGCACCGTAACCGTGTACTCGGCACCCTTGGGCGCGACAGTAAGTAAGCGCTCACTAAGCTGATCTGCAAAGGCGATAACGGCAGCCTCGTCCTGCATTTGCTCAGGCATCAGGGTGGCGCCGTATACCAGTTGCCACAGCACCGGGGGTGCATAAAGGCGACCCAGGCGTTCGATGGTCGCGGCAACCTTGCGGAACCGCGCCACCAGTTCCTCAAGTCCGGCACCGGTAATCGGCGGCGCTTCGGGGTTCACAACGATCGCAGCGTTTTCCAGAGCGCCCTGGGTCAGGTAACGGTTGAGCGCTTCATCGTCTTTCAGGTACTGGCTCTGCTTGCCGCGGGAAATCTTGTACAGGGGCGGCTGCGCGATAAATATATGGCCGCGGTCGATAAGCTCCCGCATCTGCCGGAAAAAGAACGTCAGCAGCAGGGTACGGATGTGCGAGCCGTCGACGTCTGCGTCCGTCATGATAATAATGCTGTGATAGCGCAGCTTGTCGGGATTGAACTCGTCCTTACCGATACCACAGCCCAGGGCGGTGACAATGGTTCCGACTTCAGCAGAACCGAGCATCTTGTCGAAGCGGGCTTTTTCGACATTGAGGATCTTGCCCTTGAGGGGCAGGATTGCCTGGAACTTGCGATTGCGCCCCTGCTTCGCCGAGCCACCCGCGGAGTCGCCCTCCACCAGGTAGAGCTCCGACAGGGCAGGGTCCTTTTCCTGGCAATCCGCCAGCTTGCCGGGCAGGCCCGCTATGTCCAGTGCGCCCTTGCGCCGGGTCATTTCCCGGGCCTTGCGCGCTGCCTCCCGGGCACGGGCAGCATCAAGCATCTTGCCGACAATGGACTTGGCTTCGCCAGGGTTTTCCAGCAGATAATCGTTGAAGCGGGTGTTCATGGCCTGCTCCACGGCGGTTTTCACTTCCGAGGAGACCAGCTTGTCCTTGGTCTGGGAGGAAAACTTGGGATCCGGCACCTTCACAGAGATGATCCCGGTCAGCCCTTCCCGGGCATCGTCCCCGGTGGTGGAGACTTTGGCCTTTTTCGCCAGGCCTTCCCGCTCAATATAGGTGTTGAGGCTGCGGGTGAGGGCGGCGCGGAACCCGGCCAGATGGGTACCCCCGTCGCGCTGGGGAATGTTGTTGGTGTAGCAGTAGATGTTTTCCGAGAATGAATCATTCCATTGCAGGGCAACTTCCACACCAATGCCATCCTCGGTATCGAGCTGGAAGTGGAACGGCTTGTTGACCGGTGTCTTGTTGTGATTCAGGTAGTCCACGAACGCACGCAGGCCGCCGTCGTACTGGTAGTTCTCCTCGCGACCCGAGCGTTCATCCTTGAGGCGAATGTTCACGCCGGAATTCAGGAAGGCCAGCTCACGCAGCCGCTTGGCGAGTTGATCGAAGTGAAATTCGATGTTGGTGAAGGTCTGCGGTGACGGCTTGAAGCGGACTGCTGTACCGGTACCCTGGGTCTCCCCGATAACGGCCAGTGGTGCCTGGGGCACACCGTGGCAATAGACCTGCTCGTAGCGCTTGCCTTCACGGCGAATGGTGAGCACGAGCTCTTCCGACAACGCGTTCACCACAGATACGCCAACGCCGTGCAGGCCCCCGGACACCTTGTAGGTGTTGTCGTCGAATTTACCGCCCGCGTGCAGCACGGTCATGATAACTTCCGCTGCCGACACCCCCTCCTCATGCATTTCCGTCGGAATACCGCGCCCATCGTCACTGACCGTCACCGACTCATCGGGGTGGATAACAATATCAATACGGGTGCAGTGGCCGGCCAGCGCCTCGTCTATGGAGTTGTCGACAAGCTCGAAAACCATGTGGTGCAAGCCAGTACCGTCATCGGTGTCACCGATGTACATACCCGGGCGCTTGCGGACCGCATCCAGGCCCTTGAGAACCTTGATACTGGAGGAATCGTAACTCTGCTCATTATCGCTCATCAAACAAATCTCATTTTCAGCTTTCAGGTGGTAATACCTTCGGTAACGCGACTTCCTGGCGGGTGCGCATGACACCCGTCTGATCAACTCCGGGCCGTGGCTCAGCCAGAAACTGTTGTACATTCACTCCCGGGCACTGCAGAAACCGTGCCGTGTTCCACGTGGAACATAGCCGGTTTAACCGCAGGCGCCCACATCCCCTCCAGATCTGACCTTTCTACGCAGGTTATAAACACCTGTGACTCCAGCTCCGTCAGGGCCTCGCATACCAGGGCGCAGTGCTTCTGATCCAGTTCCGCAGGAAGATCATCAACAAGGTACACGCAGGAACCCTGCCGAGGACCAGCGATCAAGCGACCCTGCGCCAGCTTCAAGCCACAAACGACCAGCTTTTGCTGCCCCCGGGATAGCGTCTCTGCCGCGGAATACCCGCTGGACGTTACCTTTATATCCGCTCGTTGGGGGCCGATATGGGTATAACCCTGTTCCGTATCCGCGGGAAGACCCGCTTGCAAAGCCTCGCTGTAACTCAGCGACTTCTCCCAACCTTTGCGATACCGGAGTTCCAGTTCCTGCAATGATGGCGCCAGCCGCTTCATGATGGTCCTGAAGCCTGGTGCCAACAGCTCAAAGTACTGAAGCCGGAATTCATGTATCCGGTCACCACTGTCCGCAAGTTCGCGTGTCCAAACGGCCAACTCGGCGCGGTCAAGTTTACCATGCCGGAGCAGCTTGTTGCGTTGTTTCAGGCAGCGCTGGAACCGTTGCCACTCAGCGAAGAAGCGTTGTTCCACGTGGAACACACCCCAGTTGAGGAATTGCCGGCGAGCTGCAGGCGACCCGGTGAGCAACTCGAAACTCGCGGCATTCAAAACCTGGAGAGGCAACTGCTCTACGAGCTCCGCCACCGACCGGACTGACTGACCGCCGAGTTTTATCTGAACATCACCCGCTGTGGAGCGTTTGACTGCGACAGGAACCCGGCTGCGTGACTCGCCATCTGATGTCACGCCAAACACCGTACAATCCTGCCTGCCGTGGGTGACCAGTGTTCGAGTTGCACCGGAGCGAAAGCTCCGGGCCATGCCCAGCATGTGTACTGCCTCAAGAACACTGGTCTTGCCGCCACCGTTGGCGCCGAAAAAAATATTGATTCGCGCCAGACCCTGCAGGGTCACCTGCTCCAGGTTCCGGACGTTATGAATCTGGAGTTGGGTTAGCAAAACACCCTGTCAGAGTCGCATTGGCATGACGACATACAGGGAATCGCCATCAACCGACTCCTCCAGGAGGGCACTGCTATTGGGGTCGGACATGGACAGCTTTACCTTTTCGCCACTGAGCACGCCAAGCACGTCCAACAGGTAACTGACATTGAAGCCAATTTCCACGGAATCACCCTGATATTCGACGGAAACCTGCTCTTCGGCCTGCTCCTGCTCGGGGTTGTTGGCAACTATCTCAATGACATCCGGACCCAATTTCAGCCGCACCCCGCGATATTTCTCATTGGAGAGAATCGCTGTACGCGTGAACGCCTGGCGCAAATCGAGACGAGAACCTATGACAACCTTGTCCGCTGACCTGGGCAGGACCCGTTCGTAGTCGGGAAACTTGCCGTCAACCAGCTTGGAGGTAAAGGTGAATTCCGCAGTGGTCGCGCGCAGGTGGTTCGTGCCGAGGACGACGGATATGTCCTCGTCCTCGTCCAGCAGCAAGCGCGCCATTTCCAGCACGCCCTTGCGTGGCAGGATGACCTGTATATCGTCGTCAACCGGGACGGGGTCGGGGAGGGTGCACATCGCCAACCGGTGACCATCGGTAGCAACTACCCGCAGGCGTCCACCCTTGACTTCCAGCAGCATACCGTTGAGATAATAGCGCACATCCTGCTGGGCCATGGCAAAGCCCGTGCGCTCTATCAGGCGCTTGAGCTGGCCCTGGGCAATGGTGAAGCGATGGGTACCGGTGGCCTCTTCAACGCTGGGGAAGTCCCGGGCGGGGAGAGTGGACAGGGTAAAGCGGCTGCGGCCTGAGCGAACCGTTACCTTGCTGTCCTCGACGGTAAAATCGATATCACTCCCTTCCGGCAGCGATTTGCAAATATCTACAAGCTTTCGCGCCGGTACTGTGACCTCACCCGGCGCTGACGCGGGCTTTTCCAGCTTAACCCGGCCAACGAGTTCCACTTCAAGGTCGGTGCCGGTCAGGGAAAGCTGGTCACCCTCCAGTACCAACAGCACATTGGAAAGAATCGGCAGAGTCTGCCGCCGCTCCACCACGCCCGCCACCAGGTTGAGGGGCCTCAACAGTGCATCCCGTGCAATCGAGAACTTCATAGATCCAGGTTCCTTCCGTACGCGCCTATGTCGTCAGAGAGCGCAGCAAATTTTTGTAGTCTTCCCGAATATCTGAATTGGTTTCGCGAAGTTCCTTTATTTTACGGCATGCGTGTAAAACTGTCGTGTGGTCTCTGCCACCAAAACTGTCACCAATTTCCGGCAGGCTATGATTGGTGAGTTCCTTGGCAAGGGCCATGGCGACCTGCCGTGGCCGCGCCACCGAGCGGCTGCGACGCCGGGACATGAGGTCCGCAATTTTGATCTTGTAGTACTCCGCAACCGTGCGCTGGATATTGTCGAGGCTCACCTGCTTGTCCTGCAGGGCCAGCAGATCCTTGAGGCTCTCCTTGATCAGCTCGACATCCACGGACCTGCCGGTGAAGTGTGCACTCGCTATCACGCGCTTCAGCGCCCCTTCGAGCTCTCGCACGTTTGACCGAATGCGTTGCGCAATAAAAAAAGCTGCGTCAGGAGGCAATTCTATCCGCGCCTGGCTGGCCTTGTTCATGAGAATCGCGACCCGGGTCTCGAGCTCAGGCGGCTCGACGGCAACGGTCAGGCCCCAGCCGAAGCGGGACTTGAGCCGTTCCTCCAGGCCATCAATTTCTTTCGGATAACGGTCGCAGGTAAGAATCATCTGCTGACCGCCCTCGAGCAGCGCATTGAAGGTGTGGAAGAACTCCTCCTGCGAGCGATCTTTTTTGGCAAAGAACTGGATGTCGTCGATGAGGAGGGCATCTACCGAACGGTAGTAGCGTTTGAAATCACTGATGGCATTCAGCTGCAGGGCTTTGACCATGTCCGCCACGAACCGCTCGGAATGCAGGTAGACCACCTTGGCACCGGGATTCTGCACTTTCAGGGCGTTGCCCACCGCATGCATCAGGTGAGTCTTGCCCAGTCCAACGCCCCCGTAAAGGAACAGGGGGTTATAGGATTCGCCCGGATTCTCCGCAACCTGTCTTGCGGCGGCAAGTGCCAACTGGTTGGACTTGCCCTCAACAAAATTGTCGAACGTGTAGTGTTCTACGAGATGGTGCTGCTGAACGGACTCATCAGATGCGGGCCTGACCCTGGCCAGGGGTGCCTCTCGATCGGGAACCCCAGCGCCAAATCTTTCCCGGCTGGGCATCGCAGGTGCCATTGCCTGAGTGGCCGCGCCTGGCCTCAGTTCGGCAACATTGCCACCACTGACCGCGTAGCCCGACACCGCTGGTGCCATGGACATCGGTTGAGCCAGGCCAACCGCACGCTGATGCTGGCCCTCTGCGCTGGCCTCTGTGGACTGCCGCGTACCGATCTCAAGTACCAGTTCCACCGCCTGGCCGCTTTCAAGCTCCTGCAGTAACTGGTGAATACGCGACGCGAACTTGTCGCTGACGAAATCCTTGATAAAGCGGTTGGGCGCAAACAGCGTCAGCTGCTGACCCCTGTGACTAGCCTGCAGTGGACGGATCCAGGTGTTGAACTGCTGCGATGGCAATTCATCCTGAAGCCTGCTCATGCACTGCTGCCATATTACGTCAGGCAAAACTGTCCCCCAGGACCATTTATACCACCAGTCCTTCTCCCAAAGCGGTTTGTTTACTTGTGACTGCTGCGTCTTCTTGGCAACCCGGTTCTTTGCTGACCGGACGAGCGATGATACTCCCCTTTTTAGGAGTTATCCACACCTCTCCGGAATTTCATTAATAATTTTTTCTCTATATAAATCAGCAATATAGCTTGTTTTTGTACAATTATTGAGCACTCTAGCCAGAATTTCACAGGAATATTTTTTTCTGTGTATAACTTGTTGATATGTTTTGGGGAAGATGTGTATCGATGGCCACAACCCGCGCCAATACTGAGTCCAAACCTGGCCGCCGGCTCCCTCGCTGAGCTGCAGGCAGTGAGCTCAGCACCAGGTTTCAGCGGCCGCTTCAGGGGCGTAAATAAAGGGTGAGGCACGCATTGAATTACGCGCCCCGTTTCTCTAGAATACCCAACCTTTTTTGCAGTCTGCTTTCCAGCGCCCGCCACCTGGCTGAGGTCACTGGTCGGTAACTGCCTTCTATCTATTACCTACTATTGGATTCGAGTCATGAAAAGAACATTCCAGCCCAGCGTCCTCAAGCGCAAGCGCACCCACGGCTTCCGTTCCCGGATGGCCACCAAGAACGGCCGCCTGGTCCTGAGCCGCCGCCGGGCCAAGGGTCGCAAGCGCCTCGCCGCCTGATGAGCTGCCGGCTGCGTGGGCGCCATCGCTGACTGCGAGAAGACTTCTGCCGGATTCGACAAGTCCCGGCGCCTGCTTACAGCAGCCCAATACCGGGCTGTCTTTGATGACGCCACAGTAAAGGCCTCCCACCGGCACCTGCTTCTGCTGGCACGCCACAGCGATACCCACCAGTCCCGGCTGGGACTGGTTATTGCCAAGAAAAATGTCCGCAAGGCTGTGCAACGCAACCGCATCAAGCGCGTCGCACGGGAACTGTTCCGGCAACTCCCACCGGCCAGCCCGCCGCTGGACGTTGTCCTCCTGGCTCGCCGGGGACTGGACGAACTCGACAACACCGCGCTGTTCGCAGCTCTGGGGGAACAATGGCAGAAGCTGACACGCAAGGCCGCCACAATCCCGCTCCCGCGAGGCAACTGATGCGCCGGATACTGATATTCTTCATCTCCCTGTATCGCTATGTCGTCAGCCCCTTCCTGGGAAACAACTGCCGGTTCTACCCCAGCTGCTCGCACTATGCCCAGGACGCCATTGCCCTGCACGGCGTATTCAAGGGCAGTTACCTCACACTGCGTCGCATCGGCAAGTGCCATCCCTGGCACGAAGGTGGAGTCGACCCGGTACCGCCCTGCAACCAAACTCACTGACAAAGCTGACCACTGCTTATGGACTTGCAACGCACACTGCTGATCGGCGCCTTCGCCCTACTGTCATTCATGTTGCTGACCGAGTGGGTCGCGTTCAAGGAAGCCAGGACCACTGCGTCCCAGCCCACCGCGACGCGACTGCTAAACGGTGCTGACGCTTCAGGCAGCTCTCTTCCCGAACTTCCTGCAGTCGGAGACAGCGCTATTGCCAGCAGCAATGAAGACCTGCCGCAGGCACCGCAATCCGCAGACGAGGCAGCGCCCGCCAGCGCAGAAACCACGATAGCCGACCCGGAGCAGCGTATCGTGTTCGTGCGTACCGATGTGGTGCAACTGGCCATTGACCTTAACGGTGGGGACATCATCGAACTGGCCCTGCCAAAGCATCTGGAAGATATCGACAAGCCCGACCAGCCCTTTGTCCTGCTGGAGCAGAATGATCGCCGTACCTATGTCGCCCAGAGCGGTCTGATTGGCCCCGACGGCATCGACAGCGAAAGCCGGGCCCGCTATACCAGTGCTTCACTGAACTATGAACTCGCTCCGGGCCAGGACACTCTGGTCATCGATCTGCTGTGGCAGGATGAAGGCGCGGTGAGCATTACCAAACGCTTCACCCTCCGCCGGGGCCACTACCTACTGGACATCCGCTACCTCATTGAAAACCAGGGCACTGAGCGCTGGCAGGGCAATCTGTTTGGTCAAATCAAACGGGATAACAGCAAGGATCCGTCAGCTGATACCAGCGGCATGGGCCTGAAACCCTTTCTCGGCGCTGCCATCACCCAGCCCGACGAACGCTTCACCAAGTTCAGTTTCAAGGATATGAAGGAAGAGCCCTTCCGCGAGCAACTGCCCGGCGGGTGGATCGCGATGATCCAGCACTACTTCCTCAGTGCCTGGGTTCCCAACCCGGATCAGAGTCACAACTACAGCACCCGCGTCACCCCCAGTGGTTTTAATATCGCGGGCTTTACCAGCCCGGCCCTGGTTCTGGATCCAGGCCAGCAAGGTTCGGTGGGTGCGCAATTCTATGCCGGACCGAAGGACCAGTACCGGCTGCAGGAAATCTCGCCCTACCTGGAGCTGAGTGTGGACTATGGCTGGCTCTGGTGGATTGCCCAGCCACTGTTCTGGTTGCTGACCAAGATCCACGGTCTGCTTGGCAACTGGGGGCTGTCTATTATCGCCCTCACTGTGCTTATCAAGGCGGCCTTCTTCAAACTGTCAGCTACCAGCTACCGTTCCATGGCAAATATGCGCCGGGTAGCGCCTAAAATGCAGGATATCCGCGAGCAGTTCGCGGATGACAAGACCAAGCAGTCCCAGGCCATGATGGAGCTGTACCGGAAGGAAAAAATCAACCCCATGGGAGGCTGCTTGCCGGTGCTGGTGCAAATGCCCGTGTTTATCGCCCTGTACTGGGTGCTGATGGAAAGCGTTGAGCTGCGTCATGCGCCTTTCTTCCTGTGGATCGATGACCTCTCTGTGATGGACCCCTACTTCGTGCTGCCGCTGCTCATGGGTGCGAGCATGTGGTTCATGCAGAAACTCAACCCGCCGCCACCGGATCCGATGCAGGCCAAGATCATGCAGTGGCTCCCGGTGATCTTTACCTTCTTCTTCCTCTGGTTCCCGGCGGGACTGGTACTGTACTGGGTGGTCAACAACCTGTTGTCGATGGCACAGCAGTATGTCATCACCAAACAGATCGAGAAGGGCGCCGCCAAGGCCTGATGCCGCGGTACCGCGCCAGCACGCGCCAGCCTATACTGGCGCCATGACTTCCGCCCTCGCCCTGGATGGGGATACCATCGCCGCCGTCGCCACTGCTCCCGGCAGGGGTGGTATCGGCATCATCCGCCTGTCGGGCCCCTCTGCCAGGAACATAGGCGAACGCATTGCCGGCTCGGCAATGCAGCCCCGGCACGCCCGCTTCTGCACCTTTCGCGACCTTGACGGGGAAGCCATTGACACCGGTATAGCCCTGTATTTCCCGGGCCCGCACTCTTTTACCGGGGAGGATATTGTGGAACTCCAGGGCCACGGCGGCCCGGTAATCCTCGACCTTGTGCTGCGCGCCTGCCTTGGCGCAGGGGCACGCCAGGCCCGACCGGGTGAATTTTCCGAGCGCGCCTACCTCAACGACAAACTGGACCTCGCCCAGGCCGAAGCCATCGCGGACCTGATCAACAGCACGACGGAGCAGGCAGCACGCAATGCACATCGTTCGCTACAGGGCGAGTTTTCCCGCCTGGTCAACGAGCTCGTGGAGGGGGTCACCCGCCTGCGCATCTATGTAGAAGCCGCCATCGACTTCCCGGAGGAGGAGATTGATTTTCTCGCCGACGGCCACGTTGCCGGCGAACTGGGGAAACTGGCAACGCAGCTCGGCTCAGTGCTGGCGAGTGCCCAGCAGGGGAGTTTGCTGCAGGAAGGGATGAAGGTCGTGATTGCGGGACGACCCAATGCCGGTAAATCCAGCCTGCTCAATGCGCTGGCGGGCCAGGATACCGCGATTGTCACCCCCGTCGAGGGCACCACCCGCGACGTACTCAGGGAACATATCCAGATTGATGGCATGCCTCTGCATGTTGTTGATACTGCCGGCCTGCGCGATAGCGCCGACGCTGTTGAACAGGAAGGTATTCGCCGCGCCCAAACTGAAATTGCCAGCGCAGACCGCGTATTGCTGGTTCTGGACATGACCCGGGAAAATCTGGCCGCACCAGCCTCCGAACTGTGGCCAAGGGAGGCGGGGATCCTCTCGGATACCATCCCGGTCACCGTGATACACAATAAATGTGACCTGGCCGGGGTGCCCCCTGCCCTGGAACAGGCCGGTGAGCATACCGTCGTTCGCCTGTCCGCCAAGCAGGGCGCGGGCCTGGACCTGCTGCGGCAACATCTCAAGCACAGCATGGGTTACCACGCGGCCGACAGCAGTAACTTCAGCGCCAGGCGGCGTCACCTGCAGGCGCTGCAACAGGCTGCGAACTTCCTCGACAGTGGCCGTCGCCAGCTGGAGGAGGCAGGCGCAGGAGAGCTACTGGCGGAGGACCTCAGGGCTTGCCACGACGCATTGGGCACGATCACCGGGAAAATCAGCAGCGACGAACTGTTGGGGGCAATTTTCTCCAGTTTTTGCATCGGAAAGTAACGGTTCCTCCCAGTCACACATCCTGTCCACAGGATGTGCCCGAATTACCATATGGTTTATCCCCAGCTGCGCTGTGCAAGCCCGACCCTGAATAACACTGTGGACAGCCGCTTGGACAAGTGAGGAATGAAACCGGGGTAACCCGGGCTATCGCCTTGCGGGGAGGCTGTCCCTGTAAATCCCTCCCCAGCCCGCGCACCGCTTGCAGGCGCCAGAACCAGAGCTTACCAGCAGGGTTGTCTATCCTTCAAATTACTGATTTTAATAAGAAAATAAAGGATATACACAGAACCAGCCGACACCATTAGTAACTACATTAAATACATATCTCTATATACAAGAAATAAATAATACTTGTTTGAACCCTGGTACCGGGCACCACCGAAAAAGTCCACCGTGAAAATCCCAGGGCGCGGAACATATTTTGTACAAGCGGCATTGCGGCCGTATAATCCGCGACCCGGTCGAACAGATCCGGGTCAACCAGAGGCACACAGGTGTGGAATACCAGCAAACATACGATGTCATCGTGATCGGCGGCGGCCATGCCGGGACCGAAGCCTGCCTCGCTGCCGCGCGCATGGGCTGTCGTACCCTGCTACTGACCCACAGTGTTGACACCCTTGGGCAAATGTCCTGCAACCCGGCCATTGGCGGCATTGGCAAGAGCCACCTGGTGCGGGAGGTGGATGCCCTGGGTGGTGCCATGGCCCGCGCCACCGACCGTGCCGGTATCCAGTTCCGGGTCCTCAACGCGCGCAAGGGGCCTGCGGTGCGCGCCACCCGTGCCCAGGCCGACCGGGTGCTGTACCGCAATGCCATTCGCGAGATACTGGAATCCCAGCCCGGGCTGTCCATTTTCCAGCAGCCGGTGGATGATCTGCTGATTGAAAATGGCCGTGTAGCCGGCGCCATTACCCAGATGGGACTGGTATTCCGGGCGCCCACGGTGGTGCTGACCACGGGCACTTTCCTTGGCGGCAAGATACATATCGGACTGGAAAACAGCGCCGGGGGCCGCGCGGGCGATCCGCCGTCCATCGCCCTGGCAAAGCGCCTGCGGGAAATGCCGCTGCGCGTGGAGCGCCTGAAGACAGGCACGCCTCCCCGCATCGACGCGCGCAGCGTCGATTTCAGCCAGCTGGAAGAGCAGTGGGGCGACGCCGACGCGCCAGCCATGTCGTTTCTGGGAAGCGTCGATGAACGCCCTGACCAGCGCTGTTGCTGGATCACCCACACCAACGCAGAGACTCACGAGATCATACGTGGAGGTCTGGACCGCTCCCCCATGTACTCAGGGGTGATTGAAGGCATAGGGCCGCGCTACTGCCCGAGTATCGAGGACAAGATCCACCGTTTCGCTGACAAGACCTCGCACCAGGTGTTCGTTGAGCCGGAGGGCCTGACCACCAGCGAGCTGTACCCCAATGGTATTTCCACCAGCCTGCCCTTCGACGTGCAGTACGCCCTGGTGCGTTCTATCCGCGGTTTCGAGAATGCGCACATCACCCGGCCCGGGTACGCGATTGAATACGACTTTTTTGACCCGCGCGACCTGGACTATTCGCTGCAGACGCGCGCTGTACCGGGGCTCTATTTCGCCGGGCAGATAAACGGCACTACCGGTTACGAGGAAGCCGCCGCACAGGGGTTGCTGGCGGGGCTGAACGCCGCGCTGGCAGTGCAGGGTCGTGAGCCCTGGTGCCCGCGCCGGGATGAGGCCTATATCGGTGTCCTGGTGGACGACCTTATCACCATGGGCACCCGTGAACCCTACCGTATGTTTACCTCCCGTGCGGAATACCGTTTGCTGTTGCGAGAAGACAATGCCGACCTGCGCCTGACCGCCAAAGGTCGCGACCTCGGCCTGGTGGACGATGCGCGCTGGGAACGCTTTGCCCGCAAGCGCGATGCCATCGAGCAGGAATCAAGGCGTCTTGCCACAACCTGGGTACACCCCTCGACGCCGCAGGCGGCAAGCCTGGAACCGAAGCTCAAGGCCCCGCTCACACGCGAGTATTCACTGGCGGATCTGTTGAAGCGCCCCGGGATCTGTTACCGGGATATTGCCGGGCTCAAGGGCCAACCGCTGGCCGACGAGCAAGCGGCGGAACAGGTCGAGATTCAGGCCAAGTATGCAGGGTATATCGATCGTCAGCAGGAGGAGGTCGAGCGCCTGCGCCGTTTCGAGAATACCGTACTGCCGGCGTCCCTGGACTACGCTGCGGTAGACGGCCTGTCCCACGAAGTACGCCAGAAACTGAGCGAAGCGCGCCCGGAGACGCTTGCCCGGGCGGGGCGAATACCCGGCGTGACACCGGCTGCGGTTTCATTGCTGTTGATCTACCTGAAGAAGCGTGGTGCCCTGGATCGTGCGGCCGACCGCAAATCCGCCTGATTTGGACGCCGCTCTCGCCAGCCAGTTGTCCCGGGGCACCGCTGAGCTTGGCCTGCCGGTCAGTGCCGGACAGCAGGCGCAGCTTCTGGGCTATCTCGCGCTGCTGTGCAAGTGGAATCGGGCCTATAACCTGACTGCTGTTCGCGATCCCGCAGAGATGGTGACCCGCCACCTCCTCGACAGCCTTGCCCTGGTGCCACGCTTGACCGGTACCCGCTGTATGGATGTCGGCACTGGAGCCGGTTTACCCGGAATCCCCCTGGCCATCATGTTTCCGGAGCGGGAGTTCCATCTGCTGGACAGCAACGGCAAGAAGACCAGGTTCCTGTTTCAGGTTAAAACCGCCCTGGCACTCTCCAACGTCACGGTTCATCATGCCCGGGTGGAAGCGTTCGCCCCCGACAGGGGATTTGATGTGGTGCTGTCCAGGGCGTTTGCCTCACTGGCGGATATGGTGGCCGGCGCCAGGCATCTGCTGCAACCCGAAGGCGTCTTCCTTGCCATGAAGGGCGCTCGCCCTGACGGGGAGATTGCGGCGCTTGCAGGCAAGTGCCGGGTATTGGGTATTTACCCGCTGCGGGTGCCCGGGCTGGACGAACAACGCCATCTGGTGGAGCTTTCCCTCGCTGCCGCTGCTATCCTGAACCCGCATTAGCCGAACAACCGGGGAAAGCGTCTTGGCCAGAATTCTCGCAATAGCAAACCAGAAGGGTGGTGTTGGCAAGACCACCAGCTGTGTAAATCTGGCCGCCTCCCTGGCGGCCATGAAAAAGCGCCTGTTGCTGGTGGACCTCGATCCCCAGGGCAACGCCACGATGGGCAGCGGAGTAGACAAGCACGCGATCCAGCGCAGTGTCTACGATGTTTTGGTTCACCGTGCCCCGGTACATCTTATTACCCAGCGTGTTCCCGAGGGCGAGTTCGATGTCCTGCCCGCCAACAGCGATCTGACCGCGGCCGAAGTGGAGCTGATAGGCTTTGAGCACAAGGAGAGGCGCTTGTCCGCTGCCCTGCAGGAAGTGCGCGAGCGGTACGACTACATCCTGATCGACTGTCCGCCGTCCCTGAACATGTTGACCCTGAATGCACTGGTCGCTGCAGACGGCGTATTGATTGCCATGCAGTGTGAATATTTTGCACTGGAGGGACTCTCGGCGCTGATCAGCACCATCCGCCGGATCGGGGAGAGCGTGAACCGGGACCTGCAGATCGAGGGCATCCTGCGCACCATGTACGACCCCCGGAACAGCCTGACCAACGATGTGTCAACCCAGCTGCACCAGCACTTCGGCGATGCTGTCTACCGCACAGTTATCCCGCGCAACGTGCGCCTGGCGGAAGCCCCCAGCCACGGCCTGCCCGCGATGTACTATGATCGCTATTCCCGCGGTGCCAAGGCCTATATGGCGTTGGCGGGGGAAATTATCCGGCGCGAAGAAAAACGCCGGCATCTTCCTGCCAGCGAGCTGGCAGCAGACCAGGGGAGAGCGTGATGACGGCGAGAAAAAAGGGCCTGGGACGCGGGCTTGATGCGCTACTGGGGGTAGGCAACGCCAGCCGTGCAGCTGACGACGTCGTCGGGGAGAGTTCTGAACAGCACGTTCTGAAGGAAATCCCCGTCGACCTCATCCAGCGCGGCAAGTACCAGCCGCGCCGCGACATTGACCCTGAATCCCTGCAGGAGCTCGCCGAGAGCATCCGCGTTCAGGGCATCATGCAACCCATCGTGGTGCGCCCGATCTCCGATCGCAAGTACGAAATTATCGCGGGTGAACGTCGCTGGCGCGCAGCCCAGCTGGCCGGCCTCGACCAGGTGCCGGCGGTCATTCGTGACGTCAGTGACGAGTCCGCGATCGCCATGGCCCTGATCGAGAACATCCAGCGCGAAGATCTCAACCCCATCGAGGAGGCGGTTGCCCTGCAGCGCCTGCAGCAGGAATTCGACCTGACGCAGCAGGAAGTGGCCGACGCGGTGGGCAAATCCAGATCCACCATTGCCAACCTGCTGCGCCTGATGTCGCTGCAGGAAGATGTGCGGCTGCTGCTGGAGCGGGGTGACATGGAGATGGGGCATGCCCGCGCGCTTCTCGCGCTGAGTGGAATGCAGCAATCGCAGGCTGCACGCACGGTTGTGGGCAAGGGCATGTCGGTACGCCAGACAGAAGCGCTGGTGCGCAACCTGCTGGCGCGGCAGGAGGCACCGCCCCAGGAACCCGCGCGCCTGGACCCCAATATCCGCCAGCTGCAGGACGATCTGTCGCAGCGGCTCGGTGCCAGGGTGTTGATCCAGCACGGTGCCAAGGGCAAGGGAAAGCTGGTGCTCAGCTACAACAGCCTTGATGAGCTGGACGGTATCCTCAGCCACATCAAATAGTTGTGCACAAACACAACCACAGCATATTGTGGTCTGGTGCCGGGCGACTACCAGATGCTGTAAAGGTGGCGGGTTTGGGTAGCAAAATTGGTGAATATGTCGCAATCCTGCCGACAACTACAGCGAAATTTAGCCAGTACCTGCATCGCGCCGTGGTTGAACCCGCACGGTATTACTCCTATAATGCGCGCGCCCAAAACGAGGAACTGTCGCGTGGCAAATGGCGAGAGGACCGGCGAGTGTAGCACTGTAACGTGAACACGATCCCGGCCCCCCCGATCCACCGCGTAACACTGGCACAGCTGGCCGCGCTTGTTCCCTTAAGCCTGCTTGTTTGGCTGGCCACGGATAAGACGGTTGCGTTATCCGTGTTGTGTGGGGGTGCTGTGGCCATAGCCCCGCAGGCCTGGTTTGCTGCCAGGCTGTTTCGCTCAAGGGGAGCTCGATTGGCGCCGGAGGTGGCGCGGTCAGCACTGGGCGGAGAGATCGGGAAGTTTCTCTTGAGCGCGGCGGGATTCGCCGCGGTTTTCGCCCTGCTGAGGCCGATAGCCCCCGCTGCGGTGTTTTCCGGGTACATCGCCATGCTGGCGGTACAAATGACAGGAAGCTGGCTGCTTTTGAAAGAGTAGCCTGCAGAAACAAACCGAAACAAGAGTTGTGATCGATGGCAGGCGAAAACCAGACCGTTTCAGATTACATTGTCCACCACCTCACCAACCTGACCTATGGCAAGTTGCCTGCAGGCTATGAACGCTATGACGGCTCCATCGTTGGCGATGGCGGCGCCTGGGTGATGGCTCACGGTGGCTCCGAAGCAGCGGCGATGGGCTTCACCGCGATCCATGTGGACTCCATGGCGTGGTCCATCGGTCTCGGTATTGTGTTCAGCTGGATGTTCTACCGGGTGGCGAAAAAGGTCTCATCCGGCGTCCCCAGCGGGTTCGTCAATGCCATCGAAATGATCGTCCAGTTCGTGGACAACACCGTTCGGGATACCTTCCACGGTCGCAATCCCCTGATCGCTCCTCTCTCCCTGACCATCTTCGTCTGGATCTTCCTGATGAACCTGATGGATCTGGTGCCGGTGGATATCGTGCCCGAGTTGATGATGTTGCTGGGCGTTGAATACCACAAGATCGTACCGTCGACAGACCCCAACATTACCTTCGGCATGTCTATCGGGGTTCTCATCCTAATTCTGTACTACTCGATCAAGGTCAAAGGCTTCGGGTTTGCCAGGGAACTGGCGCTGAACCCTTTCAACCATCCCCTTTTCATCCCCGTGAACCTGTTCATGGAGATCGTGGGCCTGTTGGCCAAGCCTTTTTCTCTCGCTCTGCGTCTGTTCGGCAACATGTATGCCGGCGAGATGATCTTTATCCTGATTGCTGCCCTGTTCAGTGCCGGTCTGGCCTGGATGGTGCCTGCCGGCTTCCTGCAGATTGGTTGGGCGATTTTCCATATTCTGGTAATCACCCTGCAGGCATTTATCTTCATGGTG
>JBFHFJ010000025.1:0-20715 GCA_041583655.1 Haliea sp. | reverse complement strand
GCATGCTGGCGCAGGCGCTGGAGGCGCATCTGGGGCTGGTAGGCGCCGAGGGCGTCCCGGCCGCCCCGGCGCCGCTACTGGAGTTGTCGCCGACCCTCGCCGATGTGGAGCTGTTACGCCATCTGTGCCAGTTGCGCTATGAGCTGGCGGCAGATGACCGGCGCCTGCGCGACGCTGTGCTGGGGGCCCCGGAAGACGAGGCTCAGGCGGCCTTCGATCGGTTGCGCAGGGATTACCCATTGCGGCGGGAGTTGGCGGGTAGCCGGGTACGGGTGAGAAACAGGGACCAGGTGCCGCTGGTGGAGGCGATGGGGGCAGTAGTCGACTGGGTGTAGGTGGCGGCGGTATTAGATGAAGCCGGTACTAGAGGGAGCGGGAAACGGCCGGGGTGGCGATCCACTTCGAACACTGAAGCCTTCAAGGCAGGAATGTATTGGTTGGTAACGAGGGATGGAGCGGGAAACCGGGTTCGAACCGGCGACCTCAACCTTGGCAAGGTTGCGCTCTACCAACTGAGCTATTCCCGCTTGGTAACTCTGTAACAACTGTAGCACTGGTCGCCGGAACCGGCGAGGCTGGGCGCCCCCCCTCAACCTTGGCAAGGTTGCGCTCTACCAACTGAGCTATTCCCGCAACGACTTGATTGAGTGGCGTCCCCTAGGGGGTTCGAACCCCTGTTACCGCCGTGAAAGGGCAGTGTCCTAGGCCACTAGACGAAGGGGACGCAAAGGTCTCAATCAAGAGGCGCGCATTTTAGGTAGTGAGCCGGAGCGCGTCAATACCCGGCGCCAGTTTTTTAGTGCGAAATCAGGGCAGCCGGAGGCGGGCGTTTGCCTCGGCCCTGTAGTCCAGGGTCTCACCGCGCTCCGCGGCGGCCAGGCGCTCCTCGTCCAGGGCCTGGAATGTCGCGATTTCCTCGTCGGTCATCACGTGCAGGCAGTCGCCGCCCAAAAACCAGAGCAGGCTGCGGGGAAAGGTGGGGGCGAATTCAGGGTGGTGACTGAACAGGCGCATGGCCAGGGCGCCGCCATCGCGATACAGGTCGGTCTCGGGAACGGCCAGGAACTCCTCTGCCAGCAGGCGCAGCGGGTTCTCTTCGTCCAGGGCGGCGGTGCGGCGGGCCAGGGTGCCGGCGAATTCCTGCCACAGTCCGCGGCAGTAGTGCAGGTATTGGGTATCGTCCATCGTCTCGTTCGCAGCGTCGATTGCGGGTACAATAACGGGCTTTTCACCTCCCGTAGTTGCAACGAGGCTGCATGATACCAGCACTGACGATCGAAAATCTCACCAAGGAATACGGCAGCGGCCTGAAGGCGCTGAAGGGCATCAGCCTGGAAGTCCAGCAGGGTGATTTCTTTGCCCTGCTCGGGCCCAACGGGGCCGGCAAGTCCACCACGATTGGGGTCATCTGCTCGCTGGTGGCCAAGACCAGCGGCCGGGTGGCGGTCTATGGTACCGATATCGACGTCGACTTCGCCGGGGCCAAGAAGAACATCGGGATTGTGCCCCAGGAATTCAACTTCAACATGTTCGAGAAGGCCTTTGACATTGTCGTCAATCAGGCCGGCTACTACGGTATGCCGCGGGAACTGGCGGTGCAGCGCGCCGAGAAATACCTGCGGGAGCTGGGCCTCTGGGACAAGCGCGATGTGCCATCGCGGATGATGTCCGGTGGCATGAAGCGTCGGCTGATGATCGCTCGCGCCCTGGTGCACCAGCCGCGGCTGCTGATCCTCGACGAACCCACCGCCGGCGTGGATATTGAAATGCGCCGCTCCATGTGGGATTTCCTCAAGAAACTCAACCGTGAAGGCACTACCATCATTCTCACAACGCACTACCTGGAAGAGGCCGAGGCCCTGTGTCGCAATATCGCGATCATCAATCACGGGGAGATCGTCGAACACACCTCTATCCGCGACCTGCTGCGGCGCCTGCACCGCGAGGTGTTCATTTTCGACGCGGTCGATGTCTTGCCTGAAACAGTGACTGTCGAGGGCTTCACCGTTCGTCGCGTGGATGACAACACCCTGGAAGTCGAAGTCGAGAAAGGCCAGCACATCAATGAGGTCTTCGCCGGGCTGAATCAGGCCAACATCCGTATCTGCAGCATGCGCAATCGAGCCAACCGCCTGGAAGAGATGTTTGTAAACCTGGTGGAGGGCGCCGCATGACCCTGCGTGAACAGTACATTGCGCTGATGACCATCCTGCGGAAGGAAATCAAGCGCTACCTGCGGATATGGACCCAGACGCTGCTGCCCTCAGCCATCACCATGTCCCTGTATTTCGTGATCTTCGGTTCGCTGATCGGTTCGCGCATTGGCGACATGGGCGGTTTTACCTATATGCAGTTCGTGGTGCCGGGCCTGATCATGATGGCGATTGTCACCAACTCCTATTCCAATGTGGTGTCGTCTTTCTTCGGTTCCAAGTTCAACCACAGCGTGGAGGAGTTGCTGGTATCGCCCACGCCCAACTACATAATCCTTCTGGGCTACGTTATCGGCGGTGTCACCCGCGGCCTGCTGGTGGCGGTTATCGTCACCCTCGTGTCGCTGTTTTTCACCCACCTGCACATGCACAATATTTTCGTGGTGGTGGTTATCGTGTTGATGACCTCGATCCTGTTCGCGCTGGCGGGGTTTATCAACGCCGTCTACGCCAACAACTTTGATGATATCTCCATCATCCCCACGTTCGTACTGACCCCGCTGATCTACCTGGGCGGCGTGTTCTACTCCATGGACCTGCTGCCCGAATTCTGGGCCAACGTGTCCAAATTGAATCCGCTGGTATACGTGGTGAACGCTTTCCGTTACGGGGTTCTGGGAGTTTCGGATGTCAGCCTGACCGTGGCTTTCGGGATGATCGGCCTGTTTACGGCCATTGCCTGGTTCTACAGCATGCATCTGCTGAACTCCGGCAAGCGTCTGCGCCAGTAGGGCTGGCCGTGAACAGGGATGAATTGCTGCTGGGCAAGCAGGTGCCGGTGGTCAGCCACTACTCTCCGGACCTGCTGTTCCCCATACCTCGCCGGGAGGCCCGTGAGCGCCTTGGCCTGGGTGAGTCGCTGCCCTTTGAGGGAGTAGATGTCTGGCACGCCTATGAATTGTCATGGCTGGACAGCACTGACAAGGCCCAGGTACGGGTAGGGCGCTTCGGGATACCCGCCAGTACCCCGAACCTGGTTGAATCCAAGTCCTTCAAGTTGTACCTGAACTCGCTCAACAATACCGTCTTCGATGACGAAACCGCTGCCCTGGCCTGTATTGTCCGCGATGTAAGCGCCGTTGCCGGTGGCGAAGTGGCTCTGGCGGTATTCGATCCTGATGATCCGGCCATTGCTACCGGCGAGCCCAGCGGTGAATGCATCGACAGTGCAGCCGGTCGCTGGCCGCGCCGTGAACCGGAGGCGGCCATGCTGCGATGTGACCCGGCCAGGGTGGTCGAGGAACAGCTTTACAGTCATCTGTTGCGCTCCCTGTGCCCCGTCACTGGCCAGCCGGACTGGGCTACCCTGTGGCTGCACTACCGTGGACCACGTATCGACCACAGCTCTTTGCTCAGCTACATCCTCGCCTATCGCGAGCATCAGGAATTCCACGAGCAGTGCGTCGAGCGCATTTTCCGTGACGTCCAGCGGCGCTGCGCACCGGAATTCCTGCACCTGCAGGCGTTTTACACCCGCCGGGGCGGCCTGGATATCAATCCGTTTCGCAGCAGCGGTGGCGGCCAGCCGCCCTGGCTGCGTCTGGGGCGGCAGTAGCCTGAAATCTGTGGCGAAAGTCCGCGCCGGGACTGGTAACGCCCAGCGGTTGTGGTAACATTCGCGCCCTCACGGTGAGGTGGCCGAGTGGTCGAAGGCGCACGCCTGGAAAGTGTGTAACGGGCAACCGTTCGAGAGTTCGAATCTCTCCCTCACCGCCATACAAATGCAAAAGGGCCCCGATGGGGCCCTTTTGCATTTCAGGTAGTCATTTCCCCCGCGTCCAGCGGCAACTCCGTAGTGATTTTTATACGCGACAATGCTGCGTTGGAGTGGATTTCCTGCACCGTAGGCATCTGCGACAGCTTCTTCCGGAACAGTGCCTCGTAGGTATCGATATCGCGGGTGACGATCTTCAGCAGAAAGTCATAGTCGCCCATCACCGTGTGGCACTCCAGTATCTCGGGGATTTCGTCAATCTGCTCTTCGAATTCCGGGAGGGACTTCTTGCCGTGGGCGGAGAGCTTGATTCGCGCGAATACGGTCACGTTCAGCCCGAGCATTCGCTGGTCGAGCAGCGCGACCCTGCGCCGGATAACACCTGCCTCTTCCAGTCGCTTTATCCGGCGCCAGCAGGGTGGTTGCGACAGATTGACCCGCTCAGCGATTTCCGAGGCAGACAGGCTGGCATCGTGTTGCAGCAGGGCGAGGATTTTTCGGTCAGTTTTGTCCAGTTGCATGCTTGCTCCGTTATTTATACTCACATGCTCAATATAGACGGAATATCATGTTGATAATTCTTTATATGAGTATGAAAAATACCAGAATGCTAAATCAGGAAGGATGTTTGGCATAAATCCTACAACCGGTTTGGTCTACAGTAAGGGCATGGCCGGCTCGGGTGACCCCCGCGCGGCGAGGTGGCAGAACTCCCCATGAGGGAGCACTGCCGGTGGCACAAACCCCGTTGCCAGAAGCGGCGGGACGACTGTAGAGGCAACAGCATGACGTCTCCGGCCCATGGCGCCGCAGCGGCGCCGTACGCGAGTAAACTGCATGTCCCCCGGGCATCTTCACGCCCGGGGGAACGATCCGCCTTTCAATCAATGGCGATTCCACCCGCAGGGTCACTGCAGGTACCGCCGCTGAGTGTTTCGCCGCAGGAGACCCTCGACCTGGCTCATGGCCTGGTGCGCGTTCTTGATGATGAGGGCAGGGCGGTCGGCCCCTGGGCGCCGTCCCTGAGCCCCAGGCAGTTGCGCGCCGGGCTGCGTCATATGTTGCATGTGCGCGCCTACGACGAACGCATGTTCCGCATGCAGCGCCAGGGCAAGTTGTCCTTCTATATGAAATGCACCGGAGAGGAAGCGGTTGCCGTGGCCCAGGCCATGGCACTTGAGGACGGCGATATGCTGTTTCCCACCTACCGCCAGCAGGGCCTGCTGTTTGTCCGCGGTCGCCCGCTGGTAGACATGATGTGCCACTGTATTTCCAATGCCGGCGACAATTTGAAGGGACGACAGATGCCGGTATTCTACAGCTGGAAACAGGGCAACTTCTTCAGCATCTCCGGCAATCTGGCGACCCAGTACAGCCAGGCCGTGGGCTGGGCGATGGCCTCGGCCTACAAGGGTGAGGACCATATCGCCTCGGCTTGGGTAGGCGATGGCAGTACCGCGGAGGCGGACGTACACAACGCGATGCTCTTTGCCGCCACCTACAAGGCGCCGGTGCTGCTCAACGTGGTAAACAACCAGTGGGCGATTTCCACGCCGCAGAGTTTTGCGTCAACCGGTACAACCTTTGCCGCGCGGGGGCTTGGCTTTAATATTCCCAGCGTGCGGGTAGATGGCAACGATTTCCTCGCGGTCTTCGCTGTCACCCGATGGGCCGCCGCCCGGGCGCGTGAGGGCCATGGCCCGACCTTCGTGGAACTGTTCACCTATCGCGTTGAGGGCCACTCCACCAGCGACAACCCCGAGGGTTACCGGTCAAGGGACGAGGCGGCGGCCTGGCCGCTGGGCGACCCCATTGAAAGGCTGAAGCAACACCTCGTCACCCTGGGCGAATGGAGTGAAGAGCAGCACACAGCGCTGATAGCGGAACTGAACGCCTCTGTAACTGCGGACTGGAAACAGGCGATCGCGCTGGGCACCCTGGAGGACGGCCCCCACTGGCCGGTGGAATCCATGTTCGAGGACGTGTTCAAGGAGATGCCGGAGCATCTGCGGCGCCAGCAGGAAAAAATGAGGGCAAAGCCATGACTGCGATGAGCATGGTCCAGGCCATCAACTCCGCCCTGGACTGCAGCATGGGGCGCGACCCCAATGTGCTTGTGATGGGGCAGGACGTTGGCTATTTCGGCGGCGTCTTCCGCTGTACCGAGGGTCTCTACCAGAAATACGGCGCCCACCGTGCCCTGGACACGCCGATCGCCGAGGGGGGTATTGTCGCGGCGGCAATCGGCATGGGGGTGAACGGCCTGCGCCCCGTGGTGGAAATGCAGTTCGCCGACTATATCTATCCCGCCATAGACCAGATTATTTCGGAACTGGCCCGGCTGCGCCATCGCAGCGGCGGGGAGTTCTGGGCGCCGGTCGTGGTGCGGGCACCCAGCGGTGGCGGTATTCGCGGTGGGCAAACCCACTCGCAGAGTCCCGAGGGGATATTCACCCACGTCTGCGGGCTCAAAACCGTAATGCCCTCCAGTCCCTATGATGCCAAGGGCCTTTTGATCAGCGCGATCGAGGATGATGATCCGGTCATATTTTTCGAGCCCAAGCGAATCTATAACGGGCCGTTTTATGGGCACAACAGCGGAAACGGCAGGCCCAAAACCTGGGGGGAACACCCGGCGGGCGATGTGCCCGAGGGGCATTATTCGATCCCCCTGGGCAAGGCGAACGTGTTGCGTGAAGGAGCCGAGGTTACCGTGTTGTCCTACGGAACTATGGTGCATGTCGCTGAGGCAGCCATTGCCCACAGCGGTGTAGATGCCGAGCTGATAGACCTGCGAACGTTGCTGCCACTGGATATCGAGACGGTTACCGAGTCGGTGAAGAAAACCGGTCGCTGCGTCGTCATTCACGAGGCGACCCGTACCAGCGGCTACGGTGCTGAACTCGTTGCCGAGGTCCAGGAAGAATGCTTCTGGTACCTGAAGGCGCCAATAGAGCGCGTGACGGGTTGGGATACCCCGTATCCCCACGCTTTCGAGTGGGAGTATTTCCCCAGTCACGAACGGATCAGTGAAGCGCTGAAACGCGCCGCGGCCTGCGACTGAGGAGTGGCTATGGAAACCTATTCATTCAAATTGCCGGATCTTGGCGAGGGTATTGTGGAGTCGGAAGTCTCCGCCTGGCACGTGAGCGTGGGCGATGTGGTCGAGGAGGACCAGACGCTGGCGGATGTACAGACGGACAAGGCGATTGTCGAGGTGACTTCACCAGTAGCCGGCACCATCTCCGCGCTGGGCTGTTCGGCAGGCGAGATGCTGGCTGTCGGCGCTGAGCTTGTGCGTTTCGAGGTGCAGAGTACAAAGGCAGCAATTCCACAGCACCCAGGCACGCAGGCCTCCGGAGCGCAGGGGAATACGGCCGCAGCTGAACAGCCACTCCCCGATGAGCAGGCTGCCGGCGCCTCTACCGTGGATCGGGTATTCCACGAGGTGCTGGCCTCTCCCTCACTGCGCAAACGCGCCCGCGAGGCTGGAATCAATCTCGCGGATGTGCCGGGCAGCGGCCCGCGGGGGCGCATCAGTCACCGGGATTTCGAGGCGTTTCTCGCTGCCGGCGGCGAACTGGCAGTGCGGGGCGTGGCGCCGGAGCCCGGTATCACCGAGGTCAAGATTACCGGCATGCGCCGGGTCATTGCGCGCAAGATGCTCGAGTCGAAGCGCAATATTCCACACTACTCCTATATCGAGGAGGTGGATGTGACAGAGCTCGAAGCCCTGCGCGTGCATCTCAATGCGAATCGGGAAGACAGCCAGCCCAGGCTGACCTTGCTGCCGTTTCTGGTGATGGCGCTGGTCAAGGTATTGCCGTCATTTCCACACTGTAACGCCCGTTTTGATGCCGATGCAGAGACGCTGACCCAGTTCACTGCCGTTCACACGGGTGTGGCCACCATGACCGATGCCGGGCTGATGGTCCCTGTCGTCAAGCACTGTGAGAGACTGGACCTGTGGCAGACAGCGGCAGAGGTCGCGCGCGTATCCAGCCTCGCCCGGGAGGGCAGGGCAGCGCCGGCAGATCTTTCCGGCTCAACCATTACCATAACCAGTCTTGGCGCTATTGGCGGGATTGCCACCACGCCGGTAATCAACGCGCCCGAGACGAGTATCATCGGGGTGAACAAGATGCAGGAACGGCCGGTTATCCGCAGCGGCCAGGTGGTGGCGCGGACCATGATGAACCTGTCTGCCTCTTTCGACCACCGCATCGTGGACGGTTATGACGGCGCGCGACTGGTGCAGGCCCTGAAGGGCAAATTGGAGAATCCTGGCGCCATCTTTGTGTGATGCCGAGCTTAGGGAGAACAGGTATGCAGTTATCATCCTTTGGCGAAAAATTCGCCGGGCGGTCAGGCATCGTCGAACTGATGACGGATTTGGGTGAGGCTCTGAACGAGAATCCCGAAATGATCTTCATGGGGGGCGGCAACCCCGGCCGGTTGTTGGAAGTGGAGGCCATTTTCCAGCAGCGGCTGGAGCAGATTATGTCTGATCCGGCACGGCGTCACAGTCTGTTCGGTATTTACCAGTCCCCCCAGGGGGACCGGGAGTTTCGCCAGCAGCTTGCGGCGTTCCTCAACAGGCAGTTTGGCTGGAATCTGGGTGAGAGGAATATCGCCGTTAGCAATGGCAGCCAGTCGGCATTTTTTGTCCTCTACAATCTGTTTGCCGGCACCATGCCCGATGGCAGTCATCGGCGCATCCACCTGCCATTGGCACCGGAATACATCGGCTACGCCGACATAGGGCTTAGCCAGGACTTTTTCAGTGCTACCCGGCCCACGATCGAAATGCTGGACGACAAGCTGTTCAAGTATCACGTCGACTTCTCGCAGCTGCGGCTGGAAGACCATGTGGGTGCGCTGTGTGTATCCAGGCCGACCAACCCAACCGGCAACGTGTTGACCGACGCCGAGATTGCGCACCTGGACGAGATCGCCGCGGCCAAAGGTATTCCCCTGATTATTGATGGCGCCTATGGCCTGCCATTTCCCAACATCCTGTTTGAGTCGGCGCAGCCACACTGGAACGAGAACACCATTCTGGCGCTAAGCCTGTCGAAACTGGGGCTTCCCGGCGTGCGCACCGGTATTATCGTGGCCAGCGAAGAGATCATCGAGGCTTATACGAATGCCAATACCATCGTCAGCCTCGCCTGTGGCACGCTGGGCCCGGCACTGGCAAAAGCCCTGTTTGAAACCGGTGAGATACTGTCCCTCACCCGGGACTATGTCACGCCGTTTTACCGTGACCGCTCGGCGCAGACGGTGCAGTGGTTCCGCAAGGCGCTGGAGGGACTGCCTTACCGGATTCACAAGCCGGAAGGTGCGATCTTCCTGTGGCTCTGGTTCGAGGGCCTGCCGATTTCGAGCCAGGAACTTTACCAGCGGCTCAAGCAGAGGGGCGTTCTGGTCGTGCCGGGTCACAACTTCTTTGTCGGCATCGACGACTGGCCGCACAAGCATGAATGCCTGCGGGTGTCCTATGCCCAGGACGCCGAGGTGGTGCAGCGAGGCGTGGAATTGATAGCCCGTGAGGTGCGACTGGCCTATGAAGGCTGACTGACAGCAACCACCGCCTCCGCGGGATCACGCCGCCGGAGATGCCCCGCGGCAATCCAGGGCCCTGCCAGGGGGCAGCTGGAGGAGGGGGGTAAACATGTGCGCAGCCGGCTAGCGCACAATGGCCACAGACTTTATCTGTGCCCAGAGACGGTTGCCGGGTTCCAGCTGCAAATGGTCCATGGAGCGGTGGGTGATGCGGGCAATCACATAGTTGCTGCCACTGCGCAAGCGGACAAGCGCCATGGCGTCGTCCCTGTCCCGGGCAATGTCCTCGACAATCACGGGCAGCCGATTGAGGATACTGGAGTCCTCATGGCAGGCCAGGGTCAGGCTCACGTCGCGGGCCAGTATTCGCACCCTGACCTGCTGTCCCAGGGCGTCGCCGGCGTCTCGCACCCACAGCTCGCTACCCTGGCAGACCAGTCGTGCCAGGTGCCACTGTGCGTTGCGTTCCACCACTTCGCCCTGCCAGACCACGCCGAACTCGTTGCCAGTGGGCCAGGGCAAATCGATGCGGGAAAAGACCTCAGCGGCGGCGCCCTGGGCGACAGCTCGCCCCTGCTCAAGCACCACCACCTGGTCGGCGAGACGCGCCACTTCATCCAGGGAGTGGCTGACATACAGAATGGGTATTTCAACGCTAGATTTGAGTTTCTCCAGATAGGGGAGGATTTCCTGCTTGCGGGCGAAATCGAGGGAGGCCAAAGGCTCGTCCATCAGCAACAGGCGGGGCTGAATCAACAGCGCCCGGGCGATGGCAACCCGCTGCCGCTCGCCGCCGGACAGTTGGGCGGGATGGCGGTGGAGTATCCCCTCGATCCCCATCAGCGCGATCACCCGGTCATACAGGGCCTGCGAGTATGGTGCGCTGCACCGGGCCGTGGCGTAATCCAGGTTGCCCTGCGCGGTCAGGTGAGGAAACAGGCTGGACTCCTGGAATACGTAACCCAGAGGCCGCCGGTGCGTGGGCCGGAAGAGCCCGGCGTCTTGCCAGGTTTCACCGCCAATGGTCAGGCGCCCCTGCCCGGCGCGCTCCAGTCCCGCGATGCAGCGCAGCAGGGTTGTCTTGCCAGAGCCCGACTGGCCGAAAATCGCCGTGATGCCCTTGCCGGGCAAAGTCAAATCAACATCCAGCGAAAACGCAGCGGCGTCTGCGCCTGGAAAGCGCAGACGGAACCGCGCATGGAGGCCTGCCCCGGTGCCATTCACTGCACCATCCGCAGCGGGATTCACTAGCGCAAACCCCAAGCCGGGTATTTACGCTGAAACCCGTACAGGCCCAGCAGCACCAGAAATGAAAAGGCCAGCATGCCGCCGGCGAGCACGTGGGCCTGGGCATACTCCAGCGCTTCCACATGATCATAGATCTGTACCGACACCACCCGGGTTTCCCCCGGAATGTTCCCCCCGATCATCAGCACCACGCCGAACTCGCCGACGGTGTGGGCAAACCCCAGCACCGCGGCGGTGACAAACCCCGGCTTCGCCAATGGCAGCACCACGGTGAAGAAGCGATCCCAGGGGCCGGCGCGAAGTGTCGCCGCAACCTCCAGTGGTCGCTCGCCCACTGCCTCCATGGCGTTTTGAATCGGCTGGACCACGAACGGCAGTGAGTAGAACAGCGAGCCCACCACCAATCCCCAGAAGGTAAAAGGCAAGGTCCCGAGGCCCAGGCTCTGGGTCAGCTGGCCGGCGAAGCCGTTGGGCCCCATTGCGATCAACAGATAAAACCCCAGCACCGTCGGCGGTAACACCAGCGGTAGCGCAACGACTGCGCCTACCGGGCCTTTCCACCATGAGCGTGTGCGCGCCAGCCACCACGCAATGGGCGTGCCGATGAGCAACAGCAGCACCGTGACGGTGCTCGCCAGTTTGAGTGTCAGCCAGACAGCGGTAAGGTCGGTCTCGGAGATCATGCTCGCGCCTCAAGGGGTGGTATAGCCGTGCGCATGAACAATTGCACGTGCCGCGTCGCTGCGAAGATAACTCAACAGGGCCCTGGCCCCCTCATTGCCGATGCCGGTGTTCAGCAGCACGGCGTCCTGGCGGATCGGGTTGTAGAGCTCGCGGGGCACGAGCCAGCTTGAACCCTTCCCGCTGCGGCCGCGGTCAATGATCTGCGAGAGCGCGATAAAACCGAGGTCGGCATTGCCGGTCGCTACAAACTGGTAGGTCTGGGCAATACTTTCACCCATCACCCACTTGGGTTCCGTGGCCTGTTTGAGTTGCAGTGCGTCCAGCACCTCCACAGCCGCGACACCATAGGGCGCGAGTTTCGGATTGGCCAGGGCCAGCTTGTTGAAGTCACCACTGCTCAGGCGGGCTCCGGCATCGTTTACGAAGCCGGGCGTGGCTGACCACAGTACGAGCGCGCCGACCGCGTAGGTGAAGCGGCTCCCCGGCACGCTCAGCCCCGCCGCTTCCAGCGCCATGGGTTTGTCCTGGTCCGCCGAGAGAAATACTGCAAACGGTGCGCCGTGCTGGATCTGGGCGAAGATCTTCCCTGATGACCCAAAGGAGAGTATCACCTCATGCCCGGAGCTTTCCTCAAACCGGGCAGCGAGCTCCGTCATCGCAGCCGTGAAATTGGCGGCCACGGCGACATGGACCCTGGCAGCCAGGCTTGGGCTGGACAGCAGGCAACACAGCGCGGCGGTGATGATCCCGTTGACTGGTCGCATGTGCGTCTCCTGGTGCCCGCGGGCGGGTTTGGCATTTCGGCAAGCTGGGCTGCCGTCCGCCGCTATGGTGAGTTATCTGGCGAATTCGGGCAAGAGACTGCCGACCGGGAGTGCGCTGGACTGGTCGGCGTGGGTGGTGGCGCCGGCCTCAACGCGGCAGGTTCTGCATGACCCAGGCGCTGAACTGTTGCTGGGGCATGGCGCCGGCCTGCTGGACGAGCTGCTTGCCGCGATGGAATATTGCCAGGGTGGGTATGCTGCGAATGTTGAAGCTGGCCGCCGTGCTCTGTGCAGCCTCCGTGTCTACTTTGACAAAACGCGCCCGGGGTTCCAGGCTGGCGGCGGTGGCAGCGAATACCGGGGCCATCATCTTGCAGGGCCCGCACCAGTCGGCCCAGAAGTCCACCACCAGCGGCAGCTCTTCCCTGGCCAGCAGGCGGCTGAACAGGGCGTCATCCGCGGCAAGCGGAGTTCCGGTGAACAGTGGTTTGTGGCAGCGCCCGCAGTTCGGTTTCTGCCCGAGGCGGGACTGCTCAAGACGATTGATGGTGCCGCAATGTGGGCACAGGGTCTGCAGGGCTCCTGCGTCGGCATTCATGGATCTTTTCTCCTGAGGGCTGGAAGCGGGCGGTCAGTAGTGTCTATCGCGGTGTGCATATGAAAACCGGGATGTTACGGTCGGTCCGCGCCTGACACTCGTCAAAGCGGCAGGTTTCTACATAGTCGAATTGGGTCACGGGTGCTCCTTGGAGTTGGTTGGGGCAATTCAGCGGGCTATGGTGGCGCCATCCACCACCAGGGAATGGCCGTTGACATAGGACGCCTGCGCACTGCACAGCCACAGTGCCGCCGCTGCGATTTCATCCGCGGTCCCCAGCCTGCCACAGGGAATACTGTTGAGAATCATGGTCTCCAGCTCTGGGCCCTGGCGCATGGATTCCTCCAGCATCGGCGTGCGGGTGGAGCCGGGCAATACTGCGTTCACCCGAACACCGCAGCGTGCCACCTCCATTGCGGCGGTCTTGGTCAGGCCCAGTACCGCGTGCTTGCTGGCGCAGTAGGGGGCGAGGAAGGGCGTGCCGATAAGGCCTGCCCCGGAGGCGATGCTGACAATGGCACCGCTACCCGCCGCTTTCATGGTTCGCAGCTGGTGTTTGAGACACAGGAATACGCCGGTGAGGTTGATGTTGGTTACCCGCTGCCATTCTTCCAGGGTGGTTTCCTCTAGCGCTGCCGGCTTGCCCGCCACCCCGGCGCTGTTGACCGCGTAGTCCAGGCCACCGAAGTGGCTGTGGCAGGCGTCTACCGTGGCGACTACCGTCTCCTCGTCAGTGACATTGCCGCTGATTGCGTGGGCACCCAGCTCCGCTGCCAGCGCCCCCAGCCGGTCAGCGTCCCGGTCCAGCAGTACCAGCCGGCAACCCTGTGCGGCGAACTGCCGGGCACATGCCTCGCCGATGCCGGAGGCGGCGCCGGTCACCAGGGCGACCTTGCCCCGCATGTCAGGATAGTTCATGGCTCGCCTGGCGAGTCTGCTCTTCAGTGATGCCCGCGGCGGCCATCCAGGGCTTTGCGAACAGCAGCGGCGAGTACCACAGGCCACCCAGCAGGAAAGCGGAAAGTGCCGCGACGATAACGGCGAGATAACTGACTTCAATCATGGGCGCTACTCCCTCATAGAGTTGCTGGCATCCCGCACAGCCTTGAACTCGGATCCGGGCTTCCATGCCGGCCAGCGGCGCGAGTTGCCCAGATCCTCAATCAGCAACTGGAACAGTTCGATGTCCTGGACTGCACCGGCCAGGTTCCAGTCGGGGTCCCAGGCATCGCATGTCTGGTGATAGCAATTGCCGACATAGTCGGCGACCCACTGGTCGCCGGCCGCCCGGCCGCCTTCCACCAGGTCGTTGCCACCGGCGATCCCCATGATCAGCAACACCGGCACACCACCGCGCGCCATGGAGAAGTGGTCCGCGCGGTAGAACAGGCCGTTTTCCGGCAGGTTTTCGGGTGTGACCACCCGATCCTGGCTGGCGGCCACCCGCGCCAGGTCGTCCTCCAGTTCGCTCTGGCCTTCGCCCACCAGTATGACGTCGTGGGCCAGACCGGCCGTTTGCAGGATGTCGAGGGTAAAATTGGCGACGGTGGTTGCCAGCGGATACACCGGATCGTCGGCGTAGGCCCTGGACCCGAGCAGACCGCTCTCCTCGGCTGTCCAGAGAGCGAACAGCACGCTGCGCTGCAGCGGCGGGCCGGCCTTGAGAACCCGTGCCAGTTCCAGCACACCTGCGGTACCCAGGGCATCGTCGTTGGCGCCCGGACGCACGGTGCGGCCCTCGGCATCCGGCACGCCCTGCCCATAGGAATCCCAGTGTGCGGCCGCCATCAGGATCTCATCCGGATAGGTGCTACCCGGCAGCAGTCCGAGCACGTTTTCGCTATTGATGTACCTGACCTGTACCTGGAAACTGGCGCTGAAGGTCGTGCCCTCCAGTTCAAAGGCGGTAAAGTCAGGGTGGCGAGCGGCGCTGCGCAACTGGTCGAGGTCGTGGCCGGCAGTCGCCAGCAGACGCGCGGCGGCATCGCCGTGGATCCAGCCCTGCAGCGCCACCGGCGTTTCTTCCGCCTTCGCCAGGGCGTAGTTCTCGCCCGGGGAAGAAGACGCCACGCTCCAGCCATACCCGGCAGCTTCGGTTTCGTGGATAACCAGCGCGCCCAGGGCGCCGCGGCGGGCGGCTTCCTCGAATTTATAGGTCCAGCGGCCGTAGTAGGTCATGCGGCGGTTGCCGAAACGGCCCGCCACCGGCTCATCGGCGGCGGCCGCAAAATCCGGGTCATTGACCAGGAACAGGGCGACCTTGCCGGTGAGGTCGATGTCGCCGAAGTCGTCCCAGTTGCGCTCCGGCGCGGACACGCCAAAGCCGACAAAAACCAGCGGAGCCCTGTCGATCAGCAACGCAGGGTCCGCGCGCACCGTGCTCACCTCGATGTCCTCGGACTGCAGCAAGGGGTAGCTTTCCTCACCATGGTGGATCGTCAGGTTTCCCGTAGCGTCGAGCAGGGTGTGGATCATGGGCACCTTCTGGGTCCAGCTCCCATCCGGTCCCCCGGGCTCTATTCCGATTGCCTCGAACTGTTCGACCAGATAGGCAATGGTTCTGGTCTCGCCCGGTGTGCCCGGGGCGCGGCCACCGAACGCGTCTGAGGCGAGTACCTGGACATGTTCGGACAGGCGGCGAGCAGAAATGGAGGTTGCTGCCACCGAAGCTGTCGGGGTAACTGCCGGTGCTGGCTTCTCTGCACAGGCCGTGAGCAAGAGTACCGCGGTGAGCAGTGTGAGTGTCGACGGGCAATGTTTCACAGGCGTTCCCTCTTTGCCGTTGGTGGCTCCATGTCCGGTAACCTTAGCACTCACGCCATGTGCTGACGAGCCGCCCCCTGACGCCTCGCCTGGGGTACACTGGCGCCCATTCACGGGAGGGAGCAACACCCCGCATGCGATTGCCGACAGGCCCGCACCTCACGGGCTGGGCGTACCGGATTTTGGCCAGTATTGCGCAGTATCGGGTTATCCCGTTGACTGCGCCTGAGGGTGTAGGCCTATGACCCTGTTGGTAGTGGTTCTGATCGTGGCACTGGCGACGCTGCTGATCTTCATCCTGCCCGCCTGGCGTCGCCGCAGGGTGCTGGCCCGGCCCTTTCCCGCTGACTGGGATGCCCTGCTGCAGCGGCGACTCGAACCGTACCCTGGCTTGCCGGATGCGGAGCGGCGGCAGCTGCAGGACCTGGTGCGTATCTTCCTTGCGAGCAAACGCTTTCACGGCTGCGGCGGCCTTGAGGTCAGCGAGGAGATGCGGGTCTGCATCGCTGCCCAGGCCTGCCTCCTGCTGCTTAACCGGCGCACGGGCATCTATCCACACCTGCACCACATTCTGGTCTACCCCGGCGCCTTTGTGCGCGAGGGTGAGGAGTGGCACGAGGACGGCACGGTCAGCGTCGGCAGTAGTGAACTGTCGGGCGAATCCTGGGGTGCGGGCAAGGTCATCCTCTCCTGGGAGGATGTGAATCTCGATCTCGACCACTTCGATGATGGTTTCAATGTAGTGCTCCATGAATTTGCCCACCAGCTGGATAGTGAAAGCGGCAGCGAAAACGGTACCCCCCTGCTGTCTGGCACGGTTGCCGACGAATGGGCAGGAATCATGACGCGGGAACATGAGGCGCTTCTCGCCGCGGCCGAACGGGACGAGGAGACCCTGCTGGACCCCTACGGTGCCACTGCGCCGGCGGAATTCTTCGCCGTGGCAACGGAAACTTTTTTTGAACTTCCGGATCAACTCAGGGACCGGCATCCCGAGCTGTTCAAACTGCTCAGGCGCTATTACCGGGTCGATCCGGCGCAGTGGTACCGGGCGTTCGAGACCAGGTAAGAGGCAGCGATAGCCCCCGCTCGCTGGAATTAGCGCCGCTTGCCTGGCTGGGCTATTGTTGGAAGATCAGGCGGGTCGCGCAACCTGCGGCCTCCAGCGGGAGAAACAGCCATGACCATCAGCAACAGTCAGAGCGGCACCAATGTGTATGAAATTGCCGCCGGTATCTATCGTATCAATACCCCGGTTCCTTTGCCGGAGGCGGGGGGCTTTTCCTTTAACCAGTATCTGCTCGTGGACGATGAGCCGCTGCTGTTCCACACCGGCCCGCGCAAGCTGTTTCCCCTGGTGCGGGAGGCGGTGGCAAGCATCATGCCGGTAGACCGGTTGCGCTATGTCGGGTTCTCCCATGTGGAGGCCGACGAGTGTGGTTCCCTCAACGAGTGGCTGGCGGTGGCGCCGCAGGCGGTGCCCCTGTGCGGGCAGGTGGCCGCCATGGTGTCGGTAGCCGACCTCGCGGACCGGGAGCCCCGGGCGCTGGCGGACGGTGAAACGCTGGTGCTGGGTGCGCATACGGTGCGCTGGTTGGACACGCCCCATTTGCCCCACGCCTGGGAGTGCGGGTTTCTCAGCGAGGAAAGCACCCGTACGCTCCTCTGTGGGGACCTGTTCACCCAGGGCGGTACTGACCTGCCAGCACTGACCGGTGCGGATATCCTTGGACCCAGCGAAGCATTCCGGCGGGGGCTGGACTACTTCTCCCACACCCGCCATGCCCGGCCCATGCTTGAACGTCTCGCCTCCACCTCACCCGGGACTTTGGCATGCATGCATGGCAGTGCCTGGCAGGGCGACGGGGCGGGGCTGTTGCGGGCCCTTGCGGATGAGCTGTGTGGTTGAGGTGAAAGGGAAAACTGCCGGGCGGGAATCCGGATCTGTCGTGCGGTATACCCTGTCGCTGCCGGCGCTGCTGGGCATGGCCATCGCGCTAACCGTGCTCTACTGCTATCCGCTACAAAAAATGACTGCGCTGACCCTGCCGCTGGTAGTGCTGGTGCTGGGCTGGGTGATCTACCAGTATCTTGAGCCGCTGCGCCTTTTGCAGCGTCACGCCTACCTGAACGCTCTGACCACGCGGGACGGTTGGGTAAGACGGGTATTCTGGCAAGGCTTCCTGCTCCGCCTGAGGCTGGTGGTCACTGCGCTGGTCGCTGCCGCGGTCGCGTTGCTTTATGGCGCTACGATAAGACCCGAGGAGTGGCTCATCGTGCTAGCCAGCGTGCCTGCTTTCCTTCTCATGCTGGCTGTGTCTTCCCGTTTGCTGCAAAGCCAGCTGGTCCCCCACTACCATTTTCCACTGGCGCTGCGCTGTGCCAGCCGCTGCACCATTGTGCTGCTGGTTGGCGCGCTGGCGTATTGGCAGGCGTACTGGCTTGAGGTGCCCGTCACGCAGCATAGGGGACTTGCTGACGTGCTGCGCGGTGCTTTCGAGCACGGCGCAGCCACTTCTGGCGTGCCGCTGGTCGGTCACGCCCTGGGTGCTGCCCATGCGGTTGACGCCGGTGCCTGGCACCTGATGCAGGTGACGACAACGGTGGCAGGTACGGGACGCTGGGCTTACCTGGCCGCCTGGACGGGCGTGCTGCTCTGGAGTGCGCTCAAGGTGGGTGCTGTCTGGATACTCCTGCTGGGGGCGGTCACCCTGGCGGGGCGGTTTGATGGGCGTCCGCGCCAGGCGGTGGCGGATGGCGCCACCCTGCTCGCGTTCGCGCTGGTGCTGGCCACTGCCGCGATCATTTTCCTGACGATTGGCCGCATTGACCTGAGCCAGTCCGCAGCCGCGGTCGATCCCTGCCAGAGCATGGCCGAAGAGGAGCATGCCAGGCTTGTCGCCGATGCGGGACAACGCCTGCATGTCGAGGAGCGGGCCTTCAACGCCGCCCTGGACCGAATGGTCGATGAGCGTATCGACGCGGCGTATGCGCTTGCCGGACAGGGTGTCGAGCATTTCCTGGATTGGAACTTCAGCCTCAAGGGGCAGTACCAGCAACTGGCCTGGGTGCTGGCCGCCGGCGTCAGCGACGTCTCCCTGGCGGATCGTGTCGGCCTGCAGGTAGATCGGCATGTGCATGGGCTGGTGGCGCCTGCACTCAGTGCGGTTGGTGCCGGTATGGAATCCGAACTCCAGCACCGTGTGCATGCGGCCTACGCCGGGCAGGAGGCCTTTGTCCGCAACTGGCTGGCGGGCGCCGACTGCCTCGCGCTGCCGCCGGCCGGCACCAGTCTGGCCGCATGGGCGCCGGTGTCCTGGACTGGCGGTGGCGCCGCTGCCGGAATCGTCGGCAAGCGGGTTGCCGCGGGCCTGGGCGCGGCAGCCGTCAGCCGCGTGGGCATGCGGCGGCTGCTGGCGGGGGTGGCGGCGCGAGCGGGAACCCGGGCGGCGACCGCCGGGCAGGCCAGTGGGTCGGGGGCACTGTGTGGTCCCATGGCCTGGGTCTGTGTTCCGGCTCTGGTGGGTACCGCCTGGCTGGCAACGGATCTCGCCCTGAACGAGTTCGACGAGGCGCGTAACCGCGACCGCATGCGTGCGGAGCTGCTGGCAGCGATAGATGCCGAGAAGATCACCCTCAAGTCGGAACTGACACGGCACTATGGCCAGATCGCGGCGCGGGTGTTCAGCGATATAGAGCGCCGTCAGGGAGAAGTGTTCAATCTGTATCGTGACGGCGGGAGGGCGTCCACTTGACGCTGGCGTACATAAGCCACCCCGATTGTCTGTTGCATGACATGGGAGTGGGCCACCCGGAGCAACCTGCGCGCCTGCAGGCCATTCACGACAGGCTGGAGGAAAGCGGTTTGCTTGCGCGGATGGAACAGCTCGCGGCACCTCTGGCAACTGATGCCCGGCTGCGCCTCGCCCACCCGGAGAGCTATCTGCGTCGGCTGCAGGCCTGCAGCCCGTCCGCAGGGAGTTATCCCCTGGACGCCGATACCCTCATGAACCCCCATTCCCTGACCGCCGCCCGGCGCGCGGCTGGCGCGGCGCTGCTGGGGGTGGACCTGCTCATGCAGGGTGAGGCCCGGGCGGTTTTTTGCGCGGTGCGGCCGCCGGGACATCACGCCGAGCGGCAACGGGCCATGGGCTTTTGCCTGTTCAGTTCAATTGCCATTGCCGCCCTGTATGCGCTGGAACACTGGGGCCTGGAGCGGGTGGCCATTGTCGATTTCGATGTCCACCACGGCAACGGCACGGAGGATGTGGTGGCGGGCGATGAGCGTATCCTGTTCTGCTCCACCTTCCAGCACCCGCTGTATCCCTATTCAGGTACCGGCCCCACCGCGGGCAATGTCATCAACCTGCCGCTACCGGCGGGTTGCGACGGGGCGCAGTTCCGCACTGTCATGCTGGAGCAGTGCCTGCCCCGGCTGGCAGCCTTTGCCCCCCAGCTGATTCTGGTGTCCGCCGGGTTTGACGCCCACCGGGCAGATCCGCTGGCTGGTATGGCGCTGGTCGCAGAGGACTTCGCCTGGATCACGGCCCGTCTGGTCGAAGAGTCCGCCCGCAGCGCCGGTGGCAGGTTGCTGTCCTCGCTTGAAGGTGGGTATGACCTGGAGGCGCTGGCGGACAGTGTGCAGGCGCACCTGGAAGTGCTGCTGGCCGCGGAGGTTGCCCGGTAGTGTAATCGCCACCTGGAATCACATATTGAACCGTTCGCAGCCCGTTGCGCCCGGGCTTTGCAAAACCCCGCCGATCCCGACATATTGCGCGGTCGAGCCTGCCTGCAATGAGAGGAATCCGCCCGTGTCCCCCCGATTTTCCGCTGCCACTCCCTGCCGCCTGGACCAGGTCCCGCGCTGGGATATTGAAACCGATGTCATTGTGGTGGGCTTCGGCATTGCCGGGGCCTGCGCCGCCATTGAAGCGGCCAGCGCAGGCGCGCAGGTGACCATTCTTGAAGTCGCCGGCACCTACGGCGGCAGCGCTGCCCTTTCAGGTGGGGAGTTTTATCTCGGCGGGGGCACCTCGGCGCAACGCGCCGCCGGCTTCGAGGACACTCCGGAAGAGCTGTTCAAGTACCTGCTGCTGAGCGGCGGGCCCGGCGCGGACCCGGAAAAGGTGCGCCTTTATGCAGACGGGGCTGTCGACCACTTCGAGT
>JBFHFJ010000024.1:0-21049 GCA_041583655.1 Haliea sp. | reverse complement strand
CATCGCTTTCAATGCGGGCGTTGGGTTGTCCAGCATATTGATTTCGGCGTCATAGTCATCCTCGATCAGAATCATGTCACGCTCGTTGGCCAAACTGATCAGTGCTTGCCGGCGCTCAGTCGACAGAACAGCCCCGGTTGGCACCTGATGGCTGGGTGTAAGATAGAGATAATCACACCCATCGAGTTCGGCATCCACGACAATGCCATGCTCATCAACAGGCTGCGGGTGCAGGGTAGCGCCGAAGGTCGCAAAGATATTGCGGGCATCCCGAAACCCCGGGTCTTCGAGGCCAACCTTGATACCCGGCGCACACAAAAGATTGGCGAGCAGATACAGTGAGTTCTGGGTGCCGATGGTGATCAGGATTTCACCCGCCTCGGCATAGATACCGCGACGTGGCAACAGGCGGGTTCGCAGCTGCTCGATCAGCATTGTGTCGTCCGTGTCCACATGGTCGCCTATCCAGTGCCGACTGCAGCGCTCCTGCAGGGTCTTGCGTGCACAGTCCCGCCACTGCTCCATGGGAAAGTATTCGTGCTGTACCTGTCCGTATATAAACGGATATTCGAAACTGCCCCAGTTGTTGGGCTTGACGATATTGCGATCATTCCCGGGATGAATTTGAAAGCGCTGTTGCCAGGCTACAGGCGCGCTCTCCTTGTTGTCCTGCTCGCTGTGCAGAAACTCCGGGTTGGCGAAGCCTGGGGCGACGAAATAGCCACGGCGCGGTTTGCTGATCAGGTATCCAGTGTCAACCAGTTGCTCATAGATCAGCACAACAGTGTTTCGCGACACACCAAGCATGCTCGCCATCCGGCGGGATGACGGAAGCGGCTCAACATTACTGAGCTTGCCGCCGAGAATAAGGGTGACCAGGTGTTCCTTGACCTGGTCCTGTAGCGTGCTTTCAGTGTCGAAATCAATATGAATCAAGGGTTCCGGCATCAGGCAGACCCATTTTCGCAGCGTAGCCAATTGCTACGCAAAATATGTACCAACCCGGTGTTCAGCGTCTCCGTGGCCCTGTTCAAGCACTGGATAGCTGTCGCTGCGCTATAAAATGGTGCTTGCGCACAGTGCCGGTGCACTGCGGCTGATGGGTCTGGACGCGGCCGGCCCCTTGGCGATGCATTGACTCATCCCGAAGATGGGATATGCTGCCGCGGCGTGCAACAGGTCCGCACATGCGTCACTGGCCGGCAAGACGTCACCGCGCTGCCTGTGCTGTCCATTCTCTCTGGGGTACTGTCGAGTGTCTGACTCTGTGATCGACCTTGCTACCGTTCAGGCCTATCTGGAAACCGAATATCTGGTCTTTGGCGATAGCCCCATGATTCTCCGGGTCGGTGCTTGCAATGTCGATCTGGTGGCGTTTCACAGCCGTTTCCGGGTCGAATGCAGTGCCTTCATCACAGCCTGTAACCCATTTAGTCGCTCTGTCGATGAGCAGACCAATCGGGGGCTTCAGGCTGCTCTTGCGGCAGAGCTCCGTGGACGGGGATTGCGCTGTATACCCGGTGCCGGGCGGCACCCATCTGGTGACTGGCCAGCAGAGGCAAGCTTTCTGGTCCCGGGGCTTGATCTGGAAGGGGCACGGGCGCTCGGCGAGCAGTATCAGCAGAACGCAATTGTTTGGAGTGGTCCGGATGGGGTTGCGCAGTTGGTCTTGTTGCGATAATGCGGGACTAGGGGAACGGAATTTTCCGGCACCTTGGTGCGTTACGAACAGCAGCTTGCCCGCGCTCACCGCGATACCCCGCGAGTCACAAAAATCCAATAATGCGTTGACAAGGCAATATGTTCGCATATACTACACCAATCAAGTATATGGACAGTTTAAATTTATGAAATCCGCATCCAAGTACGGGGCAATTTGCAAAAGCCTCTGGCTGAATTCAGCCATTATCTCTAAACATCTGGACAATAGTTTAGGTGCCATTCACGGCATAGGATTAACCGAATACATGGTATTGCTCAATCTGATGAAGGCTCCCAATCACGCACTTCGGCGCATAGACATCGCTGAAGCACTGGCGCGAACGGCATCTGGAGTAACGAGAATGCTGATGCCCATGGAGAAAATCGGGCTTGTCACCAAGGAAACAAATGAAAGAGACGCCCGGGTGAGCCTGGTAAAGATTACTCCCGCGGGAGAGGAACTGTTCAGGAATGCCTCGCTGACCCTCGATGCAAAAGCAGAGTCAATTCTCAAGAACATAGACAGTAAGTCAGCAGATAAATTATTGGTTCTATTACAGGCTATTTGAAGGTACTAACATGGCAATGATCAGCGGAGGTTGTGTCTGCGGAAGGGTGGAGTTCAGTGTTCAGGATAAATTTGTTTATTCAGGCTACTGCCATTGTTCCCTGTGCAGGAAGTCATCCGGGGCGTCAGGAACGGCCATAGGCGGAATTCCTCAAGAACACTTCTCAATCACAAAAGGAGAGCAGCACCTGGAAAAATACGGTCGGAGCAAGGAAACCGTCTCTTGCTTTTGTCGCCATTGTGGATCGACGCTTTTTGGCGAAAAACCGGCCACCGGTATGGTACATGTGAGATACGGGGCCCTGAACAGCAGCCCGACACTCTTGCCCCAGGCGCACATGCATGTATCTTCAAAGGCTGATTGGTATGAGATTTCTGACTCGTTGCCGCAGTTCAGCGAATTTCCACCCATGGCTTCTCCGGTTGAGTCCGATGCTCATTGATACCGGGACCAGCTGCGGAACGAGTGGAACTTCATGCGGTAGGAGGCTTTTCCCGAAGCGGTGAGAAGCGCACCCTGCGACGGTCGGGGTGCTTAGACCAGCCTGCTCAGCGTCCCGCGCCCAGGTGTGTATTCCTGTACTCAACCGGCGACAAGCCGGTTTCCCGTTTGAAAGCCGCGTTGAACGTGGAAATTGCCCTGAAGCCCACTTCCATGGAGATGGTAAGCACGGTCTGGGACGGGTTTTGCAGCAATAACTTCTTGGCTTCCTCAATGCGAATCTTCTTGATGTAGTCCTTGAAGCTGGTGTTGAGGTGATGATTCAGTATCTCCGATAGCTGGTGTGTGTTGATCCCCAGTTTTTCCGCCAGAATGGGCAGCGTCAGCGCTTCATCCAGAAAGACTTTTTCCGATTGTTCGAGTACCCGCAAGTTTTCCAGCACAGCATTGACATCCAGGCTGCCCAGCTGGCTTTTCCGGTACTTCGCCTGGGCGATGTTCTGGCTGACGGTGGACAGGAAGAGGGGGTAGCGCTGGCTGACCAGATAGATGGCGATAATCCAGCAGGTGAAGAGGAACGTCACCGCTTTCTTGAGGGAGGAGCTGTCGTTGAACTGATAGATGATGACCATCAGGATACTGATGGAAAAGCACAGGATGAAGCCCAGCGCCACCAGGGTAGAGTGGCTTCCCAGGAGCAGCCTTTGACGCAGTAGCGGGGTCAGGGTTCGCAGTGGGTAGAGCACATACACCAGGGCCGAGATAAAGATCAGTACCACAAAATTGTTCGGAAACTGCTGCCACAGCGGTACGTGTTGCATGATGTAATCCAGCTGCGCCAGTTCTCTTTCCTCGTGGGTTTTCAGCAGGTAGGGCAGGAGAATGGGGAAGCTCAGCAAGCACGGTACGAAGTGCAGCGCATGCCTAGCGGAAAGGGTAAACCGTGCATCCAGGATGCGCATAAAATAAAAATAGAATAGTGGCCCCAGCAGGGTGAACAGTGGAACCTGCACGACCCCAAGTATGGGTTGTACCCTGAAGTAACCGATGTTCTGGCTGTAGGTCACAAGGTGTATGCAGCCCAGGCAAAACAGCAGGCTGGCGGCGGTGTAGTTCTTGCTGTCCCTGCGTGGCGTGATGAGTTGGCCCACGCCCAGAATGATCGCCATTGTGGCGCCAAGGAATGTCCAGCTTACACTCAAATTATTCATGGTTCTCTCTACGCTCGCGGCGCATTTACTGCTCCACCAGACGTGTGGTGCCAATCGCAGTGTCCAGCAATGCCGCTTTTCCTTCGGGAAACTGTAAGTATTGTTTTTTCTGCCACCGCCCGGCCAGGTGCCCGTAGTACGGTGAGAACGGATTGCCGGAGACACCCGGGGCAATCATGTAGCGACTGTTGGCCAGATTGGCGAGGTCGATGATCTGGCGATAGCGGGGCCCATAGTTCTGCCGGTAGGGGGTTTCGCTGTTGTAGTCCGAGCGCGCCTGGTTGACCGTGTGGGGGCCGCCGTCACTGGCAAGCAGGATGTCGCTGAAACGGTTGAGTAGGGGTACCTGTGTGAATACGGCATTGTCGAATTCCGCGTGATGAGCGGCGCCCCAGGTCCAGCCGGACATGTCGCTGCCGTATTGTGTGGTGAGCTCATCCAGGGCACGCTCAAGACTGCGAGCCTTCATGGTTGCACAGGATTCGATTTCGCTGCTTTGGACATCGTCGCACCATTGCGGCTTCCGGGTAAGTATCTCCGCGAGGACTTCTGGTCGGCTCTCATTGTAGGTCGCGAAGCCCTCCGCCAGTTCATCAGCCAGTAGCAGTCGGGTGAGGTGCCGCTCCCATGCCTGGTAGATGAGCGGCTCGGCCCGGGTGCTGCGCATCTGTAGATCCCAGTCCCGCAGTAGCGCCAGGGCGAGACGCGCCCTGCTGGAGCTCGCAGGGGTATCTGTTAGCAGCGGCAGCAGTCGGGTGGCGGCCAGTGACTCCAGGTCTCCCTGCAGCTGCTGCATGGCGAAGACATCGAGGGACGCGCCCTGCAGAAGGCGCCTCTGGATGGCCTCAGCCCGAAACGGCGCCACGTGCTCTCGGGAGATATGGTAAGGGTAGTCCCAGGGCTCCGGCTTGTTGTTGGCATTGACCAGGAAGCCTTGCTCCGGGTTCAGGGTTGTGGGCATGTTTTCTGGCGCGAGGTAGTCGCTGACGGCGGATTCCATGGTCCATCCCCGGGAAATCACGAAGCCGTCTCCCCGGCTTCGCAGTGGTACTCTGGCACTGCTGATCATGCCTATGTTGCCGAGAGTATCCGCATAACTCAAATTCTGGGCCATTTCATAGTCCGTCATGGCGTCCTGAAATGCGGCCCAGTCCCCGGCCTGGTTGATCCGCATGAAGGCCTGGCCGCTGGTGTTGCCGTATTTCAGGGTTGCCTGGGACAGGGCGAGCACCATGGGCTCTCCCGTTTCCGGGGACGTGAGGTCGCTGTGCTCGATGACATCGGAAATGACTGGCCCGTGCACCGTGGAGCGCACCGTGATAACAACATCCTCCCGACCTTTGACCCGGATAACCTCCCTGCGGTGCTCGAAGGGCAGGATGCTGTCCTGTAAGTGATAGTAGCCAGGCTGATCCTCCACAACTTTTTCCGCGACGAGGTCGGCGGTATCGGCAATGATATCGGTCAGCCCCCAGGCAATGTGTCGATTGTGCCCAATGGCGAACACCGGCATCCCGGGGTAGCCTACGCCGGTGATTTCAAGGCCAGGGGTGGAAAGGCGGGCCAGATAGTAGTCTGCAGGGGCGCTCAGGGGGCCATGCGGGTCCGAGGCAAGCAGCGGCTTGCCGGAGAGTGTTCGGCTACCGTCCACAACCCAGGTGTTGGAGGCGGGATAGGCCGCGATCAGAGGTTGTCGAGCCAGTTGTATCAGCGGGCCCAGACCGGTAAGCGCAACAGTCTGTCCGCTGCGGCCCGGAGCGGCGGGGGCCTGCTGCCGGTCACCGGTCCCTTGCCCGGGATGGGACAGGGGAGCGTCCCGGGGATAATCGGGAAACAGGTCGGCAATCTGCTCCGGGCTCAGGTGCCGGGAGAGGTCCGCCCGAAGCAACTCAAGCTGCCAGTTGTCCGAGCCCAGGGCCACCAGCGCGAAGAAGTAGACCGTGTCCTCCAGCTCCCAGGGCGCCGGCTCTACTGAAAAAAGGAGGAACTCCGGCGGAAGTAGCCCGCGACGCGTGTCCAGGAAGCTGTTTATACCGTCCACATAGCGCTGGAAGTATGCCCGGGTCTGGCCGCTCATCCGGTCCAGGCTCCGCTTTGCCACCTGCGCACTGTTGATGGTGCGCGTTAGTTTGTCGGTCGCCAGGGTGGCTTCACCGAAAATCTCCGAAAGGCGCCCCCTGGCGGCGGCTCTCATCATTTCCATTTGCCAGAGCCGGTCCTGGGCGTGTGCGAAGCCGAGGCCGAAATAGGCATCTCCCAGCGATTCGGCATAGATATGGGGTATGGCGTTCCGGTCGCGGACGATTTCCAGGGGGCCGTCTACCCCTGCAACTGCGATGGTGCGATCGTAGTCGATCGCCGAGGCACGCAGCAGGACGAAGCAGGCGAGAACTACCACGGTCAGCAGCAGTGCCAGCGCGGCAAATGTTGTCAGCCCGAGCCTGAGAAGGCGGCGTGTCCGTGGGCGTTGCCCGGGGGTGCTAGCAGAGGAAGTTTGCATGGCGATCCAGCTTCCAGTCCTGTTGTCTCGTGGGGTGAAATCTAGCGCTCTGCTGCGGTCCTCGATACCGCACTTATAAACCGGGAGTAGATTTAGCCTCCTCCGTCGCCGGAAGGCGTGCCCTCGCTATCCGCAAGAATTTTATAACTCTATGAATTATATGCAGTTATTTCCCTTGTGGTACTGCTGTACCCACAGCCGTGGCGAAATCGCGGATATGTGTTCCCACTTTATAAGTTGCGGCGAAACCGGGCCGGGGGCGGCGCTATGCTGGCGGTGATTTCGGGTAAAGACGCCCGTCATCCGCTCAATCGGACCCGGGGAGAACCTGTCTGCCATGACCACGGTAAACAAACGCAGCGGTAGATTCTGCAGCGGCGTGCTGCGAGTGCTGGCGACGGTGACGCTGGTCTCCCTCGCCCTGGCCGTGGTCGGCTATTTCCTGCCTACCGAGGGCCAGGTGGAAGTGCCGATGGGCCTCAAGCGCAATACCTCACTGTATGTTCCGATGCGCGATGGTATCCAGATAGCCGTGGATGTCTGGCTGCCGGAGGATCTTGCCTCGGGGCAGAGAGTACCTGCGCTGCTGTATTTCACCCGTTATGGCCGCGCACAACTCCCGGGCCTGGTAAAACGCGTTGCACTGGGCCTCGGCTTGAGGGAAGTGCACCCTGTAGTGCAGGCCATGAACGATGCGGGCTTTGCGGTGGTCATGGTTGATGCCCGCGGAAGTGGTGCCTCCGGTGGTTCGCGACGCGCGGAGTTTGCCCCGGAAGAGGTGGCGGACCAGTCCGAGGTGGCGGACTGGGCAGTGAGCCAGGCCTGGTCGAACGGCAAGGTTGGCGCAATGGGGGTGTCCTATCCCGGGACGGCCTCGGAGATGCTGCTTGCCACGGGGAACCCCGCAGTCGGCGCGGTCGCGCCCCTGTTCAGCGACTTCGATGGCTACACGGGGCTGGTTCGTCCGGGCGGTGTGCTGGCTCGGGAGTTTATCCGGGCCTGGGGTGAGTCCAACCGCTTGCTGGACAGCAACACGGGTTGTGCTGGCGGCCCTGGCTGGCGATGCCTTCTGTCGCGGCTGTGGGTCCAGGGCATCAAGCCCGTGGATGCCGATCCCGAAGGTGACCAGCTCGCCGGGCTCCTTCGGCAGCGCACCAACTACGACATTCAGGCGGTAACGGCGGATGCCGAGTTCGCAGACGATTCCTTCGCGGACGGGACCTTCCGTTCCAAGTTTCCTGCCGGCAACCTGGCGGCGATCGAGCGCTCGGGGGTGCCCATGCAGGTGTGGGTGGGGTGGCTGGATGCGGCCACCGTGGATGGAGCGCTGGCCCGCTACAATTCCATCGGCAATCCCCAGCAACTCATCATCGGCCCGTTCAATCATGGCGGCAGTCAGAGTGCGGATCAGTACGCGCCCGCGGACGCCGCTCCCCGGCCCGGGCGGCGTGAACAGTACGCAGAGCGCCTGGATTTTCTGCGCAAGTTCCTTTCGGCGGAGGACGCCGAGCCAGAGCCCTCCAGTATCCGCTACTTCACCATGGGTGAGGGCAAGTGGAAAACAACGGATGTCTGGCCTCCTCGCGGCATCGAGACGCAGCGCTGGTACCTCGCCGAGGAGCAGCGCCTGTCTCGCCAGCCGCCAGAGGAAGCGTCCTTCGACTCCTATCGGGTGGACTTCAGCGCCACGACCGGGCCGCGGAACCGCTGGCTGGCCAACCTCAGCGGCAGCAACGCAATCCGCTATAGCGACCGCGCCGCCCAGGGCAAGAAGCTCCTGGTTTACGACAGCGCGCCCCTGGAGTCTGCCCTGGAGATCACCGGCGCGCCGGTGGTGACGCTCCAGGTCAGGTCCAGCGAGCCGGATGTGGCCTTTTTCGTCTACTTCGAGGATGTTGCTCCGGACGGCACGGTGACCTACATCACTGAAGGGATCCTCAGGGCCATTCATCGCAAGATTCCCGAGACTCGCCCTCCCTATTATCAGGTCGGGCCCTACCACTCCTTCGCGCGAGAAGACGCCGCGCCCATGCCCGTGGGCGAGGTTGCCGAGGTAAGGATTGGCCTGATCAGCACGTCGGTGAAGATTGACGCCGGCCATCGACTGCGGATTGCGATCGGCGGTCACGATGCATCTGTTTTCGAGCGCATCCCGGCCTCGGGTGATCCGGTGCTGGATGTATTCCGCGGAGGTACAACGCTTTCCCATGTCGACTTTCCAGTAAAGGTGGATGATTGATGAAACTCAGGATGACTCGCCTGAATGCCCATGCCAGGCGCCCGGTAATTCCCCGGATATCTGAACTGTGGATGACTCTGGCCCTGGGGCTGGCTCTGCTGCTGGGCGGCGCCGGCGCTAGCGCGGGAGGGGAACCCGCGAAAGAAGAGCTGGTGTCCTGGCTGGACGAATACGTCAGCAAGCTTCTGGATTCGGCGCCGGCGGCGGGTGCTACCGTTCTGGTTGGGAAAGGTGATGACCTGCTGCTCACCGGCTACTACGGTCACTCGGATCTGGAAAACGGCCTCCATACCCATGCCGGCTCTGTCTACCAGATCGGCTCCCTGACCAAGCAGTTCACCGCGGTTGCACTGCTGCAGCTTGAACAGGCCGGGAAGCTGAGACTCTCCGATGACATTACGCAGTACCTTCCCGAGTATCCGACCCACGGGCAGGTCATAACCATCGAGGACCTGCTCTACCACACCAGTGGTATCCCGAATTACATCAGCGCGGGCAAGGCGGAAAGCCTTGTATGGCCGGGGCGCAGGGTGAATATGGCCGACTGGCGAGTAGAGCTGCTCCCGCGGGAAATGCTGGCTTTTTTTCAGGACAAGCCTCTGGAGTTCAATCCCGGTGAGGGATGGAACTACTCCAACGCCGGCTATTACCTGGCGGGATTGATCATCGAAAAGGTGAGCGGGATGGCCTACGGCGAATACGTTGAGGAAAACCTCTTCGGGCCGGCGGGCATGAACAACTCGTTTTACGCGGGCTACGAGCAGCTGGTGCATGGCAGGGTCAGGGGCTACAAGGTAGGTGCGCAGGGCCAGCTGTTAAACGCGGATCCGATGAGCATGACCGTACCCTATGCGGCCGGTGCCCTGTTGTCGACGGCGCAGGATCTCTACAGATGGAACCGCGCGTTGCACGAGAAAGGTCTGCTGCTGGATTCACACGCCTATCGCAAGCTTGTTACCCCGGGAAAGCTGGACAGCGGCGAGACCCTGCCCATGAATTATGCGCTGGGTATTGCAGCTATTGAGCGAGATGGCGCCCTTTCCCTGATCCATCCTGGCGGTATCAACGGATTCAGCAGCGTCCTCAGCTATTTTCCCGCGCAGGGACTCACGGTGGTTGTACTCGTCAACACCTATGAGAACAGGTCACCCACTCTTGCCGATGAATTGGAGGCCGTGATATCGGCAAGGGTACTGGGAGGAGAGCTGGAGGAGTTCACCACGCGCTGATGTCGCCCGGTCAAATCCAGAAGACACTAATCAACAGATCCGTCATTCTATATATAGGGGATTATTCAATGAAAAACGCTGACAAGTTTGGACGCAAGAGCGTGTTGAGTGGCAAAGGCAGGCTTCTGGCGGGAATTGGATCACTGGTCTGCAGCGCCGCTCCGGCTCTGGCGCTTGCAGCCACGCCGGAAGTCGCCGCGCTGGAAGAAATCGTGGTGACCGCACAGTTGCGCAAGCAGAACCTGCAGGATGTGCCCCTGTCAGTCACGGCCTTTTCCGCGAATGCCCTGAAGGATAGCGGCGTAATTCGCCTGCAGGACCTGGTGGATTTCATTCCGAACCTCAACTACAACACCAACGGCTCCATCAGAGCCACACAGATCACGATTCGGGGTATCGTTTCCGATGCCAACAATATCGGCGTCGACCAGACTGTAGGCGTCTATGTCGATGGTGTGTACATGGCGCGGCCCACGACCATCAATACCGGCCTGTATGACCTTGAGTCCGTGGAGGTGCTGCGTGGCCCGCAAGGCACGCTGTATGGAAAGAATGTGATTGCAGGTGCGATCAAGTTTGAAACCAGGCGTCCCACGGAGGAGTTTGGCGGCGAGCTGGCGATAAACTACGGTAACTATGACAATGTTGTCCTTTACGGCGCCCTTAACGTCCCGCTGGTGGATGACCGCTTGTACCTGCGGGTGTCGGCGCAGTCAGAGAACCGGGACGGCTATCTTGAAAACAGGGCCGGGCCGGACAACAACGACGCCGACAACGAGAATGTGCGCCTGGGGCTGCTCTTCAATCCCAATGAGGACCTGAGCCTGCTGTTGCGAGCGGACTGGGCAAAAGACAGGACGCACCAGGGCGGCACCGAACTCGCGGTGGTATCCCCTGTCTACGCCGGAGCGCCGTTCAATGTTGTTCCCGGCAGCCCCTTCTATATCGACAATGACCCATTTGACTATGTGATCTCCGACAGTCCGAGCGCCTTCCAGGATCGCGATCTCTGGGGAACGTCGCTGGAAGTTTCCTGGGCTGTTGCGGGGGGCGAACTCACCTCGATTACCGCCTACCGGGAGTTTGAATGGAACAACTACCAGTCCTCCGACTTCAGTCCCTTTGACATCTTCGGTACCGGCATAGACGAGGACCAGAAGCAGTACAGCCAGGAGCTGCGCTTCAGTGCCAGCCTTGGCGAGCGCATGGAGTATGTCGTCGGGGCCTATTACCTTTACCAGGACCTTGAGGCCGCGGCAACAACCTATGTGGGTAACAACATACTTTCGCTGCCCGCCTTCGGCGGCCTGCCTTTGGGGGTTTTCCCGGGCCCCAGTATCGGCAAGCTGTTGCCGGAGGTCAGTAACGACAGCTTCGCCGGGTTCGGACAGCTGCAGTACGAACTCTCTGATCGGCTGACCCTTGTCGGCGGCCTGCGCTATACCTACGAAAAGAAATCCATTGACTACAGCGTCGACCCGGACAACCTGATCGTGTTTCCGATCAGCCCGTCGGTAAAGTCCGCCAGCATGAACGAAAACGTGGTTTCGCCCATGGCCAGTATTACCTATCGCCTCACGGAAAATGTTAACAGCTACATTACCTATTCCGAGGGTTTCAAGGTGGGCGGCTTCAATGCCTTTGACTCCGACTTCGCCAACGAGGATGGATCCACCCCGGCGTTTGAGCCCGAGTATGCGGACAACATCGAGCTGGGGCTCAAGAGCAGCCTGCTGGATGACCGGGTGCGTTTCAATGCTGCGGCTTTCTACACGGACTACAAGGACCTGCAGGTCGTCCAGCGTCTGGAGGACGAAAACGGCCTGTTTTTTTATCGTACCAGCAACGCCGCCAAGGCCGAGATCTATGGTGTCGAGTTTGAACTGTCCGCCCGGTTGACGGAAGGTCTGCAGGTGAACCTGATGTACGGCTATTCCGACGCCGAGTACAAGGATTTCGTTGTCGATGCGCTCACCGGGGTCGACTACTCGGGAAATTCCATGGTCCTCGCCCCCGAGCAGAATGCCAGCCTTGCGGCGCAGTACGAGTACCCTCTCGCGGGCGGCTGGGGCCTCCTCGGGAGGTTGGAGTACAGCTATATGTCCAGCACCTACTCGGACCAGAGCAATACCCGCGAGCTGCGCAACGATTCCTACAGCCTGGTCAACGGTCGCCTCGGGTTTGAAAACAAGGATATGGGCCTGCGCATTACTGCATGGGTAAACAACGCGCTGGAGGAGGAGTACACGAAGGACAAGCGCTATGGCAGCGGGACCTTTGCCCCTGGGGCGCTCGACTACAATGTCGGCAACCCGAGGACTTACGGACTCGAAGTCTCCTACTCGTTTTGAAAGTGATAGCGCGCGAGCCAGGGGTGCCTGAGGGTATCCCCGGTGGCACGGTGTTTCGCGGATGACTCTCCTGGCGGCGGTTGGACAGCGAGCCTGTTCCCTGGCACTGGCCCTGGTGCCGGTGCTCGCGCCGGTCGCGTTGGCCGGCACCCCGCTGGTGGCTGATGTGGCTATCCTGAACGGGCGAATCGTGGACGGCACCGGTGGTCCGGGCTTTGTGGCAGATGTGGCAATCAGCGGAGGTCGCATCAGCCATGTCGGCAGTGGACTGGCCATAGCGGCGCCGGAAACCATTGACGCCACGGGTATGGTGGTGGCGCCGGGGTTTGTCGACGCTCACAGTCACAGCGGCGAGTACATTGTGGATTATCCCAATCGCCTCAACGAGAGTGCGCTGACACAGGGTGTTACAACCATCGTGTTTGGTGCCGACGGCATGTTCGCCCCGCACCAGCTGCAGTCGATGCTTGCGCGGATCCAGTCCCAGGGTGCCGGTACCAACGTGGCCTTCTACGTCGGCCACAATGGCATTCGCAAGACGGTCATGGGCCTTGATCAGGCGCGGGGGCCGTCGGCGGAAGATCTGGCGAGAATGGTGGACCTGGTCAGGGACGGGATGGAAATGGGGGCCGTCGGCTTTTCCACTGGCCTGATGTATTTCCCGGGCATGCATGCCGATACTGCGGAGGTGGTCGCCCTGACACGGCCGGTCGCCGACTACGGTGGAATCTACGACTCCCACGTGAGAGACCCCAGTGGTGACCTCCTCGGCTCCGACAGGGAGGTTATCAGCATAGGGCGAGAGGCGGGTGTCGCGGCGAAGATTGCCCATGTCAAAGCCGTGTGCCTGAACAACGCCGGGGCCTCCTCGGCAGTCATTGGGCTGGTCAATGCCGCCCGGGCGGCCGGCCAGAATGTCGTCTCCGACCAGTATCCCTACGACGGCGCCAAGACCGTGTTCCTGCGCGATCTGTTCTTGCCGAAGGACCTGCCGCTGGAGGAACTGAAAGCCGCCCTGCGGGACCCCGTCTCCCGTGCGGACATTCGCGAACTCAGCGAAAACGGTGTTGATGGCGGCTTCTCCTGGCTGCGTGCCACCGGCTACCCCTGCATCCGGGTGACCTCAAGCCGCGATTATCCAGAGTATGTCGGCAAGTACCTGCAGGAGATCGCCAGGCAACACAACAGCACAGGCTTTGATGTCATTGCAGACATGCTGCTTGGCATGCAGCACGAGATTCGCCTGACCCTGGGCGGCATTGATGAGGCTGACGTCAGGGCCATCATGGTCCAGCCGTGGAACATGATCGCCAGCGATGGCAAGTACATCAACGCCCTGAGCAGCCTGGACCAGCACCCGCGCTCCACGGGAACGTTCCCGCGGGTTCTGGGCCACTATGTTCGCGAGCTCAAATTGTTGGGTCTGGAAGAAGCCGTGAGGAAAATGAGCTCGCAGCCCGCGGATTTTCTCGGGCTCGCTGACCGCGGGCGGATCGAGGTCGGCAAGGCGGCGGACATCGTGGTTTTTGATCCGCACAACATCGCCGACACCTCGACCTGGGAGTCGCCGCTTGCCTATGCCCGCGGTGTGCTGCATGTGCTGGTCAATGGGCATGTGGCCGTGAGCGATGGGGTGGTCAATGAAATGCCCGCCGGAATGATTTTGCGGCGCGGCGCCCCCACGCCCGCCACGCTGCCCATGGAGTAGACAACAATGAGAAGTCCGGCTTGCCCACCCTGGCCGTTTGTTCCCTTCGGCGACCCTGATATTGATGGCCTGCGCATTGTCGGTTTGGAGGGTCACTACCTGGTTACCGATACCGGGCGGCGCATCCTCGATGCCAGTGCGGGAGCGGCGGTCGGCAACATCGGCTGGGGACGGCCCGAGATTGCCGAGGCGGTGTCGTCCTCGCTGGGCGCCGCAGGCTATGTCCTGCCGCCTTTTCTGAGCGCGGAGCGGGAGCGCCTGGTCGAGCGCCTGCGCGCCAACTGGCTGCCGGAACCGCTGAGCAATGTCAGTTTCATGGGCAGCGGCTCCGAGGCGGTTGACTCCGCGGTCCGTCTTGCCAGGCAGTACCAGGTCGCCAGCGGCCAACCCGGCCGCTGGAAAGTCATCGGGCGCGATGTCTCCTACCACGGTACTTCACTGTCTGCCCTGGCTGTCGGAGGCCACGTGGCCAGGCGCGAACCTTTCGAGCCGATGCTCATGGATCTGCCGAAATCCCCGGCCTGTTACTGCCTCCGATGCCCTGTGGGCAAGCGGCCGGAGACCTGTCGCACCGAATGCGCCGACGCGCTGGAAGCGGTGATTCTGGCGGAGGGTGCCCAGTCCATCGCCGCGTGCATCGTCGAACCCATCGTCGGTGCCAGCGGCGGCGTGCTGGTCCCCCCTGACGACTACCTTCCCAAGATAGCGGCCACCTGTCGCCGCTACGGCATCCTGCTGATTGCCGATGAGGTGATGACAGGCTTCGGTCGTACCGGCGAGCCATTCGCGGTGAATCATTGGGGCGTGGTCCCGGACATACTGGTCATGGGTAAAGGACTCAGCGGCGGATATTTTCCCATCTCGGCACTGGCGACCTCTGCTGACTTCTGTCAACGGCTTGTCGCCGGTGGTCAGCGGCCCATGTACCACACTTACGATGCGCATCCATCTGGCTGCGCAGCGGCGGAGAAAGTGCTGGAAATCATCGAGGCGGAGGGGCTGCTGGCGGAAGTGGCGAAATTGGCACCCCTGATGGAAGAGAAGATGCAGCGCCTTGACAAGCACCCGCATGTGGCACAGGTGCGGGGCAGGGGGCTCCTGTATGCCATAGAGGTTGTTCGCAGCCGGTCGACGCTGGAGCGCTATCCCGCCGCGGCGGGTGTGACACAACGCGTGGTGAAAGCCTGCCTCAAGCGGGATTGCTTTGTCTATTTCGGTGGCAATGGCGAGGTGCGCGACATACTGCTGATTGCGCCTCACTTTACTATTACAGCGGCAGAGATCGATGTCATTGTTGATACTCTGACAGTGGCACTCGACGAGGTGTGCGGCGGGTTCGAGGATTCCCGGTTTGAGTAAGGCTACCCTCACGCCACAACTCGGGTTCGCCGGCGCCTGTTTTGTGCTCATCGGGTATGTTGTGGGCGCATCCATTTTCGTCCTGCCGGGAGAGCTCGCCGGCGTGGCCGGCCCCGCAGTATTCATCGCCTATGGGATAGCGGCGATACCCGCGCTGTTGTACTCCCTGGTAGTTGCCCAGACAGGCGCTCTGTATCCCGTGTCTGGCGGTGCGTTCATCCTGGTGCAAGAGAACCTGTCCCGGTGTTTCGGCTTCATCTATCTGTGGGTGGTTCTCTCCATGGCGCTGGTTGCCATACCGCTGATCGCCCTGGGCTTTGGCCAGTATGCCGGCCTGATGATTCCGGGATTTTCAGCCCAATGGTTGGCCATACTTTGCATTGCGGTTTTCACTGTCACCAACTGCCTGGGGGTGTCGGTCGCGGGGACCATCCAGGCTGCGCTGGTAGTCTGGTTTCTGCTGGTCCTCGTGCTGTTCCTGACCGCGGGTATTTCCCTGGGCAGCACAGAGTTGCTGCAGCCACTGCTGCCCCTGGGAGTTAAGGGCGTGTTTACGGCTGCGGCCACCGCCTATTTCTCCTACGCCGGGGTGCTGGTCATCGCAGAGATTGCGGGGGAGATCAAGCAACCTGGCCGAAACATTCCAAGGATCATCGCTGTCGGCTTCCTGGTGGTGATCCTGCTCTACTGCCTTGTCTCTCTCGCGCTGGCGATGACCATACCCTGGCGGCAGCTCGCGAGCGCGCCGGCTCCCGTAGTGGCCGCCTCGCGGACCTACTTTCCCGAGCCTGTGGTGCACGGCGTCCTTATTGGAGTCCTGGCGGCGGCAGCCACCTCGGTCAACAGCATTCTGCTGGGGCTCAGTCGCGACCTCGCCGCCGGAGCACTTGCGGGCGATTTCCCGCGTATCTTTTCCCGCACGAGCGCCAGGGGGGGCGCGCCGGTGTACGCTGTGTGCCTGCTCGGCGGAATCGCGGCGCTTGGCGTGGGGCTGGGCGCCAGCATCACGCACTATGCGCAGGTCGCTGTTGTCGGTCTGCTTGTCATCCAGATCCTGAATAGCCTGGCTCTGTGGCGGCTGCCCCGGAAACAACCGCAGCGGCTCTCCGCTTCCGGTTTCAGCTTGTCCCCGCGAGTGCTGGGCTTTGCCTGCCTGGGGTCGGTTGTCATAGCGCTTGTTTTCATGCTGCTGATCCTCAGTGAAGATCCACGGATCCTGCTCCTGGTATCTCTTTACCTTGCGATCGGCCTTGCCTACCGCCATGTCTGGAAGCGGGCAGCTGCATGTGGATCGACGTCTGCTGGGGAGGTGTGAATACGGTGAGCAACAGGGCAAAGCTGACGGGAGAGGTCAGCGCACAGATCACGGCCGCCAGGGCCCAGCCCGGTTCAGGTTGCAACTGGGCATGGCTGCCCTGCCCCTCAGTCCGGAGAAGATGCGCAACCGCCTCGACCGGGCGGTCGAAGCGGTGCTGTGAGAGTCTCGACACAAAGAACCGCGATACCCCCGTCATGCAGACGCCGCAACAGTGACATCAGCGCGGCCTGGTCTATCCCCGGCAACAACAGCACGCTGCTGCCCTCGGGGGTATGCCTGAGTTCAGCGCCGCTCACGTCTGCAAGCCAGCGATGGTCGATGTGATTCTTGACTGATATACGATAGCCACGGCTGGCGGACGTCATAGCAAGCTCCGAAAGGGTCAGGTCAGGCGGTTTCCCGGGTTCTACCAGTGGTAGGTCCCGGTGATGCTGAATTGCCGGCTGCCGGACGTGTCGCTGTCATCCAGATGTTTGATATCGAAATCGGCGTAGCGAAAATCGGTTCCAACCGAAAACCGCTGATTGATCCGGTAGCGCAGGCCCAGGCCGGCCCAGTAGCCGGTACCGCGTCCATCGCCCGAGAGTTCGGGGTTCGCCCCGAACTTGGTTTCCGCATAGCCGAAAGCAAGGCCACCCCCGGCATAGAACTGAAAGCCGCTACCGCCGATATCCCAGGCACGACGCACGCCCAGATGCAGTTCCGCCGTGTACCCTTCGTAGGGATCAGCGCTGTCACTCTTGTCAATGCCGGTGCCGTGCAGATCGACAGCGATGCTGACCGGCCAGCTTGCTTTGCCGATATCCGCGATCAGGCTGATCGAGTCCTGTTCATCTGCACGCTGCCACAGGCGGCTGTCCAGTTGTTTGGAGCCCAGTCCCAGTGCAACACTGCGGGTCCAGTCCTCCGCGAGCGCAATATTGGCTTGGCCCAGAATGGCCAAAACCAGCGCGGAGCGTTTGATGATCGAAGCCTTTTTCATGTCGTGATTCTCCAATAGCCGTTCATATGTTGGTGCGGCTGCTCCTGGCGGGAGCCGCGTGATGCTGCAATGTCGAACGGGTGTGAGAATAGGGCAGGACATGGTGAGCGCGGCTCACCAGATGTGGTGATTAACAGGGTGATTTGCTGTGGTCTTGCGAGTCAGCCAGGGTGCCGGGCGCCGGAGGGATGCGGGTTCAGAGTAGCCCGATCTCGCTGGCCAGACGCACCGCTTCGCGGCGATTACTGGCACCCAGCTTCTGGTAAATATTCCGTGTATGCGTGCGCAGGGTGTTCAGCGAAATGTACAGCCGCTCGGCCATTTGCGGCCCGGAGAGGTCGCTGGCGAGCAGGTGAAGCACAGTTTGTTCGCGTTCACTGAGGGGTTCCGGGAGTAACTGCTGCTCCGGGGAGGTATCTGCCGGCGCCAGTGCCGCAAGCAGGGCGTTTGCCAGCCTCGTTTGCCGGGTGTCCACCCGGGCGCTGCTCAGGAGCTCGGCCAGTGCGGCGCCGTGGCTGGCGAGAATCTGCCAGAAACCGCCCTGTTCGGCCAGCACAAGCGCCTCGTTGAGCGAAGCCGCGGCGGGCCCTGCCTGCCCCAGCTGCCTGCGGGCGAAGCCGCTGAGCAGCAGAATCTCGACCAGGCTGCCGAAACGCTTGCCGGCCCTTGCCGACCGGGCGAGCTTTTCCAGCAGGGCACATGCTCCTGCGGCGAGCGATGCGTCGGCGCGCAAGCGAGCCACCGCAACCTGGCAGTAGGCCAGCGTGGTCAGGGCGAATTCGTCCAGGAAGCTGACCTCCCCGTTACCATCGGGGGCTGATCCCTCGGCCCAGGCCCCGGCAGCCAGGACGTCGCCGCTTTGCAGCAAAATTCTGGCGCGCCATGCGCTCACCGGCCTCTGGTCCGGCAGTGGGTTGTGCTGCTGCTGCACGTCGGCGGCGGTATCGATGCATTCCAGTGCGCTCGCGTAGTCGCCGCGTGCGGCGGCGATACGTGCGCTGACCACATGCCTTCTGTGCCGCGTTTCGGGAATCTGCGCATGCGGGCCATAACCCTCGGCATGTTCAAGATGGGCGCGGGCTTGGTCCAGTTCGCCTCTCTCCACGGCGATGGCGGCGAGGAGTACGCACGCATCCCCGCTACTCTGCGGCGCGAGACCGGTGCGGCGCGACGACAGCTGCAGGGCCTGCTCACACAGTGCCTGGGCCTTGGCCAATGACCCCAGCGTGATCTGGATATCCGCCATCAGACAGAGTGTGCCGATGGCAGAGTTCAGGTCCGCCCTCGCGCATACGCTCACCGCCCCCGGCGAGGCTGACCAGGGCCCCCTCGAGGTTCCCCTGCGACCACTGGGTGAAACCCAGCAGCGAGGATGCGGCGCCTCGCCACACGCAGGCGGTTGCCGGCAGTAAGCCGAGCGCTGTCTCGCAGTGCATGGCCACCCCGTCCGGCTGGCCCTGCGCTGCGGCCTGATAGGCGCGGGCAATGGCGATCATGCCAAGGAGGGTGGCCTGCTCTGCATTGGCAGTCTCCCCCGGGCCGTGGCTTTGGGCAGGTGGGATCAGGGCTTCGGCGTCTGCCAGGTGGCGATTCACCGCCTCCGGGTCCACCGGCAGGCGCGCAATTGCCGTATAGACGCTGAGTACGGCACTGGCGCTTATCGTGTCGGCGGGGAGGGCGTCAATCCACTCGCCAGGTACGCCCGTGGCCGACTGTACATGCATCACTGGCCAGGCATCTTCGAGCAGCCTTGCGGCGCGCTCCCTGTCACCTGCCGCGAGCGCATGGCGTATCGCATCCTCTGCCATGTCTTCCGTTTCGTACCACAGGCTCGCCCTGCGGTGGAGGGCGTACGGAGACTGGTCCTGCTCCTGCAAGTGCATGCGCAGGACATCGGCAAACAGGTGGTGATAGCGGAACCACTGCCGGTGCTCGTCCAGCGGCACGATAAACAGGTTTTCGCGCTCCAGTTGCAGCAGGCGCGCGGCGCTGTCGCTGCCCCCGGTGACGGCATCGCACAGGGGAGCTGTCAGCCGGTCGAGAATGGCGCACTGCAGGAGAAATGCCCGAGTGGGTGCCGGCATGCGCTGGAGTACCTCTTCCACCAGGTAGTCCAGCACGAAACGGTGGCTGCCAGCAAAGGCGCTGATGAATGCGGCGCTGTCGCTGCGGCCGCGCAGTGACAGTGCCGCCATCTGCAGCCCTGCTATCCAGCCTTCGGTACGTGCCTCCAGTGCAGCTATTTCCCTGTCGCCAAGCTCAAGCCCCATCGTGCGATTGAGAAATTCGCGGGCCTCGGCAGGCGTGAAGCGAAGGTCGTTCATGCGCAGGTCGGTCAGCTGGTCCCGGGCGCGCAGGCGGGCCAGCCCCAGGGGCGGGTCCTCCCGGGTCGCAATGGCGATATGCAGGCAGGGCGGGGCCTGGGTGAGCAGAAAGTCGACGGCCTGGTGTATCGCCTGGCTGGTAATCAGGTGATAGTCGTCCAGCACCAGCACGGTTGCCACCGGCAGGGCGGCAATATCGTTCACCAGCGCGGTGAGCAGGCCGCGCGCGTCGGTTCCCGGGTCTGCCGCAAGTACGCTGGCGAGTTCCTCTCCCCACCGCGGCTCAACGCGCTGCAGGGCCGCCAGCAGGTAGCGCAGGAATCGCGCCGGGTTGTTGTCGTCAGCCTCCAGCGACAGCCAGGCCATGTTCCGCCCGCACTCGGGCTGCCATGCAGCCAGCAGGGTGCTCTTGCCAAAACCGGCGCCGGCGGAAATCAGGGTCAGGCGCCGGTGGCTGCCCGAGTTGAGCGCGTGCAGCAGGCGTCTGCGGTCCACATGGTCCGGGCGTGGCAGTGGCACAAACAGTTTGGTGCTGAGGAGCGGGGAGTGCATGACCGGGGTAACCTTGTGTCCTGGGCCTCATCGCGGTGGCAAACAGGGGCTGCTCGACGTACTTTTGCCTGACGCTGTGGAAAAACGCCAACTCGCCCTTTGGAGAAACGAGCCGACATCAGCCAGCGTTTTCACGCCGAGCGGTGAATGGTCCGCGCGATTCCAGGGGAGTGCCTACCATACCATCTCCGGAGGGCAAATTTGATGAATTTTCCCGCCGCGGTGCGCATCCTCCGGCAGCGCTGACATTGATCGCTGCACTATTGTGTTTATACTCGAGTTGACTGTTTTTCGCTCGGGCACACGATAAAACGGAAGAATTATGACGACTCTCACCCTGGCGATCAGCGGCAGTGGCGGCGCCGGCGCCATCTCGACCGGTGAACTGGTTCTGCGGCTGGTCGCGGGGAGCGGCGGCTACGGCATGCTGAAGAAGACCTTCAGCCCCCAGATTCGCGGTGGCGAATCGGCTGCCGTCCTGCGTGTGGGCAGCGCACCGGTGTCCACGATTCCGGCCAAAATCGACCTGCTGATCGCGCTGGACTGGCAGAACTTTGCACGCTTT
>JBFHFJ010000023.1:0-21304 GCA_041583655.1 Haliea sp. | reverse complement strand
GCGCGAGACATGGACTCGACACCGCCGGCAACCGCCAGTTGAGCCTCCCCGCACTTGATCGCCCGGGCCGCACTGCCAATGGCGTCCATACCGGAGCCGCAGAGCCGGTTCAGCGTAACCCCGGGCACGGTCACCGGCAGGCCAGCCAGGAGACTGCTCATCCGCGCCACGTTGCGATTGTCCTCGCCCGCCTGGTTCGCGCAGCCAAACCAGACATCGTCAACCTGGGTCCAGTCCACTCCCGGGTTGCGCGCCATCAATGCGCGCAGGGGTATCGCTCCCAGGTCGTCGGCGCGCACAGTGGCCAGAGCGCCGCCGTAACGGCCAATGGGGGTGCGCACGGCATCACAGATAAAGGCTTCCTGCATCAGTTGTTCTCTCCAGCTGAAATGTTGACAAGATGTCCCCCGATACGGTGGGAGTTGCCGCGAAACAGGGCGATGATTTGCTGCGCCTGGTTGCGGACGGTGACATCATACACCCCGCTACGCCGGCCCTGTTGGAGCTGAATGGCGGATGCGGTCAATTCATCATCAAGTCGGGCCGGGGCGAGAAATTCAATACGGGCACCGGCCGCAACAGTGTTGTGGTTATCGCTGTTGCAGGCGTAAGCGAAACAGCTATCCGCGAGTGTGAAAATCAGGCCACCGTGGCAGATGTCATGACCGTTGACCATGTCCGCCCGCACCCGCATGCTCATGGTGGCGCGGCCGGCTGCAATATCGACCAGGGTAATACCCAGCGCGCGACAGGCATGGTCGCCCTCCCACAGCGCTCTGCCGCAGGCCTGGGCCAACTCCCGGCATTCATCCATTACTCCCCCCGGTATCGCGGAGGACGTTTTTCCAGAAAGGCGGCTACGCCTTCCCGATAATCCGCGGTCTTGCCTGCGGTGCGCATCAATTCCTTTTCCAGTTCGAGTTGCTCCCCCAGGCTGTTGGTCGCTGAAGCGGCGAAGGCCTGCTTGGTCAAAGCGAAACCGCGTGTAGGCTGGGTGGCCATGGTCTCTGCCAGTTCCAGTGCGGCAGCCTGGAGCTCATCGTCCTCCACCACCTGCCAGATCATGCCCCAGGCCAGGGCCTGCTCTGCTGTCACCTTCGGCCCCAGCATCGCAAGACCTTTCGCCCGGGCCATGCCGACCAGGCGTGGCAATATCCAGGTACCACCTGAATCGGGAATCAGGCCGAGTTTGGCGAAGGACTCAATAAAACTTGCGGAACGCGCGGCGATGACAATGTCGCAGGCCAGGGCGATATTGGCGCCTGCGCCTGCCGCCACGCCATTGACCGCACAGATCACCGGCTTTTCCATGCCGGTAAGCAGGCGAATGAGCGGGTTGTAATACTTGTCCACTGAATCGCCCAGGTCCGGCGGCGCGTCTCCCGCGGAAACCGCGCGGTCGTTGAGATCCTGTCCGGCGCAGAAACCGCGCCCCGCACCGGTCAGCAGTACCGCGCGTACCTGCGGGTCGTCAGCGGCGCAGGTCAACGCGTCCCGCACTTCCGCATGCATGGCGGCGGTAAAGCTGTTGAGCGCCGCGGGGCGGTTCAACACCAGCCTCGCCACACCCTTGTCGATGGTGAACTCGATGTTTTCCCAGGCCATGAGCAGTTCCCTCCTCAATCTTCGCGGCGTTCGACCAGGGTCAGGATATCGTAGATGGCTACCGGCTCATCAGCCTGGTTGGTCACTTCGATAGCCCAGACGACGACGCCATTGGGCTTTTCCTCGCCGCGCCTGGCCTTCTTGATCTTCTTCTTCACCGTGAGACGGGAACGGATGGTGTCCCCGGGCGCCACCGGCTCAATGAAGCGCAGGTTTTCCAGGCCGTAGTTGGCAATCACCGGACCGGGCGCGGGGTGCACGAACATACCCGCCGCTGCCGAGATCACGAAGTAGCCGTGGGCAACACGCTTGCCGAAGAATGAATCGCGGGCGGCGATCTCGTCAAAGTGGGCGTAGAAGTGATCACCACTGATACAGCCGAAGTTGACGATGTCCGCTTCCGTGACTGTACGCCGGTGGGTCAGCAGGGATTCGCCGACTTGCAGGTCCTCGAAGTATTTCCTGAAGGGGTGCACGTCATCCGAGTAGGACCGGGCACCAGCGTGGTATTCCGAGGTGATGGCCATCAGCGTCGTCGGCGACCCCTGCAGAGCCGTGCGTTGCATATAGTGCTTCACCGCGCGCAGCCCACCCAGTTCTTCGCCACCACCGGCACGCCCCGGGCCGCCGTGGACCAGCTGTGCGAGCGGTGAGCCGTGGCCGGTTGACTCACCGGCGCAATCGCGATTGATGATCAGCATGCGACCGTGCCAGGGGGCAGTGCCGAGTATGACCTGCCGCGCCTCATTGTCGTCATGGGTAAACAGGGAACCGACCAGGCTGCCCTTGCCAAGACGGGCGATAGCAATCGCGTCGTCGATATCCTGATAGGGTATCAGGGTGCTTACCGGACCAAAGGCCTCGACCTCATGTACCAGCGTCTTGCCGTGCGGATCGTCGCAGCGCAGCAGGGTTGGCGGAAAAAACGCGCCGCTGCTGTTGTCGGCGCCGGTGAGGGCAAACGTTTCCCCACCGCCAAAGACCACCTCGCACTCGGTCGCCAGACGCTCGACGCTGGCGCGCACGTCCCGGGCCTGGTCGCGCCCCACCAGCGGGCCCATGCGCACACCCTCTGCTCCGGGGTCACCGACGGTGGTCTTCTCCAGGCGCGCCTGCAGCGCCGCTGTCACCGCGTCCAGCTGGGCGGCGGGCACGATTATCCGGCGAATCGCCGTACACTTCTGCCCGGCCTTGACCGTCATCTCCCGCACGATTTCCTTGACGAACAGGTCGAATTCCGGGTCGTCCGCCGCAACGCTTGCACCAAGAATGGCGCAGTTCAGCGAATCGGCCTCCATGGTGAAAGGCACCGAGTTGGCCACCAGGTTGGGGTGGCTGCGCAGTTTGCGCCCGGTCGTAGCCGAACCGGTAAATGTGACCACATCCTGCTCGTCCAGGTGCTCGAGAAGATCGCCGACCGAACCGCAGACAAGCTGGATTGCGCCCTCGGGAAAGAAACCGCCGGCAATGATCTCCCGCACCATGGCCTCGGTGAGGTAGGCGGTGGGGGTTGCCGGCTTGACGATCACCGGTACGCCGGCCGCGAGACTGGGGGCGATCTTTTCCAACATGCCCCAGCAAGGAAAGTTGAACGCGTTGATATGCACCGACACGCCTGGCTTGGAAGTGAGCACATGCCGGCCGACAAAGGTCCCGTTCCTGGACAGGCGCTCCACATCGCCCTCGACCATGAGGACGTCGTTGGGCATTTCCCGGCTGACCAGGCTGGCGTAGGAGAACACCGTGCCAATGCCGCCTTCGATATCGACCCAGCCGTCAGCGCGGGTCGCTCCGGTACGCGCAGACAGCGCGTAGAAATCTTCCTTGCGCGCCATCAGGTGCTTCGCCATCGCCTTAAGCGCCTCGGCGCGCTCGTGAAAGGTCATGGCACGCAGCGCCGGCCCGCCCACATCGCGTCCATGGCGCACCGCCGCTGCAAAGTCCACACCCTCGCTGCTGACGATACACACCGCTTCGCCAGTAACCGCATCATGCACTGTGACACCACTGCCGGTTCCCTCCTGCCACTGGCCGCTGACATAACTGTGCAACTTCATGATGCGTATCTCCTGTATTATGCGTCGCGGGAATTACCGCCGCCTGACCACCGCGCCAGACCGGGATTTATGATACACAATCATTACCTTCTGTAAAGCTTTATGTAATACTTCTGGGCGACCATTGAGCGCCCCGGACCTGACCTGAACGAGGAGAAAACATGAGCAACACGGCCGTACACTATGCGCTGGACGACACCCTGGGGATCATCCGTATCGACAACCCGCCGGTGAATGCACTGTCGCAACCTGTACGCGAGGGCATTCTCCAGGCACTGGAGCAGGCGCGCACAGACAACAGCAAACTGTTGCTTCTGCTCTGTGCAGGCAGGACTTTCATCGCCGGCGCGGACATCACCGAGTTTGGCCGGCCGCCCCAGCCTCCCAGCCTCCCCGACGTAATCGCCGCGCTGGAAAGCTTCCCCAAACCGGTTGCGGTCGCCATGCACGGCACCGCCCTCGGTGGTGGCCTGGAACTGGCGATGGCCTGTCACTACCGCGCCGCCCTGCCCGACGCCCGACTGGGGCTTCCCGAGGTCAAGCTGGGCCTGCTGCCCGGTGCCGGCGGGACCCAGCGCCTGCCGCGACTGGTCGGGCCCGAGCTGGCTCTGGAGATGATCACAGGCGGTGCGCCGATCCGCGCGCAACAGGCCCTGGACGCGGGCCTCGTTGACCAGGTCCTGGAGGGCGAACTGGAGTCATCTGCCATCCACTGGGCGCGCAGCCTGCTGGCGCAATCGGTGCCTGCACGTCCGACCGGCGAGCGCCCGGTGCCCGCCCCCGCCAAGGCTGACTTTCTGCAGCGCCACCAGCAGCAAACCGCGCGCAGGTACCGGGGCCAGCCGGCGCCCGGCTATATCGCTGAACTTGTGGAACTGGCGCTCACCGCCAGCCTGGCCGATGGCCTGGCGCGCGAGCGCGAATGCTTCCTCGCCTGCAAGGAGTCGCACCAGTCCGCGGCCCTGCGCCACGTCTTCTTCGCCGAGCGCGCCACCGGCAAGCTCCCCGATATCCCGGCGGACACACCCCTGCGCCAGGTCCGGCGCGCAGCGGTTATCGGAGCCGGCACCATGGGCGGAGGTATTGCCATGTGCTTCGCCAGCGCCGGCATCCCGGTGACCCTGGTAGAAACCACCCAGGACTACCTGGACGGGGGCCTGGAAAAGATTCGCCAGAACTACGCCAACTCGGTGAAGCGCGGCCGCTTCACTGCCGAGGCGGTGGCAGGCTGGCTTGAGAATATACGGGGGACGCTGGATTACGCCGATATCGCGGAGGTAGACCTGGTCATCGAGGCGGTGTTCGAGAACATGGCTGTAAAACAGGAGGTGTTCCGCAAACTTGACGCCACCTGCAAGCCAGGCTGTATTCTGGCGACCAACACGTCCTATCTCGACGTGAACGCCATCGCCGGCGCCACCCGCCGCCCCGAAGATGTTATCGGCGCGCACTTTTTCAGCCCCGCCAATGTGATGAAACTGCTGGAGGTGGTGCGCGCGGAAAAAACCGCCCCCGACGTGGTACAGACCTTCATGAAACTGGCCCGCACCATCGGCAAGATTCCGGTTGCGGTGGGTGTCTGCCACGGCTTTGTTGGCAACCGGATGTTGCAGGCCTACGGTCGCCAGGCACAGCTGCTGCTGCTCGAGGGAGCCACACCGACACAGGTCGATCAGGCGATGGAAAACTGGGGCATGGCCATGGGGCCGCTGGCGGTTGGCGATCTGGCCGGGCTCGACATCGGCTACCGCTCGCGCCGGGACCAGGGTATCGAGCCGCGCTCGGTGCTGGAGTCCGCGCTGGCGGACACCCTGGTGGAAATGGACCGCCTGGGGCAGAAATCCGGTGCCGGCTACTACCGGTACGACCCGGCTACCCGGGCACGCCAGGCGGACACGGAAGTGGAGGAGCTACTGCGCGGAATCGCAGCACAGTGGCAGGTGCCGCAGCGCGAGATCAAGGACGACGAGATTGTCGACCGGCTGATTCTTGCGCTGGTCAACGAGGGAGCGGCCATTCTCCAGGAGCGTATCGCGGCCCGGCCCAGCGATGTGGATATCGTCTACATCAACGGCTACGGTTTCCCCAGCTGGCGCGGTGGACCGATGTTTTATGCCGACAGCCTTGGCCTGGACGCAGTGATCGCCCGCCTGCGGGAACTGCGCGAGCTCACCGGGGATGAAAAATGGGAGCCCGCGCCGCTGCTCCAGGACCTGACCGCTGCGGGCAAAAGCCTGGCCTCGCTCAACGGACGGGGCTGACCGCGGCCCGGGGGCAGGCCTCAGTGGCGCTTGTCGAACACGCGCCTGGCCTTGCCCTCGGAACGCGGAATAACGCCGGGCGCGTGCGGTTTTACGGCGGTGGATATGCCGATCATGGACTTGATCCGGTGCTGCAGGGCCCTGGCCGCGTCCTGCATAGCGCTGGCTGAGGCGGCACTGGCCATTTCCACATGCACTTCCATCGCGTCCAGGTGCCCTTCCTTGCTCACCTCGATGAAATAATGCGGTGACAGCCCTTCCACGGCGAGGAGTTGCTCCTCGATCTGCGACGGAAAGACGTTGACGCCGCGGATGATCAGCATGTCGTCGCTGCGCCCGGTGATCTTGGCCATGCGCCGCATGGTGCGCGCTGAGCCCGGCAGCAGCCGGGTCAGGTCCCGGGTCCGGTAACGAATGACCGGCATGGCCTCCTTGGTCAGGCTGGTGAATACCAGCTCCCCCTCTTCACCGTCGGGCAGGACCTCCCCGGTCTCGGGATTGATGATTTCGGGGTAAAAGTGGTCTTCCCAGATTGTCGGCCCGTCCTTGCTCTCGACACACTCCTGGGCCACGCCCGGGCCCATCACCTCGGACAGCCCGTAGATATCCACCGCGTCGAGATCGAGCCGCTGCTCCATTTCCCGGCGCATGGCATCGGTCCAGGGCTCGGCACCAAATATCCCCACGCGAAGCGCCAGCTTGCGGGTATCCACTTTTTGCCTGTCCAGCTCATCGGCGATATTCATCATGTAGCTTGGGGTCACCATGATGATGTCCGGGTCGAAATCACAGATCAGCTGCACCTGCTTCTCGGTCTGGCCACCGGACATCGGAATCACCGTGCAGCCCAGGCGCTCGGCACCGTAGTGGGCCCCCAGGCCGCCGGTGAACAGGCCGTATCCGTAGGAGACGTGCACCTTGTCCGCGGCGCGGCCACCCGCGGCCCGGATGGAGCGGGCCACCACGTCCGCCCATATATCGATATCACCCTGGGTATACCCCACCACCGTCGGCTTCCCCGTGGTACCGCTGGACGCGTGAACCCGCACCACCCTGTCCATGGGCACGGCAAACATACCGAAGGGATAGTTGTCGCGCAGGTCGCTCTTGGTGGTAAAGGGAAACCTGGCCAGATCTTCCAGGGCCCGCAGGTCATCGGGGTGGACACCGTGTTCGTCAAATTTCGCCTTGTATACCGGCGAGTTCTCATAAGCGTGGTGAAGGGACTTGCGCAGGCGTTGCAGCTGCAGGTCGCGCAACTCATCCAGGCTTGCGGATTCAATCGCATGCAGCGGTTCGAGGCAGGGGATGTGGCTCATGGAGGCTCCGTGGTCGCGGACGGCAGATTTATTGTGCCCGCAAATATAATACGCATTTGTCATTATTATCAATATTTATGTATCATTTCTGGAAATGCGGCGCAGCTGTGTAATCGTCTCCAGGCGCTGTATCATGCGTCCTCAGGCCGCCGGGCACGGCCAGCCATTATCACGACAGAGCCAGAGAGGTACACACGTGGCACACCCGCCGGCCGTCAGGCGCCTGCTGGAAAATTTCAGGGCCCGCAAACCAATGCGCGCTACCTCGCTGATCATCACCCTGTTCGGCGATACTGTGTCGCAGCACGGGCACACCCTCTGGCTGGGCAGCCTGGTCCATGCCCTGGCAGCTCTGGGCGTAAACGAGCGCCTGGTGAGAACCTCAGTGTTTCGGCTGGTCAAGGAGGGCTGGCTGGAGGCCGACCGGGTTGGGCGCCGCAGCTACTATCGTTTCACCGCCCATGGCAACGCTGAATACGAACGCGCCGCCCGGCGCATCTATGCCACCGAGGACACCGCCTGGGAAGGACACTGGCAAATTCTCATCCCCCTCGCTATCGCCGAAGCGGACCGTGAAAACTTCCGCCGCAGCCTGAACTGGCAGGGTTTCCGCGCGATCGCTCCCGGCACCTTTGCCAAGCCCGGCAGCCCGGGCCGGGCCCTGCGGGAAACCCTCGATGAGTTCGATGCCGGCGACAAGGTCATGCTGTTCGACGCCACCAGCTCCACACTGGGTTCGGCCAGGCGGTTGCGCAAGCTGGTTCACGAGAGCTGGCAACTTGATGCCACAGCGGCAGCCTATCGCGCCTTCCTCGACAACTTCCGTCCCCTGCAGCGCTGGGCAGCGCGGCAACAGCAGCTGGATCCTGAGGTCGCGTTCACGGTGCGCACGCTGCTGATTCACGATTTTCGCCGGGCCCTGCTCCACGACACCCCGCTCCCGGAAGAGCTGTTGCCGCCGGGTTGGCCCGGAGCCGAGGCCCTGGCCCTCACCGGCAACCTGTACCAGCTGCTCGCCCCGGCATCCACCGAGTACATCACCAAGAATCTCGAGGGCGGCAACGGCCCGCTGCCCGGCGCCGGCGCCAGCTTCGCGGCGCGGTTTCCCTCGATCCGCCGCGGTTGAGCTCAATCGTCGGGGGCATTCCAGAGCGGAGCCAGCAAGCGCCGCTTGCCATCCTGGCTCAACCTGACACCGGGCTCATCAAGATCCTTGCGGTCCCAAAGCTCGCAGGTAACCTGCTTGTGCTTCTGGTCCAGCCCCTCGCAGTAGTTACTGTAGCGACAGACAATGACCTCGGCACCGTGGCCGGTCCTGACTTTTTCAAACCAGTCGGGGTCCGCCAGGGCCTGGCGTGCCAGACCGACAATATCGGCCTGTTCGCGGCGCAGGATATCTTCCGCTGCCCGGTACCCGAAAATACCCCCTGCCACGACCAGCGGCGTCTCCAGGCCTGACCCGCGCAGCTGCCGGCGAATGCTTTCAACCGGGCCGATGTTGCGCCCGAACGGACCCTGCTGGTCGGAGATATATCCCGGCATACACTCATAGCCGCTCTTGCCGGTATAGGGATAGGCCGCCCAACCGACCTTCGGCTGCTTCGCATCATCGAACTTGCCGCCCCGGGACAGGGAGAGGAAGTCCATTCCCGCTTGCGCAAAGCAGGTGGCGAAATAGCCGGCATCGGCCAGACCGCTGCCGCCACTCACTATCTCGTCACTGAGGAAACGGCAGCCAACCGCGAAGCCCGGGCCGGTTGCCTCGCGCACCGCCTCGTAGACTTCCAGCGGCAATCTGACCCGCTGCTCCCGGCTGCCACCGTAGCCGTCGCCCCGGGTGTTGGTAGCGGAGAGAAACGACGCCATGGTGTAGGCGTGGGCGTAGTGCAGCTCAACACCGTCGAACCCTGCCTGCTGAGCCCTGGAAGCGGCCCGGGCAAACAGCCCGGGCAGAGTTGCCGGAAGCTCGGCGATCGCCGGGACCTGGGTATCGGTGACCCGCTCCCGGTAGCCGTAATGCATGTCCTCCCATTCCTTGGCGCTGAGCACCGCCTGCAGGGCCTCGGGATCCAGGCTGTGCAGACGCTCGCGCACACTGGCCTCCGGCGCGTCTTCAAGGTCAAGGGCGCGGCGGTGCGCCGGCGTGATCTGCAGGAACCGGTCGAGGAACTTCCCGGGCTCGGGGCGGCGGCGGATGGTCAGAAAGTCAATCAGCTGGATCAATAACCGGGTCTTGCCGCCACTGGCCCTGCGCACAGTGTCCGCCAGCCTGGCCAGCCCGGGAATATAGCGGTCGTCACCAATACGCAGCAAAGGACCGCTGGGGACGTCGCGGATACCGGTCGCCTCGACCACAATGACCCCGGGCTTGCCCCGGGCAAACCGTTCGTACCATTGCAGGACATCCTCGGTGACTTCCCCGGCCTCGTTGGAGCGCCAGGGCACCATCGCCGGCACCCAGGTGCGCTGTTCCAGGCTGAGCGGCCCAACCTTGAGGGGTGAAAACAACAGGCTGGCCGCAGCCTCGGCGCGGTCAGGCCAGTCGTCTTCAACGGCGGTGTACTTGATTCTCTCCGGGGGCTTCCACATGGGCAGGGCTCCAATTCTCGACAGCAAACATTTTAGGTATAAAATGTTTGCTGTGCAAGACGCCCGGGCAGGAAGCTATTGCACGCCCTGCTTGACCCGGTCCAGCAACGCCATCAGCTGGTCCACCTCGTCGACTTCGAGGTGTCCCAGCAGGCCGATGACCCACTGCTCATGGCGCTGCGCCATGCGGGCAAAGGCCCGACGCCCCTTGGGGGTCAGTTTCACCATGAAAGTGCGGCGGTTGTCGGGCAGCGGACTGCGATCCACCAGGCCCTCTCCCACCAGCTGCGCGGCGATTCCGGAGACGTTCCCTCCGGAAACCATGAGCCGGCGGGACAACTCACCCATGGTCAGGCCCTCGGGCACTCTCTCCAGCTGCGCCAGGAAATCGAAGCGCGGCAGGGTGGTGTCGAACTCCTCGCGCAATGCTCCGCGCAAGCGCGCTTCAATGAGGCTGGAGCAGGTCAGCAGGCGTAACCAGAGCTTGATCGAATGGTGGTCATCCTCGTGGAGACGGGTTTCATGGTTCAGCCGCTGGCTACTGGCCGACTTAGCTGTCATGGAGTGGTCCATATATTTTAAACATAAAATGTTTGCACTATAATGCGGATTCCTTTTAAGCTTAAACTATTGTTGTCACACTGGCGAGCAGTCGCTCCGCCCTGACGGTAAGTTGGAGAGTCCTATGAAGATAGTTTGCCTGGGCGGTGGCCCTGCTGGTTTGTACCTGGCCATCTGCATGAAGTTGCAGAACCCCTCCCACGATGTCCAGCTCTACGAGCGCAATCGCCCGGACGACACCTTTGGCTGGGGCGTCGTATTCTCCGACCAGACTGTGGAAAACCTGATGAAGGCCGACCCGGTGAGTGCGAGGCGCATCGTCGACGAGTTTATCCACTGGGACATGATCGACTGCCACTTCAAGGGCCAGGTGCAGCGCTCCGACGGCCACGGCTTTATCGGGCTGGGCCGTATGCGCATGCTGCAGATGCTGCATGAGCGCTGCCGTGAACTTGGCGTGGAACTGCACTTTGAGGCCGAATTTTCCCCTGAGGATGTCAACACCCGCTTCGCCGATGCGGATGTGATCGTCGCCGCCGATGGCCTCAACTCAAAAATCCGCAACAGCGACCTTGAAACCTTCCAGTGCGACATCGACGTACGCAGCAACAAATTTGTCTGGCTGGGCACCAAGCAGACCTTCCGCGACGCCTTCACTTTTATTTTTGAAGAAACCGAGCACGGCTGGATCTGGGCCCACGCCTACCAGTTCGACCAGGACACCTCGACTTTCATCGTCGAATGCAACCCGGATGTATACGATGCGTTTGGTTTCGAGCACATGAGCCACCAGGAGAGCGCGGAAACCTGCCGGCGTATTTTCGCCGCCTACCTGGACGGCCACGAACTGCTGACCAACTCCGCCCACATCCGCGGTTCGGCGTGGATCAACTTCCCCGCGGTTCTCTGCCGCAACTGGGTCAAGGATGACCGGATCGTCCTGATCGGGGATGCCGCCCACACCGCCCACTTCTCGATCGGCTCGGGTACCAAGCTGGGGCTGGAGGACGCCATCGCACTGGCGCAGCACCTGAACTCCGGGGTCCCGGTGCCGGAGGCAGTGCACGCCTACCAGGCGGAGCGTGAGATCGATGCCCTGCGGCTGCAGAACAGCGCCCGCAACGCCATGGTGTGGTTCGAAAACGTCCCCCGCTATGCCCGCGCCCTGGAGCCCAAGCAGTTCTACTACTCCATGCTGACCCGCAGTCAGCGGGTCAGCCATGAAAACCTGCGCCTGCGCGACAAAGCGTGGCTGGAGGGCATGGAAAAGCACCTCGCCCGCCAGGTTCTGGGCGAGCAGTGCGACGAGGCCATTCCGCCGATGTTCCTGCCCTGGAAGCTGCGCGACATGACCCTGATCAACCGGGTCGTGGTCTCGCCAATGTCGATGTACAGCGCTGTCGACGGCCTGCCCGACGACTGGCACCTCGTGCACTATGGCAGCCTCGCCAAGGGCGGCGCCGGGCTGGTCTACACCGAAATGACCGATGTGTCCCCCGAAGGTCGCATCACTCCCGGATGCGCCGGTATCTGGAATGACGAACAGGAGGCCGCCTGGACCCGCATCGTGGACTTCGTGCATCGGCACACCAAAGCCAGGTTTGCCATACAGCTCGGGCACGCCGGCGCCAAGGGCGCCACCAAGGAACCCTGGAAATGGGATCCGGCCATCCTCGATGAACCCCTGCCGAAAGCAGAACAGTGGCCGCTGCTGTCCGCCAGCGCAGTGCCTTACGATACCTACAGCCCGGTACCCGAGGCCATCAGCCGGCAGCAAATGGATATGGTCAAGGAGCAGTTTGTCGAGTCCACGCGCCGCGCCGCCCGCGCCGGTTTCGACATGCTGGAACTGCACGCTGCCCACGGCTACCTGATCTCGGCATTCATCACCCCGGTGCAGAACAAGCGCACCGACGAGTACGGTGGCAGCCTGGAAAACCGCCTGCGCTATCCGCTGGAAGTGTTCCGCGCCATGCGCGAGGTCTGGCCCGCCGAGCGGCCGATGTCCGTGCGCATCTCCGCCCACGACTGGATGGGAGAGGACGGCAACACCGACGATGACGCCGTGGCCATTGCCAGCGCGTTCCGCGATGCGGGCGCAGACATCATCGACGTCTCCAGCGGCCAGGTCTCCCATGCCGCGCGCCCCCTCCCCGGGCGCATGTTCCAGACACCGCTGTCGGACCGCATCCGCAATGAGGGCGGCATGGCCACCATGGCCGTGGGCAATATCTACGAGCTGGACCACGTCAACAGCATCATCGCCGCCGGCCGCGCCGACCTGGTCTGCCTCGCCAGGCCGCATCTGGCGGACCCCAACTGGACCCTGCGCGCCGCCGCGGAAATGGGATACCGGGGTACAGGGGTGGCTGAACCGCACCAGTACTTCCTCGGCTACCGCCAGCTGCATCTCAATCTGGAGCGGGCACGGGAAGCGGGCGCGCCCCTGTGAGGCACGCACTGGTAACCGGCGCGGGCAGCGGCATCGGTGCCGCCATCGCCCGCAGCCTGCTGGACCAGGGTTATCGCGTCAGCCTCCTGGGGCGGCGCCTGGAGGCCCTGCAAGCCACGGTGGCTGACCTCGGTGAGCGGCACCACTGCATCAGCTGCGATGTCACCGATCCGGCACAGGTCAGCGCCGCATTCACATCTGCCAGCGAGACCCTCGGCCCCATCGACATCCTGGTCAACTGTGCCGGTGCCGCGCCCACCAGCCCATTCCACAAAATATCCGCCGCGCAGTGGCAGCAGGTCATGGACGTCAACCTGAACGCGGTCTACCACTGCTGCGCCCAGGTCGTCGGGGACATGCGCGACCGGGGCTGGGGGCGTATCATCAACATCGCCAGCACTGCTTCTCTGAAGGGCTACGCCTATGTCAGCGCCTACTGCGCTGCCAAGCACGGCGTGCTCGGGCTGACCCGGGCCCTGGCACTGGAGCTGGCAAAGGGGGGAGTGACGGTAAACGCCATTTGCCCCGGGTACACCGATACCGACATCATCCGCAACGCCGTCGCCGGAATTGTCGACAAGACCGGGCGCTCGGAGGCCGAGGCGCTGCGGACGTTTACCGACACCAATCCCCAGGGCCGCCTGATCGAGCCCGCGGAGGTCGCCGATGCGGTACTCTGGCTGTGCACCGACTCGGCACGTTCGATCACCGGCCAGGCGCTGTCGATCAGCGGCGGCGAAACCGGCTGAGGCCACAGAATCCAATCACCAGACAGGAACCGATATGCAGACTTCGCAACTCGCTGATTACCAGGCAACACATTTCCTGTGGCAGGCCGCCGATGGCGTCGCCACCATTACTCTCAACCGGCCGGAGCGCAAGAATCCGCTGACCTTTGACTCCTACGCTGAACTGCGCGACCTGTTCAGGGCCCTGGTTTACGCGGAGGATATCCACGCCGTGGTCATCCGCGGTGCCGGTGGCAACTTCTGCTCCGGCGGCGACGTCCACGAAATCATCGGCCCCCTGACCAGGATGAACATGCAACAGCTGCTGGCCTTTACCCGCATGACCGGTGACCTGGTCAAGGCGATGCGTGCCTGCCGGCAGCCTGTGCTCAGCGCTGTCGAGGGCATCTGCGCCGGTGCCGGCGCGATCATCGCGATGAGCAGCGACCTGCGCTACGCGGCCCCGGACGCCAAGGTTGCCTTCCTGTTCAATCGGGTCGGACTCGCCGGCTGCGACATGGGCGCCTGCGCCATTCTGCCGCGAATCATCGGCCAGGGCCGCGCCAGCGAGTTGCTCTACTCCGGGCGCTCACTGAAAGCCGACGAGGGCGAGCGCTGGGGATTTTTCAACAGCGTCAGCGACGACCCCTACGCCGCGGCTCTGTCCATGGCCCAGGCCATCACCCGCGGGCCGACCTTCGCCAACGGCATTACCAAGACCCAGCTGCAGCAGGAGTGGAACATGTCCGTGGACCAGGCCATCGAAGCGGAAGCCCAGGCCCAGGCCCTGTGCATGCAGACTGGCGACTTCGTCCGCGCCTACAACGCCTTCGTGGAAAAAAAGAGCCCGGTGTTTGAGGGCAACTGAGGAGATTCGGCATGAGTGACAGCAGCTATCTGCAGTGGCCCTTCCTGGACCCGGCGCACCGTGCGCTGGCAGAAGAGATCGACGCCTGGGCTACCGCCCATGTTCCCGCACTGGTGGCGCGGGAACACGAAGACCTCGACGGGACCTGTATCGACCTGGTTCGCGGCCTCGGCAAGGCCGGTTTCACCGGCTACGCAGTTCCCGCCAGCGGCGGCGGCAAGCTGGAGAAACTCGATGTTCGCAGCCTCTGCCTGATCCGCGAGACCCTCGGCCGCCATCACGCGCTGGCGGACTTTGCCTTCGCCATGCAGGGTCTGGGCAGCGGGCCGATCTCCCTGTTCGGCACGCCTGACCAGCAGCAGCGGTTCCTGCAACCGGTGGCCGCTGGCCAGGCGCTGTCGGCCTTTGCCCTGTCCGAGGCAGAGGCGGGTTCCGATGTCGCGGCGATGAGTTGCAGTGCACGCCAGGACGGTGACAGCTATGTGCTGAACGGCGAGAAAACCTGGATTTCCAACGGCGGGATCGCCGACTTCTACACGGTCTTTGCCCGCACCGGAGAGGCCCCGGGGGCGAAGGGCATCAGCTGTTTCGTGGTACCGGCGGACACACCCGGATTCGAGGTGGTCGAGCGGATTGACCTGGTCGCCCCCCACCCTCTCGCCACCCTGCGCTTCAGCGATTGCCGGGTGCCCGTGGGGAACAGGATAGGCGAGCCCGGGCGCGGTTTCGGTATCGCCATGGCGACCCTGGATGTGTTCCGCTCAACCGTGGCTGCCGCGGCGCTGGGCATGGCGCGCCGGGCCCTGGATGAGACCCTGGCCCATGTCACCACCCGCAAGCTGTTCGGCGGCACCCTGAGCGAACTGCAGCTGGTGCAGGGCAAGCTGTCGGACATGGCACTGGCCATCGACAGCAGCGCCCTGCTGGTCTACCGCTCGGCCTGGACCAAGGATTGCGTGGCGGACCGGGTGACCCGGGAAGCCGCCATGGCGAAACTGCACGCCACCGAGTCGGCCCAGCAGGTGATCGACGCCGCGGTGCAGCTGCATGGCGGCAAAGGTGTGACCCGGGGCAATATCGTCGAGTCCCTGTACCGGGACATCCGCGCCCTGCGCATCTACGAGGGTGCCTCGGAAGTGCAGCAGACCATCATCGCCCGCCAGGCGCTGGCCGCGTTCACGGGCTCCTGACGCACCGGCAACCGGCAATGGACGGCCGGCACAGGGATGGTTTAAGGTAGCCCCCGCTGGTTCCTGCGCCGCGACACCGCGGGACCCATCCCCGAGTCGCAGAGGACGCCGTCGACATGACCCGATACTGGCAGGACATCCAGCCCGGTGAGCAGTTTGAAACCGGGCAGCTGGCCATCAGCAAACAGGATATCCTGGAGTTCGCCGCCGAGTTCGATCCCCAGCCCTACCACCTGGACAGCGACGCCGCCGCCGGTTCCATCTTCGGTGGCCTGTGCGCCAGCGGCTGGCAGGTGGCCGCGTTGATGATGCGGCTGCTCACAGATGCCCTGCACCGCCAGGACCTGCCGATAGCGGGAATATCCGCAGTGCCGGCAATGCGCTGGAAAATGCCGGTGTTTGCCGACGACACCCTGTCGGCCCGGGTCACCGTCACTGGCCGCGAGGCGACGTCGCGCCTGGCCGGCACCGGCACCCTGGACCTCGATGTCACCGTCTTCAACCAGCACAGCAAGGCCGTCATCGAGCTCAGTGCTCGCCTGCTGGTTACCATGGAGGGAACTGCCCGTGCAGGCTAGGCCTTACATCCGCAGTCGCTGGTTCGAGGATATTCCCCTCGGGGAATTCCACGTCTTCGGCTCGCACACCTTCAGTGAACTGGAAATCATCGAGTTCGGGCGCAAGTACAGTCCTGAGGTCTACCATACCGACCCCGAGGCGGCGCTGGAGACACCCTATCGCGGTCTGGTGGCGCCCGGCTGGCAGCTGACTGCCATGTGGATGAAACTGATGGTTGGCTATATGGAGAACTTTGCCCGCGGTGTCCAGGACGGGCGGCGCAACGGTGCCGGCATGGGCCTGCAGGACCTGGAATGGTTCCTGCCGGTGCGGCCCGGGCACACCATCACCTATACCTACGAGGTGATTGAGAAACCCGACCGCGTCATTCGCGACCGCTGGGGTATCATCAAGAGCCGCAACGAGGCTTTCAACCAGTACAACGAACGGGTGATGCGCTTTACGATCGATATCCTCGCCGAGCGCAACCCCGATAACATCAAGTAGACGCTAGGCAGCCATGGCCTGGGCAAACGCCCGGCCCTCATCGTCTGCCAGCGCGGCCTCGCGCAGGGCCGCAATCCCGGCTGCGGAGGCTGAACCGGTTGCCGCGTGGGCCAGGATAGCCTGCATTTGCGCGGTGGTCCGCGCCCGGGTGTCACCGTAGCCCTTGACCAGGCGCCCACACTCAACCAGTTCCAGCGCCAGCGCCTGATCGCTGCCCGCGGTACTCCGCACCGCCTGCAGCCAGCTCTGGATAAGCGCGTGCTCGTGACTGTAACCCAGGGTCCAGCGGCGCCAGCGACGCAGCCCCGCCAACCCGCGCAGCAGCAGAAACACGGTAACGGTATTGGTACGCAGGCGCTTGCCGCCGGTAAACCAGCCAAGGAAACGCCGGCAGGCAGGAGACGCCTGCACCCAGCGCCCCAGGCGGACAGGCAACAGCGCACACATTTCTTCCACCCGGGGACGGAAGAATTCGGTCACCGCGAACAGCTGCCCCGGCTCCGCCCGGACCTCCGACCTGATCTTCTCGACGCGATCTGGGCGGGTTTTAAGCTGGGCGACCCGGGGAATATCCTCATAGCACATCCACAGGGCAAGGTAGCGGCCGCACTCGCGGACCAGGGTCTGTTCATCGCTGCCGGCACCCGGCGCCAGCAGGGATTCAAGCTCATCCAGGTACTGGTGGGCGTAGGCGTAGTCCTGGTAATCCACCAGTTTCTGCAAGCCCAGGTACAGGATCTCGTGACAGCTTTCGGGAAACCCCTGCAGGCGCTGCAGGAGGGTCTGGCCCTCGGCCGTGGTCGCCGCGGGCAGCCTGAACCCGGCCGTATCGGCCTCTGGAGCGGGCGGCGGCTGGAACTGCTCCACACCGTCCGAGCTGGCCCGCTCATAGCCGGCCTCGAACGCGGCCAGATTGCTTGCCACCGCCTTGCCGGTGGCGCTGATGACCGCGCGGTAACTGTCCTTGGCAAAGGGCAGCACCCCGGCGCCGGCGAGGGCTCCGAGCAGGACTGACGAGATCACCGTGCCATGTTCATTGGCCAGCGCCAGCATGTCATAGTGGATGTAGTTCCTGGCGTACTGGCCGGCCACACTCTGCAGCACTGTCGCATCGACGATACCGTCGGCGAGGTGCTCTTTTTCTGTGATCCCGTACACCCTGTGGTCCGAGGCAATCAGGGTGGTGCGCTCGGGCGTGACAAAGCCGCGCTGCACCATGCGCCCGGCCTCGGCAATCTCCGAGGCGATGGCGATATCGATATCCCCCTGAGCGGGGAACAGCGACATCACCGGCATGGCGCCGCCCTGCAGGCGATCCCGGGGAAACAACTCGAGATAGTAAATGGTAGCGCCGGTACGCTGGGCGACGCCGGCGAGTGAGGTGGACTGGCAGAGCCAGCCTTCACGGTCGGCGACATCGATGACCCAGTTGGTCAACACCCCGCCACCTTCACCCCCCAACGCCGCGAGAATCATGTTGATGGTTCCGGACGTATTGGTCACAGCGCTGTCTCCTGTTGCCGGCGGGCGGTGCGAGCCTGCAGCCAGCCGATGACGGCGCCGCGCACTCGGGCCGCAATCCTGTCGACCCTGCCGGGATTGTAGATGAGGTCGACCCGGGAGAAGGACGGACACAGAATCGCGGCGTGGGCGTTGCTGCCGCACACCCCGCAGCCAACGCAGCTATTGTCGACGTAGGACACCGGATCCCGGCGCAGGGGGTCGGGATTGGGTTTTATGGTCAGCGACGGGCAGCCGGAAATGCGGATGCAGGCATGGTCGCCGGTGCAGGTGTCGCTGTCGACCATGAACCGTGCGCGCACCGTGCGCTTGCCGCTGTTGATGGCCTGCTTCATCAACGGCTTGATCCGGCGCTGCCGGTTCAGCATGCACTCGCCCTCCGCCACGATCACTTTCAACCCGGGGGCGCTGGTGGTCAGCGCTTCGCGCAGGGTATCCATCATGGCGTCGATGCTGTAGGTGCTGACCGTACGCAGCCACTTTACCCCTGCGCCGCGACAGGCCGCTTCGATGGACTGGGCGTCCGTGCGGCTGGCGGAGGCGGCATCCAGGGTGGTGGCGATGATCTGGTTCGGCTCCACCATGGAGGGAATGTCCTGGCCACCGGTGGCTGCGGAGTAGCCGTTATCGACAATCACCAGAACGCCGTCGTGCTTGTTGAAGACCGCGCTGCTCACGCCGCTGGTCAGGCCGTTGTGCCAGAACCCGCCATCGCCCATGATGCTGATGGACTTGTGCGGCAGACTGTGGCGAATCCCCGAGGAACTGGCGAGGGAAAGACCGTAGCCCATGATGGTGTTGCCCAGGTTGAAGGGCGCCAGGGTGGCGAAGGAGTGGCAGCCGATATCGGAGCTGATATGAAACGGCCCGAGTTCCTTCTGCACCTGCTTGATCGCTGAAAACAGTGGCCGCTCGGGACAACCCGTGCACAGCCCGGAGGGCCGCGGCGGCACATTCACCAGCAGCGCCTGCTGGTCGTCTTCGGACAGGGGATTGCGCAGGGCTTCTACGTCGACCGACGACAGGGCCAGAGGGACAGCCGGCGCCGCCTGCTCAAGGAAGCGGGTAATCCCCTCCAGGGTGACCTGGCCGGTATATTCGCCGGCCTGTGGCATGATGTCCTTGCCGCGCACCCGGGTATCCACGTTCGCCCGCCTCAGCACGGTGTGAATGCCCTGCTCCACATATTCCGGCTGGCCTTCCTCGAGCACCAGCACCTGTTCCCTGTCGCGGCAGAACTCGACCAGCTCATCGGGGACCAGGGGATAGGCGACATTCATCACGTAGAGCGGAATCTCGGTGTTGCCAAACGGATCCGCGAGACCCTGGCGCTGCAGGGCCCGGATCACCGTGTTGTAGACACCGCCCTGGACGATGATACCGATCTGCTGGTGCCGGCCGGGAAAGACCTCATTGAGCTTGTGCTCTTTGATATAGGCCAGCGCAGCGGGCAGGCGCTGGCTGATTTTTTCCCGCTCCTGGGCGTAGACATGTGGCGGCAGAATGATTTTTTCCGGTTCCCGACGGGGCTGCACCGGGTTGCGATTGCTGAACCCGGGCGCGACGTTGTCGCGGGCGACGAACTCGCCGGTGACGTGGCAACCGCGAATGCGCATCATGTAGAAGATCGGGGTATTGCTGGCCTCCGACAGGCCAAAACCCTTTTCAACCATGTCGACAATGCTTGGCAGGTTGGGTCGCGGATCCAGCAGCCACATTTGCGCCTTCATCGCAAAGGCGTAGGTGCGCTCCTGCATGATGCTGGAGCCTTCGCCGTAGTCCTCGCCGACGATCACCATGGCACCGCCGGTTACGCCGGAAGAGGCCAGGTTGGACAGGGCATCGGAGGCGACGTTGGTACCCACCGTGGACTTCCAGGTAACCGCCCCGCGCAGCGGGTAGTTGACCGAGGCACTGAGCATTGCCGCGGCGGTTGCCTCGCTGCCGTTGGCCTCGAAATGCACACCGAGTTCCGCGAGAATCTCGCGGGCGTCGTTGAGCACATCCATCAAATGGGAAATCGGTGAGCCCTGGTAACCACCGACATAGGAGACACCGGACTGCAGCAATGCCTTGGTGATGGCGAGAATACCCTCACCGCGGAACACATCGCCGTCCCCGGCACGCAGCTTGAGGACTTCCTGGGCAAACGAACGTTCGGCCATTGCGCTATCAGTTCCCGGGAACCAGGGCCAGCACCCTGACCGGACTGCCCGAACCCTCGCGGATCTTCAGCGGCGCGGCGATCAGGATCGCCCCGGTGGGCGGCAACTGGTCGAGATTGCAGAGGCTCGCCAGGCCACACTTGTTGGCGCCGTGCATGAGATTGTGGCAGGGGAACATCGGTTCCTGGGCCGAGGCCTGGCCGCAGTCGGTGCCCACCGTCTCGACCCCGACCCCGATGACATCGCGCTCTTCCGCAAGAAACGCCACGGTCGCGGGATCCCAGCCGGGCGTGTGGCAGCCATCGCCGTGCTGGTTCAGATAGCCGTCACTGCCGACCTTCTTCGACCAGTCTGTACGGTAGAGCACCCAGGAGCCAGCCGGGATTTCGCCGTGACGCGCCTCCCACTCGCGGATGAAGTCGACGGTCATCAGGAAATCGGGGTTCGCTTCCGCTTCGGCAACCGCGTCGATAACCACGGCGGGCGCGACAAACCGTTCCGGCGGCAGGGTGTCGGTAGCGTGATTCTCGTGGTCCTTACCGGTTACCCAGTGAATCGGCGCATCAAAGTGGGTGCCCGTGTGCTCGCCACAGCGCAGGTTGTTCCAGTACCAGGCAGGCCCCTTCTCGTCATAGCGGGAGATGGTTTCCATGCTGAAAGGCCAGGACTCACCCCAGCCAAATTCGGTGGGAAGCGGCAACGTCGGGGTTTCCGGTGACAGTGTCGCGGTCAGGTCCACGATTTTTACCCCGCCGGTAACTAATGCCGATGCGAAATCCCTGAGCAGGTCTGCAGTCATACGTGTTCTCCCTGTTTTGACAGTGGTTGTTCAGCAGCGGCAAAGATTCTTGCCCATGACGCTGGATTATATTTTAGGCTTAAAATATAATCCAGCCCAACGTGGAAGAAAATACGGAGCACCT